>NZ_JAELVH010000240.1 GCF_019399235.1 Streptomyces poriferorum | reverse complement strand
CGCCCCCCCCACGGCGTCCTGGTCAACTCCGAACAAGACAAGCCGGATCTCCACCCGGCGGGACCTGACGACGGCCGACAAGCCCCCGTGCCCGTCGGCAGGACCGAGGACCGCGACATCCATGATCCCGCCATCGAGGACAGGCCGTCGTACTGACTCCGCCACGGGATCCGCTGCTCCAGGCCATCGTTGACCTTTGATTGATATCTTTCGATGGTCGAGTGAAGAACGACCCCTCACTCGTCATCGAGAGAGGACTCAAGGTGTTGGCTAACGAGCGGCGGGAAGCGATCCTGCGCGCGGTGGAGCGCCAGGGCTCGATCACCGTGAAGGCGCTGGCGGAGGAGATGGGCGTCTCCGCCGTGACCTTGCGTCAGGACGTACGGGAGCTGGCCGGCCAGGGACTGCTGAACCGGGTGCACGGCGGTGCCACGGCGCTGGCCCCGGACGCTTCCGCTCCGGTACCCGCCGAGGCCTCGGCCCCCGTCCCGGTCCCCGCCGGGGAGAAGTACGCCGTGGGGCTGGTGGTTCCACCGGGCGGCTACTACTACGCGGAGGTGATCCGGGGCGTCCAGAACGCGGCCCGCGCGCGCGGTGTCCGCGTCGTGCTGACCGTCTCCGGGGAGTCGCTGGCTGAGAACCAGGAGCAGGTCCGCCGACTCGTGGCAGGCGGGATCGACAGCCTGCTGCTGATGCTGCACCCGGGCCTGCGCCCGCTGGAGGAGGCCGAGCAGTGGCTGAGCACCCTTGAGGTGCCGGCCGTGCTGGTGGAGCGCAGGGCCGGGATACAGGCCGGCCGGCTGGAGCAGGTGGCCTCCGACCACGCCTATGGCGCCGCCCTCGCGGTGCGCCATCTGGCCGGGCTCGGACACGACAAGGTGGCCCTCGTCGCCAGGATCGAAAGCCCCAACACGGCTCTTCTCAGCGCCGGTCACGCCGAAGCCGTGAAGACCATGGGGCTGACGCCGGGGCCGGAGTTCCTCATCAGCACCACCGGTGATGCGGCTCCGGCCGACGCGCGCTTCGAAGAAGTGGTCCGAGCCGTGGAATCCGGCGAGGTCCGGGCCGCACTGGTGCACAACGACATCGATGCCATCGCGCTCGTCGGCATCCTGCGCGCACGCGGCTTGCGCGTGCCGGAGGATCTGGCCGTGGTCACCTACGACGACGAGGTCGCCGAGCTGAGCGACGTCCCCCTCACCGCCGTCGCACCCCCCAAGCAGGCGGTCGGGGCATGGGCGCTCGACCTGGCGGTACGCCGGCTCTCCGACCCGGCCACCCCGCTGGCCGAGATCCTGCTCCGCCCGGAACTGCGGGTCCGCGCGTCCTGCGGTGCCGACCGCCGGAGCGACGTCTGAGCAAGTGATGCCATATGGTTTCGACAACCAAAAAACGAAAGCATATGCATTGACTCGCTGTCGTACGTAACGAATGATTGCGGTGACACCCAAGCAAACGATCGGTGGCACATCATGTTTCGTAGACGACTGACAGCGCTGGTCTGCTCCGTCGCAGCTGTCGGCCTGCTCGCCACCGGATGTGGTGACTCGGACAGCGGGACCTCCACGGCGGAGAAGGGCACCGGAAAGGTCACCTTCTGGTCCTTCGTCAAGGGCTCCGACGAAGTGGCGAAGGCCTTCAACCGGACCCACCCGGGCATCGAGGTGACCTTCGAGGCGGTTCCCTCGGGCCAGGAGTACTACTCCAAACTCACGAACGCAGTGAAGGCCGGCACCGCCCCGGATGCCGCGGTCGTCGAGTACCCGCAGCTGCCGGAGTTCGCCACGCAGGGCAAACTGGAGCCGCTGAGTGATTCGCTCGGACCCCTGGTCAAGGACCATTTCCCCACGTCTGTAAGGCAGTTGGTAGAGCTGGGGGGCCAGACGTGGGGCGTTCCGCGCGACGCGGCTCCGCTGATGCTGTACTACCGCAACGACTTCTTCGAGAGCCACGGGATCAGCGTCCCCAGCACGTGGGACGCGTACCGGAACATGACCGCGCAGGTGAAGAAGGCGGACCCGAAGGCCCGCGGCGGGGTCCTCTACACGGACAACCCGGGGCTGCTGACCGCGCTGGCCTGGCAGGCCGGTTCGCAGTGGTTCGGCACGGAGAAGGATTCCTGGAAGGTGTCGCTGGACGACGCTCCGTCCCGGAAGGTCGCCGACTACTGGGGTGACCTCGCCCGGAAGGACCTCGTCACCTCGGTGAGCTCGCTCGACCCGTTCTGGACGAGCGTCCAGCAGAACCGGACCGTCGCCTACGTCTGCGCCAGCTGGTGCGCAGGGGCACAGCAGGCGACCGTCGCCGACCAGAAGGGCAAGTGGTCGGTGGCCCCCGTGCCCACCTGGGACGGCAAGCCTGCCTCGGCCATGTACGGCGGCTCCTCGTTCGTCATACCGAAGGGCGCCAAGAACAGCGCTGCCGCCCAGGAGTTCATCAAGTGGATCACCACCGATCCCGCGGGCATGAAGGCGTGGGTCTCCTCCGGGACCAGCAGCATGTTCCCCGCCGACCCCAAGCTCCTGCCGGTCACCAAGGCCGCCTTCCCCACCGACTACTTCGGCGGCCAGGACGTGTACGCCCTGGGCAGCAAGTCCTACGCGGCGGTACGGCCCGGCTGGACGTGGGGACCCGTCATGGGGACCACGAACACGGCGATCGTCGATCAGCTTCCGAAGGTCGCCCAGGGCAAGGTGAAGCTCTTCGACGTCCTCACCGGCTCCCAGCAGGCGACCGTGAAGGACATGAAGCGGCGCGGGATGAACGTCGCCCCGTAGTACGCGAAACCGGTGAGCCGATGCCCGCACCGCAGTCCGGCGCCGGCATCGGCTCCCGCCCCCGACGCTTCCCGCTCCCTCGAGAAAGGCCCGGTATGACAACTCCGTCAGCCCGCGCCCAGCGCCGCACCGCCACACTGCTCCTGGCCCCCTTCTTCGTCCTCTTCACCGCCGTCACCCTCGCCCCACTGGTCTACGCGGGCTGGATGAGCCTGTTCACCACCCACACCTCCGGCCTCGGCTTCGGTGGTACGGAAGAGGTCTTCGCCGGACTGGACAACTACGTACACGCGTTGGCGGACCCGGCCTTCCGCGGCGGATTCCTCACCATCGCCGCGTACGTGGCGATCTACATCCCGGTGATGATCGGCGGCGCGCTCGTCCTCGCCCTGCTGCTGGACTCGGCGCTGGCCAGGGCGCGGACCTTCTTCCAGCTGGCCCTGTTCCTCCCGCACGCGGTGCCCGGTCTGATCGCGGCACTCATCTGGGTCTACCTGTACACGCCCGGTCTGAGCCCGGTGATCGACTTCCTCGGCGCAGGCGGCCTCGACATCGACTTCCTGTCGGCGGACAACGCGGTCTTCTCCGCGGCGAACATCGCCGTCTGGGAGTGGATCGGGTACAACATGGTCATTTTCTACGCCGCCCTCAAGGCGGTGCCGACCGAGGCCCTGGACGCGGCGAAGATCGACGGTGCCGGCCAGATCCGTACCGCACTGTCGATCAAGGTGCCGATGATCCGCCCGGCCATCGCCCTGGCCGTGCTGTTCACCGTGATCGGTTCGGTCCAGCTCTTCACCGAACCGAAGGTCATCTACAGCGCCTCCAGTTCGATCGGCAGCAGCTGGACGCCCAACATGTTCGTCCAGACGGCTGCCTTCACCCACAACGACTTCGGACTGGCAGCAGCGGCCTCGCTGCTCATCGCACTGTTCGCCGCGCTGCTGTCATTCCTCGTCACCCGCTTTTCGCGCAGCAGGAGCAAGCCGTGACCAAGACCATGACACGCGTTGCCCCCGCCGGCTTCGATCCGGCCCCGGAGCGGACCGACAGGACCCGGCCGGGCCGGCGCGGCCCCGGGAACCGTCCGTCGGTCCTGCTGTCCAGAGCCGGTGTGACCGCGATGCTGGGTCTCGCCGCCCTCTACACACTCCTGCCGATGCTCTGGCTGGTCCTCTCGTCCACCAAGAGCCGCCAGGACCTGTTCGCCACCAACGGCTTCGCCCCGGGCAAGGACTTCGCGCTCGGCGACAACCTCTCGTACCTGTTCGAGGTCGACGACGGGATCTTCCTGCGCTGGCTGCTCAACACGGTCCTGTACGCCGGTGTCGGCTCGCTGCTGGCGACCGTGTTCAGCGTGGCCGCCGGGTACACGTTCGACAAACTCAACTTCCCCGGCAAGGAGAAGCTCTTCTCCTTCGTCCTGCTGGGCGTGATGGTGCCCGGAACGGCGATGGCGATCCCGCTGTACCTGATCGCTGCCGAAGCCGGTCTGGTGAACACCTTCTGGGGCGTGTTCATCCCCGGCCTCGTCTTCCCGTTCGGGGTCTACCTGGCCCGCGTCTTCAGCGCCTCGTACATCCCCGACGAGGTCCTCGAGGCCGCCCGCGTGGACGGGGCAGGCGAGTTCAGGACCTTCTGCAGGATCGCCCTGCCCATGATCGCGCCGGGCTTCGTGACCATCTTCCTCTTCCAGTTCACCCAGATCTGGAACAGCTTCTTCCTTCCCTTGGTGATGCTGTCCGACAAGGACCTCTTCCCGGTCAACCTCGGGCTGTACGTCTGGTACTCCTCCGCGCTCTCCCAGGGGCACCCGCAGGACTACCTCCTGGCCATCGTCGGATCGCTGGTGTCCGTGGTCCCGCTGGTCGTCCTCTTCCTGATGCTCCAGCGGTTCTGGAAGTCCGGCATGACAGCCGGCGCCGTCAAGTAGGCCATCGTCCCGAGGAACCCCATGTCATCCAATCCGCCCCGCCCGCGTGCCCTGTTCGCGATGGGCCGCCCGCACCGGGACGCCCTCTTCCCGCGCTCCGCGATCGAACGCCTGACCCGTCTCGTCGACATCGATCCGCATGTCGTCGCCGAGGACTTCGACCACGTGCCCCACCTGGCAGCTGTCGAAGTCCTGATCACCTCCTGGGGATGCCGCCCCCTCGATGACGCCGTGCTCGCCCGCATGCCGATGCTGAAGGCAGTCGTGCACGCGGCCGGAAGCGTCAAACACCATGTGACGGAGGCCTGCTGGGACCGCGGGCTCCTCGTCTCCACGGCGGCCGCCGCCAACGCCGTACCCGTCGCCGAATACACGCTCGCCGCCATCCTCTTCGCCAACAAGCGTGTCCTGGAGATCGGCGGGCTCTACCGGGAGCACCGAAACCCCCTGGACTGGGCGGCTCACTTCCCCGGCTTCGGCAACTACCGCAGGACGATCGGTCTGGTGGGCGCGTCCCTCGTGGGACGCAGGGTGCTGGAGCTGCTCCGGCCCCACGACTTCGACATCCTGCTGGCCGACCCGCACCTCGATCCCGAGGCGGCCCGGTCGATGGGAGCCCGGCTCGTCGAGCTCGACGAACTGCTGGTCGGCTCCGACGTCGTATCGTTGCACGCCCCCGCGCTGCCGGAGACGTACCACCTGCTGGATGCCCGCAGGCTGTCGCTCCTGCGGGACGGCGCCACCCTCGTCAACACGGGCCGGGGCTCCCTCGTCGACACCGGGGCGCTCACCGCCGAGGCGCTGTCGGGACGCATCCACGCCGTCCTCGACGTCACCGAGCCCGAGGTACTGCCGGCGGCCTCGCCGCTGTACTCGCTGCCGAACGTGCTGCTGACCCCGCACATCGCCGGCTCGCTCGGCGGCGAGCTCCTGCGGATCACCGGCAGTGCGCTGGACGAGGTCGAACGCTACTGCACCGGGAGGGAGTTCGCGTATCCCGTGACCCGGGCGGCCCTGACCACATCGGCCTGATCGGCATCCTGGCGGCTGCCTTGCCGCCGCCGCACGAGAGTGCCGATCACCGCGACCACGCCACGCGTCAGAACCCGGAGGGCCCGCATGTCCCGGACCGACCGCCTGTCGGACGTTCTCGTCTTCACCCGCACCACGGCCTACCGCCATGACTCGATCCCTGCCGGGCAGGCGGCTCTGCGTGAGCTGGGGGAGGAGCACGGCTTCACCGTCGAGACCTCCGAGGACCCCTCGGTCTTCACCGACGCCTCGCTGGCGGGGCGCGGTGCGGTGGTCTTCCTGTCCACCAGTGGCGACGTGCTCACCCCGGACGGGCGGGCGGCGCTGCGGCGCTGGACCTCGGACGGCGGCGGCTTCATGGGAATCCATGCCGCCGCGTGCACCGAGTACGACTGGCCGTACTACGGGGAGTTGCTCGGCGCACGCTTCGCCGGCCACCCGGAATTCCAGTCCGGCACCGTGCTGGTGGAGGACCTGAGCCATCCGGCGATGCGCCATCTGCCGCCGCGGTGGGACTGGAACGACGAGTGGTACGACTTCCGGAGCAATCCGCGGCGCCCCGGCGTACAGGTCCTCGCCACCATCGACGAAGCCGGCTACGAGGGAGGCGCCATGGGCGCCGATCACCCCCTGGTGTGGTGCAAGGAGTCCGGCGCCGGCCGCTCGTTCTACACGTCGCTGGGCCACGCGGACGACGCCT
The DNA here is from genome assembly GCF_019399235.1 of Streptomyces poriferorum. Lineage (GTDB taxonomy): Bacteria > Actinomycetota > Actinomycetes > Streptomycetales > Streptomycetaceae > Streptomyces > Streptomyces poriferorum. Next base: position 9,808 of record NZ_JAELVH010000240.1, on the reverse strand, counting down.
ACACCGACCCGGCCTTCCGAGGCCATCTGCTGGGCGGCCTGCGCTGGGCCGCGGGCTGATCCCTCCGGCCACGGGGAAAGCCGTCGGTTCCCCGTGCGCATCCTCAGAAACCCACAAAGGAGTACACAACCATGCAGGACGGATCGATCACACGACGTCAGATGATGCAGTGGGGAGCCGCCGGTGCGGGGGCGCTGGCCGTCGCCGGCCTGACCGCGACCGACGCCCGGGCGACGCCGGGGTCAGGTGTGCAGGTCACGGACCTCGGTCCGGGCGTGAACAACTTCTCTCTCGCCGCTGCCATTCCGGTGGGCGACAAGGCGTACATCGCTTCGCGCAACATCGATCCGATGCGGATCATCGGCTTCGACTTCGGCACCGCGAAGGTCACCAGTGTCACCGAGGGGCCCGGGATCAGTACGCAGCTGCTCGCCGTCGACCCGGACGGCCGGTATCTGTACGCGGCGGTCCGGGAGTACGACTCCGCCCCGGGGCCGGGCTTCATCCGGCTCGATCTCTCCATGGACGGCGCGCCCAAGGAGGACCTCCACTCGATCCCCGGCCTCGATCCCTACGCGATCACCGTGTCGCCGGACAACAAGATCTTCTTCGGCGGACGGGAGCCGCAGCCCAAGCTGCGCCAGTACGACCCGGCCACCGGTGAACTCACCGAGATCGCGATCCCCGATCCGGACGTACCGATGATCCGCTGCCTGCTGGCGACCGAGGACAAGATCTACATCGGCACCGGTGCCTCGCTCGGCGCCACTCCGACGAGTACCAAGGCCGGACTCTTCGTCATGGACCGCGCCACGAAGAAGATCACATCGATCCTGCCGAAGGAGTTCGCGGGTCAGGTGGAGGTCCGTGACGTCGCTCTCCACGACGGCACGCTGTATGTGTGCTCGACCACCGACGCCGGCGCAGCGGTCGCCGTCATGGACGCCGGCGACCCGGCCCAGTACACGCTCCTTCAGAGCGAGCAGCACTTCCTCCGGCTGCCCCGCAAGCTCGGCGACAAGATGTACTTCAACGGCGCCGCGCTGATCGAACTGACTCTGAGCACCGGGACGTTTCGCGAGATCAAGCCCAAGGACGGCGCGTTCGGCGAGATCTGGGGCCTGTGGACCCGCGACGAGAAGGTCATCGTCGTCTCGGCCTTCGGCCTGATCTTCGAAGTCGATCCCAGCACGGGCACGGACACCTCATGGGACCTGATCGAGGCGGGCGCCCCCATCGGGCCCCAGCTGGCGATGTCCATAGCCGCCGACACGCACAACGTGTACGTCGGTGGGACGAACGCGGTGGCACGGCACGATCTGCGCACCGGGAAGCAGAGCAGGGTACTGGCGACGAGCGAGGCCAAGGACGTCCTGCTGCGCGAGGGCACCGCCCACTTCGCCCAGTACAACGCGATCGGCCTGCTCGCGTACAACCCGCGCACCGACGACGAGTGGGCCCGCAAGCTGGCCGATCTGCCGCCGGAGCAGAACCGCCCGCACCAGATCGTCTGGGACGACAGGCACCGGCTGATGCTGATCGGGCTGCAGTCCGACTACGCCTCAGGCGGTTCGCTGATGACGTACAACCCGAAGAGCGGCGCCACCACGGTCGCCGTCAACCCGATCGATGACGACCAGATGGTCCGTGCCGTCGTCGCGCACGACGGCGTGGCCTATCTCGGCGGCCAGAACGTCGCCGCGACCGCCGGCACCCTGGTCGCGTGGGACCCGGTCCGGAGTCGGGAGCTGTGGCGGATGACGCCCCAGTCCGAGCCCACCGGCATCACCGGCCTCACCGTGCTCGGCCATCACCTGTACGTCATGTGCCACAGGGGCGACTTCTTCGTGATCGACCTGCGCACCCGGAAGGTGATCCACTCCGCCGACCATGGCCCGGTGGTGCCGAACTACGGGACGCTGCTGGCCGATCGGGGCTACGTGTACGGGGCGTCCAGCTCGGATTTCGTCCGCTACCACCCCAAGACGTTCGCGCGCACCGACCTGGTCGCGCTCGACGCGGACTGGTACGGCATCCCGCGAGCCGCGGTGGACGAGCGTGGCAGGTTCTACGCCGTCCGCGGGCGCAATCTGATCCGGATCGACGTCAGCCGCTGCTGAGCGAGCCATGAGGACGTGAAGGAGACGCACGGGCGGCCGCCGGGGTGCCGAGGAGAACGTCACCCCGGCGGCCTCCGGCGATCCCGGGCCAGGGCCGCCTGCTCTGCGTGGCGATCGGTGGGACGGGTGCGGGTGTCCTGCCCCGGCCTGTCCTCGGCGGCCGGGCGCAGGCCGGGATGCCCAGCGCCTGTTCCGGTTCCCGAGGCGCCGGCCTGCTCGCCCGGCGCTCAGTGGGCGTGGGTGCCCGTACCGGTGAGGTCCGCGGTGAACATGCGTGCCAGGACGACGTAGGCGGCACCTCGGGCCAGAGCCGGCCGGTCCGCAGAGGTGAACTCCAGGTCGGGGGCAGGGGTGTTCTCGTGGTGGTACTGGTGGCGGAACGCGGCCTCCGCGCGTCCGGCGAGGACAGGGAGGTTCATCTCCTTCGTGAAGGCGGCGACCACGTGTTCGGGACCGAGCATCTTCGACGCGTTCGCCATCGCGGTGCCCAGGGTCTCGGCGGCCTCGGCGATCACCTCGTCGTCGCGTTCCGCCAGGTCCCCGGTGGGTTCGAGGCGTCGCTCGAGTTCGCGCACGATGCCCCAGTGGCTGCTGAACGTCTCCAGGCAGTTCACCGCGCCGCAGTGGCACGGCCGGTCCGCGGCACCGCGGTCACCGCCGACGCGGGAGTGGGCGAAGCCTCCGGCCGCGCCGTTCCAGCCCCGGTGAATGCGGCCCTGCACGACCACGGACGCCCCCAGGCTGGGGCCCACGCTGAAGATCAGCAGATCCCGCCCGGCAAGGACGGTGTCGAACAGCAGGAGACCGGCGGCGACGCAGTTGACGTAGCTGTCGATGACCACGGGAACATCGAGCGTTTCGCTCAGCATGGCCCGCAACGGCACGCCTTCCCAGCCGAGCGATCCGCTGTGGCGCACCATCCCGCCCGCGTGATCGACCACACCCGAGACGGCGACACCGACGCCGATGAGCGCTGCGGATCCGTGCCGGGCCGTCGCGGTACCCACCGCTTGCGCGATGGTCTTCGCGACGTCCTGACGTGTGGTGGTACCCAGCGGTTCCTGGTGCGAGGCGACCACCTCGCCCCGCAGATTGACCAGCACCACGTAGACCTCGGTACTCGACAGGCGCACGCCGGCGGCGAGGACCGTGTCGCCGCCCAGTTCGAGCAGACGGGCCGGCCGGCCCGCCGCACCCCGGACCATGTCGGACTCGGTGAGCAGGCCGGACTGGAGGAGCTTGGCGGTGATGCCGGTGACGGTGGCGGCGCTCAGACCCGTACGCGTCGCGATCGTCGCCCGCGCCACCGGGCCGTGGGCCCGGACGATGTCGAGGACCAGGGCCTCGTTGATCTCGCGGATCAGGGCTTTGCTCCCGGCGCGTGGCTTCATCGCAGGCGGATCCTTCGGGTCGGCTCGGCACGTGGAGTCTGCATTCTCGCAGGGGTGCACTTTAATTCGGTCATTGACAAAAGTAACGCAGCCTGGCTAGTTTCCGCCACATGAGCCAATCGATCGGTGCCACATCGGCAGGGCGGGGCCGCTCCGGCCCGTCCGGCCGGACGCGCATCCTGCTGAGCGTCCCCGCCGCCGAAACGGGCGCCTTCTTCCCGCCGGACATCAGGCGCGCCCTCGCCGCGCTCGGTGAGGTCCGGGAGATCGAACCGAAGGAACTGATGACGCCGGAGTCATTCCGGGCCGCGGCCGAGGACGTGCAGATCCTCGTCACCGCCTGGGGCTTCCCGCGGCTCGACGCGGCCAGGCTGGCCGCCGCGCCCGACCTGCGGTTCGTCATGCACGCGGCTTCCTCGCTGCACGCGTTGGTGGGCGACGACTTCTGGGCCACCGGTATCCCGGTGTCCCAGGCCGGTGCCGCTATGGCGCCCGCCGTCGCGGAACTCTCCCTCACCTTCACCCTGTCGCTGCTGCGCCGCACTCACCGTCTGGACCACGCTCTGCGTTCCGGTGCCTCCTGGCAGGCGGCCCGTGAGGTCGAACGCGCACGTGAGATCGGGGGAGCGGTCATCGGTGTCGTCGGGGCCTCGCGCACCGGACGGCGGTACATCGAGGCGTGCCGGGCACTCGGTGCCGACGTCATGGTGTACGACCCGTACGTGGCCGAAACCGATCCCCTCGGCCCCTTCTGTGTCGCGCTGCCGGAACTGCTCGCCTCCAGCGACGTGGTCGCCCTGCACGCGCCGGCCACCGACGAGACCCGGGGGCTGATCGGCGCCGCGGAGATCGCCGCGATCCGCGACGGCGGACTGTTCGTCAACACGGCGCGGCCCTCGATCGTCGACATGGACGCCCTGTACGACGCGGTCGCCCCGGGCCGGATCGACGCGGCCCTCGACGTGTTCGACGCGGAACCGCTTCCCGGGGGCGACCGATGGCGTGCCCTGCCCAACGTGCTGCTCACCCCGCACCTGGCCGGAGCCACGGCCGACTCCCGCCGGCGGGCCGGGCGGATCGTGGTCGACGAGGTCCGCAGACACCTCCGCGGAGAGCCGCTCGTACACGCCCTGAGCCGCGCGGACCTGGAGCGGATGGGATGACCGCGACCACCACCCCGAACCTCCTCGTTCTCCACTGCCACGACCTCGGCCGCTTCCTGGGTGCCTACGAGGTGCCCACCGTGGTGAGCCCGCATCTCGACGCGCTGGCGGCCGAGTCGGTCCTGTTCGAGACGGCCTTCGCCACCGCACCGCACTGCAGCCCCGCCAGGGCCTCCCTGTTCACCGGGACGTATCCGCAGACGAACGGTGTGCTCGGGCTGACCCATGACCCCTTCGGCTGGGACCTGAACGACCCGAGCAGCCACCTCGCGCACCGGCTGAGGACGGTCGGATACCGGACCGAACTCGTCGGGGTGCACCACGAGTCCCGTGTGCTGCCCGACGACGTCGTGGCCGCGCGGCTGGGATTCGACCGGGTGCGCACCGGCGGCGACCGCGACGTCGTGGTCGAACGAACGGCGGATGCTCTGGACCGGGCGGCGGCAACGGGCCGGCCCTTCTACCTCCAGGTCGGATTCCACGAACCGCACCGCACCCCGTCGCACGCGGACCGGCCGGGTGTGATGGGCTTCCTCGGCGAGACGGTGCGCCCCGACGACTCACTGGGCCACACGGTCCCGCCGTACCTCCGGGACGACCCCGGCGCCCGCGAGGAGATCGCCGAATTGCAGGGCGCAGTCCGTCACATGGACGAAGGCGTCGGCAGTGTCCTGGCCCGTCTCGACGCGCTCGGTCTGCGCGAGGACACCGTCGTGGTGTTCACCACCGATCACGGCCTGGCCCTGCCCCGTGCCAAGTGCACCCTCTACGACCCCGGCGTGGAGGTCGCGCTGATCATGCGGGTACCCGGGCGTGCCGGATGGTCAGGGCGCCGGGTACCGGACCAGGCCAGCCACGTCGACGTGCTGCCGACCCTGCTGGAACTGCTCGGACTGCCGAGTGCCGGGGACCTTCCGGGGCACAGCCTCGTCCCGGTCGTCGAGACGGGCGCTCCCACGCGCACGTACACCTTCGGTCAGCTCAACCACCACATCTACTACGACCCCAAGAGGTCGGTGCGGTCCGCCGGCCACAAGCTGATCGTCAACTTCAGCAACGCTCCCCTCGCGATGGACCCCACCCAGTCATGGGTGCACAGGAGCCTGCCGGCCGACCTGCGTGGCCCCTCCGTCGCCTCCAGCACGGCCGTCGAACTGTACGACCTGGCCCAGGACCCCCACGAGACCCGCAACGTGGTCGCCGATCCCGCGTACGGCGCGGTCCTGCTCGAGATGGCCGGCGCCCTGCTGGCCTGGATGAGCGAGACCGGCGATGACCTGCTCACGGCCGATCCGCTGAGCGACCGCCACCGCGAGGCACTCGCCTTCCTCGCCCGGGCGACTGCGCCCCCACAGCGTCCTGCCGATCCCGGCCGGTCCGGCGTGACCGCCGGCCCGGCCGCCGTCCGAGAACGAGAGAGAGAAACCGCATGAGCAGCACACCGCTCCGTCTCATGGCCATGACCGCCGCCGCCGTGCTGACGGCCACTGCCACTGCCTGCTCCTCCTCCAGCGGGGACGGGAAGTCGGAGGTCACCGTGTGGATGTACCCGGTGATCAAGGACGAGGTGGCGAGCAAGAAGTTCTGGGAACAGGCGGAGTCGGGCTTCGAGAAGTCGCATCCCGACATCGACCTGAAGATCGAGCTGCAGACGTTCGACAAGCGGGACGCCCAGATATCCGCGGCCCTCGCAGCGGGTTCCGGGCCGGACATCGCGCTGATCACGCCGGATCAGGCGGCCACCTACCGAAGCGTGGAGGGACTGCTGCCCGTTGACGAGGCCGTGGACGCGGACCGCAAGTCCTTCTACCCGGAGACGCTCAAGGCCGCCACCTTCGACGACAAGCTCTACGGGGCCCCGCTGTTCCAGAACGTCAACGCCACCGCCTACAACACCAAGATCTTCGCCGACGCCGGTCTCGGTCTGCCCGCCACCTGGGGCGACGTTCTCGCTGCCGCCCCTGTGCTGGCCAAGAAGGGCATAGCGGTGATGGACTACGCCGGCAGCCCCGAGCAGACGCTGAACCTCTCCTACTATCCCCTGCTGTGGCAGGCGGGCGGCACGGTCTTCACGAAGGACGGCAAGGACGTCGCGTTCGACTCCCCGGCCGGTGTCTCGGCCCTGCAGTTCCTGGTTGATCTGAAGAAGGCCGGCGGTCTCCCCGCGGACGCCGCGACCGCGGGCCCCGCCGTGGAGGGCGCGCCGATCGCCGAGGGCAAGGTGGCGATGCGCGCGGTCACCTCGCTGCCCGAGCTGAACCAGATGCGGGCCGCGCTGGGCGAGGACGACGTGCGCCTCGGTCTGCCTCTCCGGAGCACAGTGCGGGCGACCTACGGCAACCCCGGTCTGCTGGCCCTGACATCGATCAACAAGGACCACAACCGCCAGGCCGCGTACGACGTTCTCGCCTATCTGACGTCCCCGCCGATGCAGACGTCGCTCAACAAGGCGGCGGGCAACTTCCCCACGCGCACCGACGTGAAGGCGCCGGGCAGCGGGCCCGACTTCAAGGCCCTGAACGACTCACTCCAGTACGCCAACCCCGGAGAGCCCTCGCCGGTCGCCCGCCAGGTGATGGCGGCCCTCGCCCCGTACATCCAGGCCGCGCTGGGCGGCGACATGTCGGCCGAGGACGCCCTGAAGAAGGCCGCGAACGAAGCCCGCGACCTGCTGTCCCGCGCCTGACGCACCGAAGCGCCGCGCAGCGACGACGTACCGAAGCGTCGCGCACCGTCCACGACGTACCGAAGAGGAGGCGCTGCGGCCGCCGTCACCGGGCCGCACGCCACCCGGACCCGTACCCTTCCCGCCTGATTGGCCGCCATGTCCGTGCAGACTCTTCCGAGCAAAGCCTCAGACGCCCGACCGTCCCGCCTCCGGACGACGCCCACCGACGCGAACGGCCAGGACGCCCGCCGCCGGCAGCGCCGCCGGGAAGCGGTCACCGGCATCCTCTTCGTCCTGCCGACGCTGGTCATCTTCGGCGTCTTCAAGTTCCTTCCCGTTCTGGGCGCGGGGGCCATGAGCCTCACGCAGTACCGCCTCAACGGGGACGTCACCTTCCTCGGCACCGACAACTACACCCGCCTCTTCGACGATCCGCACTTCTGGGAGAGCCTCGGCGCGACCGGTGCGTACGTCGTCCTCTTCGTGCCGCTCATCATCGTCGTGTCCCTGGCGGGCGCGGTGCTGCTCAACAAGCTCGTGCGGTTCAGCGGAACCTTCCGGGCCGTGCTCTTCGTGCCGTACCTCAGCTCCTTCGTCATGGCCGGCATCGTCTGGTCGTGGATCTTCGACCTCGACGGTCCGCTCAACACCGCACTCGGCGGCCTCGGTCTCGGCCCGGTCCCCTTCCTCTCCGGTGACCAGTGGCTCGTCCTCGGCAGTCTTGCCCTCGTGTCGGTATGGAAGGGCTTCGGCTACTCCATGCTCGTCTTCCTGGCCGGCCTCAAGGCCCAGCCGGCCGAGGTTCACGAGGCCGCACGCATCGATGGCGCGAGCAACTGGCAGGCGTTCCGGCACGTCACCCTGCCGCTGCTCAAGCCCGTACTCTTCTTCGTCCTCGTGATCGAGACGATCGTCGGATTCCAGGTCTTCGACACCATCTACGTGATGACCGGCGGAGGACCCAACCGGGCCAGCTACAGCCTCATCTACTTCCTGTACGACCAGGGCTTCAAGTTCCTCGACTTCGGCTACGCCGCGGCGGCCGGCATGGTCCTGTTCGCCGTCGTGCTCATCCTCTCCCTCATCCAGCGGCGCTTCGTCGAAGGAAAGGACGCCCAGTGACCACCACCCTCCCGTCCACCACCCTCGGTAAGGAACGGCGACATTCCGGACGCCGTCGCCGGATCGGCCCGACGCTCGCCCTGACGGTCATCTCTCTGTTCACCGTCGCCCCGCTGCTGGCCGTCGTCGTCCTCGCCCTTTCCCCGGAGGACGCGCCGACGCTCCCGCACGCCATCCCCGGCTCGCTGACCCTGGACAACATCACCCGCATCTTCGACGTCGGCGAGTTCCCCCTGTGGCTGTGGAACTCCTTCGTCTACTCCGCCGTGTCGGTGGTGGTCATTCTGCTCACCGCGTCGATGGCCGCCTACGCCCTGGTGCGCAAGCGGTTCCCGGGGCGCAACGCCCTGCTGTGGTCGATCGTCGCCACGCTGATGGTGCCGATGCAGGCCACCCTGATTCCCACCTTCATCCTCGTCTCCCGCATGGAGGGCGTGAACACGCTGTGGGGGTTGACGCTGCCCACCCTCGCCAACGCCCAGGCGGTCTTCCTGATCCGCCAGTTCGTCCGCGATCTGCCGGACGAGATCTTCGACGCGGCCCGCATCGACGGTGCCGGCGAGTGGCGCACCTTCGTGCAGATCCTCCTGCCGCTCATCCGTCCGATCCTCGCCACGCTCGCCATCTTCGTCTTCCTGTGGCACTGGAACGACCTGCTGTGGCCCCTTGTCGTGGGCCAGACCGACGAGGCACGCACCCTGACCGTCGGGCTCGCCACCCTGAACACCGAGACCGTGTCGACGGCCGGCATCATGTCCGCGGCCCTGGTCAGCTTCATCCCCTGCCTCGTCATCTTCATGGTGCTGCAGCGGCACATCGTCGCCGGTATCGCCGCCGGAGGGATCAAGGGATGACCGCCAGGCACGCGCCGCCCCCGCTGCGCTTCGGACTGATCGGGGTCGACTCTCCGCACGCGCGCCCTCCTTCGTCCGCCTGTTCGGGGACGGCGTCACGGGTACCGTCCCCGGCGGCACGATCGTCAGTGCCTGGAAGGGTGAGGCGGCGCAGGACTTCCCGCTGGGCCGGGACCGCATCGGAGCCTTCGCCGACGAGGTCACCGGACTCGGCGTCCCCTTGCGGGCGACCCCCGAGGAGGTCGCCGCGGAGTGCGACGCCCTGCTCGTCGTCGCCTCCGACGCCCGCACCCACCCCGGGTACTTCACCCGGCTCGCCCCTTTCGGCAAGCCGGTGTACGTCGACACCCGGTTCGCGCTGACCAGTAGCGAGGCCCGCGCCATGACGGCCTCCGCCCGCTCCCACGGCTGCCTTCCGCTGGCCGGGTCGCCCAAGCGGTTCACCCCGGAGTTCCGGAAGGCGCTCGGCTCCGGCGGGGCCGAACGGATC
>NZ_JAELVH010000023.1 GCF_019399235.1 Streptomyces poriferorum | reverse complement strand
CTGCGCTCTCCCGCTGCCGGGTTCCGGCAGCGTTCCCCGTCGGCGGCTCTCCCCGCATGCGGGGAGGCCGAGCTCCGCCTAGCGTGATCACCCGGGGGATCCGGCGTCGTGTGCAGTGAGGGAGATCCGCACCATGGCCCGTCATTCACGTCAGGCAGGGGAACCCTCCGAGGACGGCGGGCGGGGGCGGGTGGCCACCGAAGCGGCGTCCCGGGCCGCGCCGGGACAGGAGCGCGGGCCCTCCCACCGGTGGTGGGTGCTGGGCGTGGTCGGGCTGGCCCAGCTGATGGTCGTCCTCGACGCGACGATCGTGAACATCGCGCTGCCCTCCGCCCAGCAGGACCTCGGTTTCAGCGACGGGAACCGGCAGTGGGTCGTGACGGCGTACGCCCTCGCCTTCGGCTCGCTGCTGCTGCTCGGCGGACGCATCGCCGACCTGGTCGGCCGCCGGGTGGTGTTCCTGACCGGTCTGGTCGGCTTCGCGGTCGCCTCGGCCATCGGCGGCGCTGCTCCGAGCTTTGAGGTCCTGGTGCTGGCCCGCGCTCTGCAGGGCATGTTCGGGGCGCTCCTCGCCCCGGCCGCGCTCTCGCTCCTCACGACGACGTTCACCGTGCCCAAGGAGCGGGCGAAGGCGTTCGGGATCTACGGCGCCATCGCGGGTGCGGGCGGTGCGGTGGGGCTGCTGCTCGGCGGGGTGCTCACCGAGTACCTGGACTGGCGCTGGTGCCTGTACGTGAACCTGCTGTTCGCGCTCGTCGCCTTCGTCGGCGGCGCGCGTCTGCTCACCGCCGGTGCGCCGGCGAACCGGCCGAAGCTCGACATCCCGGGGACCGTGCTGGTCTCCGCCGGGCTCTTCTGCATCGTGTTCGGGTTCTCCAACGCCGAGACGCATGCGTGGAGTTCGGTGCAGACCTGGGGGTTCCTGCTGGCCGGCGCGGTGCTCCTCGTCGCGTTCGCGTGGTGGCAGACCCGGGCGGAGCACCCGCTGCTGCCGTTGCGCGTGGTGCTGGACCGGGACCGTGCGGCCTCGTTCCTCGGCATGTTCATCTCCGGCGCCGGCATGTTCGGCGTCTTCCTGTTCCTGACGTACTACCTCCAGAAGAGCCTGCTGTACTCGCCGGTTTCCACGGGTGCCGCCTTCCTGCCGATGGTCGCCGTCATGATCGTGACGTCCGTGACGACGACCAACACGCTGGTGCCGCGGTTCGGCGCCAAACCGATCGTGCCGCTCGGCATGGGCCTCGCGGCGGCCGCCATGATGTGGCTGACCACGCTGAACCTGAGCAGCAGCTATCTCGCCCATGTACTGCCGCCGTTGCTCTGCATGGGCCTCGGGCTCGGCATGGTCTTCGCCACGGCGATGAACCTGGCCACCGCCGGAGTGGGGGCGCGGGACGCCGGAGTGGCCTCGGCGATGGTCAACACCAGCCAGCAGGTGGGCGGCTCCATCGGTACGGCGCTGCTCAACACCCTGGCCACCAGCGCCGCCACCGACTACATGGTGGGCCGCAAACCGACGCCGGACGCCCTCGCCCAGGCCCAGCTGGAGAGCTACTCGACCGCGTACTGGTGGTCGGCGGGCTTCTTCGCCATCGGCCTGCTGGTCACGGCGATCCTCTACCGCCGGGGCGCACCCCGCCCCCACCTGGTCGAGGAGACCGGGGCGGCACCGGCCTGAGACACCCGGCCGTCCGGGCTCAGCGGCCGGGCCCGGTGCTCGCCACCAGCCGGACGAACGGGATCGACTCGCCGACCCGCCGGTAGTCCTCCGCGCCGCCGTCGACCGTGAACCCCATGAACGCGGAGAGCCGGCGGGCGGTCCTGGGGTGGCGGGGCGCGTACCGTGCCATCAGCTCGCCGCCCTCCTCAGCCGGCAGGACGTGCGCCGTCACGGCGTGGAACCCGCGCCCGACCTGAACGGTGGCATGCGGCGTACGGAGCAGATTGCGGTACCAGTCGGAGCCCGGGCCGAAGCCGGAGGCCACCGTCCAGCTCCGCCGGCCGTCCGCGGCCGTCGCGGATTCGACGACCTCGATCACCGTCCGCCGGGGAAGGCCCGAGGTGCGCCCGGTGTGCACGAGGAGCAGCAGACGGCCCCGGAACAGCGGCCCGAGCCCCGCGCGGAACATGTGGACGGGCAGTCGGACCGCGGCGCGCCGCAGTCCGGTCGGCAGGGGCGGACGCTGCGGTCCGGGCAGAGGTACGGGTTCAGGCATCACTGTGCAAACGTTGCACAGTCCAAAGGTGGGTGTCATGGTCCTGCGTCAAGGATTCGGTGACGGTTCGACACCGTTGCGGCCTCGGTGCACCCCGCAGCGGCCGGGACAGCCCTTAGTGTCGCGGCCATGGTCGAACACAATGCCCTCACGGCGACCCGCGAGGCCTATGACGCCGCCGCCCGCACCTATGCCGAGCTGTTCGGCGACGAGCTGCGCGACCGGCCGCTGGACCGCGCGATGCTGGGCGCCTTCGCCGAGCACGTACGCGCGAACGGGGACGGGCAGGTCGCGGACCTGGGATGCGGACCCGGCCATGTCACCGCCCATCTGGACACCCTGGGCCTTTCCGCGTTCGGCGTCGACGTGTCCTCCGCGATGATCGAAGCGGCGCGGCACGCCTATCCGGACCTGCGGTTCGACATCGGCTCCATGGCGGCGCCGGACATCGCCGACGGCGTGCTGGGCGGCGTTCTCTCCCGGTGGTCCGTCATCCACACACCGCCGGGGGAGCTCCCCGGCATCCTGGCGGAGTTCCACCGGGTGCTGGCCCCCGGCGGCTATCTGCTGATCGGCTTCTCCGCCAGTGAAGGCCCCGCGTACCCGACGCAGGTCTTCGACCACGCGGTCGCACCGGCCTACCGGTGGTGGCCCGACCACCTCGCCGCGTCGCTGCGCACGGCCGGGCTGGCCGAGACGGCCCGGTTGGTGCGCGAGCCGCAGCCGGCCGACCGGCGGCAGTTCCGGGAGGTGTACCTGCTGGCCCGGAAGGGCTGACGGGCCACGGGGATCAGGCGGCACCGCGGCACCGACGGGCCCCCGGGGCACGGGTGGCACCGGATTCGAGTAGGGCCCTCGCGCACGGTACAAAGAGGCATGGCCGCGCACGAACAGTCATCTGAGGAACGACCGTCCGCCCCGGGCCGGGACGACGTCGACGCGGTGACGCGCGCGGTGCTCACGGCGTCGCGGCTGCTGGTGGCGGTGTCCGCCCGCTCGCTGGCGACGGTCGAGGACCGGGTGACGCTGCCCCAGTTCCGGCTGCTCGTGGTGCTCGCCACGCACGGGGACGCCAAGCTGGTCTCGCTCGCCGAACGCCTCGGCGTGAACCCGTCGACCGCGATGCGCATGGTGGACCGGCTGATCGCCGCCGGTCTGGCGGAACGGCAGGTCAACCCGGCCAACCGCCGGGAGACCTCGCTGCGGGTGACCCCCGAGGGCTTCCGGCTGGTGGAGGACGTCACCTCCGCCCGCCGCCGGGAGATCGCCGCCATCGTCGAACGCCTCGCCCCGGAGCAGCGCACCGCGCTGGTCGAGGCGCTGACGGCGTTCACCGCGGCGGGCGGCGAACCGGCCGTGCCCGGGGGCGGCGCGGACGCCTACCCCCTGGGCTGGGCGCCCGACCTCCTCGCCCCCGGGGGGACCGTTTAGGGCCTCAGGGAGTGTCCGCGGACGCGGCCAGCTCCGGCTCGGGCTCCTCCTTCGGGGCGGGCACCGGTGCGGCGGGGCCCGTTCCGGCCTTGCCGGCCGGGCCGTCGTCCTTGCCGCGCCACTTCCGGATCTGCTCGACCGCAGGCTGGGTCCAGCGCGCGGTGAGCGGGCCCACGATGACGAGGATGAGGACGTACGCGGTGGCGATGGGCCCGATGCGGGGCTCGGTGGCCACGGCCAGTCCGGCGATGACGATGGAGAACTCGCCGCGGGCCACGAGCGTGCCGCCCGCCCGCCAGCGCCCGCGCGATCCGATGCCGGCCCGCCGGGCCGCGTACCAGCCGGTGGCGATCTTGGTGAAGACGGTGACGACGGCCAGCAGCGCGGCCGGCAGCAGTACCGGCGGAATCTCCGCGGGATTGGTGGAGAGCCCGAAGAACACGAAGAACACGGCGGCGAAGAGGTCCCGCAGCGGGGTCAGCAGCTTGCGCGCGCCCTCGGCGACCTCACCGGAGAGCGCGATGCCGACGAGGAACGCCCCGACGGCCGCCGACACCTGCAACTGCTGGGCCACACCGGCGACCAGAACGGTCAGACCGAGCACGACGAGCAGCAGCATCTCCGGGTTGTCGGAGGACACCGCCCGGCTGATCAGCCGCCCGTGCCGCAGCGCCAGGTAGAGCACGAAGCCGACGGTGCCGAGCGCGACGAGCAGCGCGATGCTGCCTCCGGCGAAGCCGACACCCGCGAGCATCGCGGTGAGCAGCGGCAGGTAGACGGCCATCGACAGGTCCTCGATGACCAGCACCCCTAGGATGACGGGTGTCTCCCGGTTGCCGAGCCGGCCCAGGTCCGCGAGGACCTTGGCGATCACCCCGGACGAGGAGATCCAGGTGACCCCGGCCAGGGCCACGGCACCCACCGGTCCCCAGCCGAGCAGCAGGGCCGCGACGGCGCCGGGGGTCGCGTTGAGGACGAAGTCCACCGCGCCGGACGGGTACTGGGTCTTCAGACTGGTGACGAGTTCGGAGGCGCTGTATTCGAGGCCCAGCAGGAGCAGCAGCAGGATGACGCCGATCTCGGCGCCCACGGCGGTGAACTCCTCGCTCGCCCCGAGCGGCAGCAGCCCGCCCTCGCCGAAGGCGAGCCCGGCCAGCAGGTACAGCGGGATGGGTGAGAGCCCCACGCGGCCGGCGAACCGCCCGATGATGCCCAGTCCCAGGATGACGGAGCCGAGCTCCACCAGCAGTGCGGTCGTGTCGTGCACGATCAGCCCTCCGCAATGATCTCGGAGAGCGTGTCGACGCCCTCCCTCGTACCGACGGCGACGAGCGTGTCCCCGATGGCGAGCCGGAAGTCCGGCCCGGGTGACGGATGCGCGCTGTGGGTCCGCAGCACCGCCACGATGGAGGCCCCGGTCCGGGTCCGGGCCCGGGTGTCCCCGAGCAGCCGGCCGCCGTACGGGGAGCGCGTCCCGAGCGGGATGTGCTCGGTGACCAGGTCGATGCCCTCGGTCCGCACGGCGTCGATCGGCGCCGCGTCGATGAGGTGGGCGAGGCCGGTCGCCTCCTGTGGAGTCAGGGGTACGGAGAGTTGACAGGAATCGGGGTCGTCCTGGTCGTAGAAGCCGATGAACCGGCGCCCGTCGTGGTGGACCACGACGGAGATGTGCTGGCCCGACTCGGTGGTGTAGTCGTACTGCACACCGACTCCGGGCAGCGTGGTGCGGTGGGTTCCCATGGCTTCCTCCCGAGGAGAGCGATGTGCGTCTCTGACGCCCTTGGTGATCTCTTTAGCTCCGCATTACCCTATCCGGAGGCTTCCGCCGCCTCCGTGGCCGGTTCCGGACCCCGCACACACGCGTGCCCGGCCGGTACGCAACCGGCCGGGCACGCGGTGGTCGAGCCGGGCGTCAGCCGCTGATCTCGATCTTGCCGTTCGGTTCGGTGGCGGTGTCCTGCTGGGCCGGGACCTTCGCCTTCGGGCCCGCGCCCTTGAGGTTCTGGAGCAGCGCGGCGAGGTCGACCCCCGTGGTGGAGCTGAGGAGCTCCATGCCCTGCGCGACGTTGTCCGTGACCGTGCGCGACAGCTGGCTCGCGCCGTCCGTCGAGATGACGGTCAGCTTGTCGATCGCGCTCAGCGGCTCGGACGCCTTGGCGACGACCTGCGGGAGTACCTCGACGAGCATCTGGAGGACGGCCGCGTCGCCGTACTGCGCGAACGCGTCGGCCTTCTTCTGCATGGCCTCGGCCTCGGCCGAACCCCGGGCGGCGATGGCGGCGGCCTCGGCCTCACCCTCGATGCGCACGGCGTCGGCGAGCGCCGAACGGTGCAGCTTCTCGCCCTGACCGGTCAGCCGGGACCGCTCCGCGTCCGCCTCGGCCTCCTTGACCTGGGCGATGCGGCGGGCCTCCGCCTCCTGCTCGGCCTGGTAGCGCGCGGCGTCGGCGGGCTTGCGGACCCTGGTGTCGAGCTCGCGGTCGGTCAGGGCGGCCTGACGCTGGGCCACCTTCTCCTGCTCGGTGAGGACCTCCTGCTGGCGGGCGGCCTCGGCGAGCGGGCCCGCGGCGGCGGCCATCGCCGCGGCAGCCTCCGTCTCGGCCTTGATCTCGGCCTGCTTGAGGTAGAACGTCCGCTCGGCGATGGCGATCTCCTCGGCGGCCTTCAGCCGGGCCTGCTCCGAGGCGCGGCGGGCGATCGCCTCCGCGATGTCCGCCTCCTGCTTGGCGCGGGCGGCCTCGGGACGGCCGAGGTCCTCCAGGTAGGAGCCCTCGGTGGTGATGTCCTGGATCTGGAAGGCGTCCAGGATCAGGCCCTGGCCGGACAGGCTCGCCTCGGCCTCCTCCGCCACCTGGCCGGCGAACGCGGCCCGGTCGCGGATGATGTCCTCGACCGACATCCGGCCGACGATGGCGCGCAGCGCACCGGAGAGCACTTCCTGGGTGAAGCCGACGATGCCGTCCTGCTGCTGGAGGAAGCGCTGGGCGGCGGCCCGGATGGCGTCCTCGCTGCCGCCGACCTTGACGATCGCGACGCCTTCGAGGTGGGACTTGACCCCGCGCAGGGTGACGGCCCCGCGTACGGCGACGGGGATGTGCCGGCTGGAGAGGTCCAGGGTGAACTTCTGCTGGACGAAGGGGACGACGAAGACGCCGCCGCCGACGACGACCTTCTGGCCGCTGTTGTCGATGCTGGACCGCCCGGTCACCGGGTCCACGGACTTCTTGCCGCGGCGTCCGGTGATGATGAACGCCTGGCTGGGTCCCGCGACCTTGTAGCGCGTGATGACGGCGAGGGCGAGCAGGACGAGGAGTACGACGACTCCGACGATGGCGATCAGGACTGGACTCATAAGGTTGTCCCCCTCTGCCTCCCGACGGGGACGGCAGTTCTGTGGCGAGCGGTGGCGTGCGGGCCGGTGAGCCGGCTCAGCGTTCGACGGGACGGACCGAGACCGACGTGGTCGAGAGTGTGGCCTCGACCCAGATCTCGGCGCCGCGTGCGACCGGTACCGGACTCTTCGCCGAGAGCTTCACGGGCTGGCCCCCGAGCTGCACCAGCACCTCCCCGTAGCCGTCGGCCGGAATGGCCGTGACCACGGAACCCGACGTGCCGACGAGGTCCTCGTCCCGCGGGGTGGCGTCGGTCTGATCCCGCATCAGGGCCCGGCTGAACTTCCAGGTCAGCCAGGCCGCGACCAGACCGGCGAGCGCCCCGGCCGCGGTGGCGGCGATCGTGCCGGCGCCGGTCGTACCGAGCACGATGGCGCCGCCGAAACCGAGCATCGAGAGGAAACCGGCGATCACCGGAAGGGAGACCAGCCCGCTGAAGAGGCCTTCCAGGAAGCCCCCGAAGAGTCCTTCGAGGATCCCGTCGAAGACCAGCGACAGGGCGAGAAGAGCGATTCCCGCAATTCCGAGACCGAGAAACAACGTCACGCGGTCACTCCTCCCGGCTGCCGGAATCCCCCGAGGATTTCCGTCGAACTGGCTGGATGGTCCCATACATCCCCGACCGCCGACACTGCCGTATCCCGGCAGTGTTCTACCTGTTACCCATGCCGGACAGATGCTCAGCCAGCGTGTCCAGCGACTGGAACGTGGCACCGAGCAGCGCCACGTGCTTCCAGCGGAGCACCCCCTCGGCGTCGATCAGGAACACCGCGCGCCGCACCCCGATCCCGGGCGCCGCCACTCCGAACGCGCGGGCCGTCGCGCGGCCGGTGTCCGCCAGCAGCGGCATCCGCAACAGGTGGGCACGGGCGAACGACTCGTGGCTGTCCACGTCCTGCGGGCTGATCCCCCAGACCTCCGCGTCGAGCCCCTCGAAGGTCTCCATGCCCGAGGAGTACGAGCAGAGCTGCTTGGTGCACACCGCCGTGTTGTCGCCGGGGTAGAAGGCGAGGATGAGGGCGCGGCCGCGCGCGGCGGAGAGCGTGTAGTCGCGGCGTTCGAAGGAGTCCCCGTCCAGGATGCCTCCCGGGAGCGTGAAGTCCTGGATCTGCTGGCCGATGTGGAGTGAGGATCGCATGTGATGTCCTTTGCGGGTCCGGCAATTGGGGGAGCGGCGCTGCGTGCGGGAGCTGCCCGTGCCCGTACAGCATGCTCGGTACGGATCCGATCACCGCACCCGGAGGTACGCATGACGCAACCAGGCCCGCCGGAGGCCGCGGTACTCCTGCTGCACGGCGGCCGGGAGACCGGCCTCGGGGTGCCGCCGCCCGGCCCGTTCAACCTGCCCGCGGTGCGGATGCGGCCGTTCGCGCGCGTCCTGCGGGGCGCGCTGCCCCGGGAGGTGCTGGTGCGGGCGGTCCGGTACGGGCACCGGGGGTGGAACGGGGACCGGGCGGATCCGCTGCACGATGCCGTACGCGCCCTGGACGTGCTGCGGCGTACGGCGGGCGAGATCCCGGTCGTACTGCTCGGGCACTCGATGGGTGGCCGGGCCGCTCTGGCCGCCGCCGGGCATCCGCTGGTACGGGGCGTGGTCGGCCTCGCCCCGTGGTGCCCGCCGGGCGACCGGACCGGTCAACTCGCCGGACGGGACGTCGTCCTGGTGCACGGCACCGACGACCGGGTCACGAACCCTGCGGACTCCCGCGCGCTCACCGAACGGGCCAGGAAGGGCGGCGCCCGGACCTGCCTGGTCACCGTGCCGGGCGGCGACCACGCGATGCTCCGGCGCGCCGGAGCCTGGCACCGTCTGACGGCCGCTCTGGTCGCCGGGCTGCTGGACCGCGCACCGCTGCCCGGCCCCGTCGCCGAGGCGTTGCGGCTGCCTCCGGGGGCCACGGCCGACGAGGGGACGGCGGACCTGGACCGAGTGCTCCGCCCCGGCGGGCCGGGGTGACCAGCCCCCGATCAGTCCGGTGACCGGCTTCGCGGACGCGTTCCTCGTGTGCGCGGTGGCGGCGGGCGGCCGTGCGGCGGTGTCCGCGGCGCCGGTGCCGCGGGGGAAGCCGGAACCCGGCGTGGGGTCCGCCGCGATGCCGTTGCACCGACGGTGGGGCGGGCGGTCTGCGGATGCGGCGGCGGGGCGGCCGTCCGACGATGAAGGGCCGGGCAGTCGGGTGGCCCGCGCCCTGCCCCAGGAGGTTGCCTTGCTGGCCGATGCGCACGCCGACATCCCGTCGCCGCTCGACATCGTGGCGCTCGCGGCCCTCATCGACGGCACCACGGCAGGGGTGGGCGTCCTCGACACCCGGCTGCGCTACCTCTACGTCAACCCGGCCCTCGAACGGCTCAACGGCATCCCGGCCGCCGCACACATGGGCCGTACGGTCTCCGAGGTGCTTCCCGAGGTCGACGCGCGCGAGGACCTGATGCGCGCGGTCCTCGCCGACGGCCGGGCGCGCGAGATCACCTCCAGCGGCCGGACCCCCGCCGCGTCCGGCACCGCCACGCGCTACTGGCACGGGGCCTACCACCGGCTGGAGGTGGCCGGGCGGGTCGTGGGCATCGCCGGGATCGTGCTGGAGGTCAAGGCGTCCGACGAGGACCAGCGCCGGCTCGCCCAGGCGCAGCGCCACCTGAACCTCCTGGACACCGCGAGCACCCGGATCGGCACCACCCTCGACATGGACACCACCTGCGCCGAACTCGTCGACCTCGTCGTTCCCGCCCTCGCCGACCTGGCCACCGTCGAGGTCTTCCCGCGGGACGTCGCCCCGCCGGTGCGCCCCGCGCCGCCCGGGGTGGTCCGGCTGCGGCGGGCGGCGCTGACGGCGGTGCCGGGGCTGCGCGGACAACTGGAGCGGTTCGGCGGACCCGGCGACTACATCGACTACCAGGAGAACTCGGCCGTACCGCGCTGCCTGGCCACCAACCAGCCCGTCGTCGAGAACCTCACCAGCGACGAACAGCTCGGCCGCGCCGCGGCCTCACCCGAACGGGTCGCCGCCTACCGGGCCCTCGGCATGCACTCCGCGGTCATCGTGCCGGTCGCCGTGCGCAGCCAGCCGATCGGCGTCCTCGGCCTGGTCAGGGCCGGGGACTCGCCCGTCTTCACGGACGAGGACGTGGTCGTCGCCCGGGAGCTCGCCGGACGGGTCGCCGTCGACCTCGACCACGCGCGCCGCTTCACCCATGAGCACACCATCGCCCTGGAGCTCCAGCGCTCGCTGCTCTCCGAGCCGCGCCCGCCGCACCCGCACATCGAGGTCGCCACCCGCTATCTGCCGGCCGACCGGAGCGTGCTGGTCGGCGGCGACTGGTTCGACGTCATCCCGCTGCCCGACGGCCGCCACCTCAAGGCGATGGGCGATGTGATGGGACACGGCGTCGAGGCGGCCGTCGCGATGAGCCACTACCGCTCGCTGCTGCGGCTGCTGGCCGACGAGGAACTGCCGCCGCACCGCATCCTGGAGCAGCTCGACCGAATGGTCGAACGGTCCGGACTCGACCGGGCGGCGACCTGTCTGCTCGCCGTGGTCGACCGGTCCGGCGTGCTGTGCGAGGTGTCGAGCGCCGGCCATCTGCCGCCCGTCCTCATCGATCCCGGACCGGCCGGGACCTGGCTGGGCGATGTGCCGGCCGGCCCGCCGCTGGGCACCGGGTTCGGCGGCTACCGGACGACGAGGCTGGAGTGCGGACCGGGAACCGTGCTGTTCATGTACACCGACGGACTGGTGGAACGGCGTGGCGAGGACATCGATGTGTCCGTCGCCAGGCTCAGCGAACTGAGCCTGCCGGAGAGCGGCGGTCTGGAGGAGCTGCTGGACGCGGTGCTGGAGCGGTTCGGCCCGGGCGCCGAGGACGACATCGCGGTGATGGCCTCACGGTCCCGGCAGGTCCCGGGCAGCGGCTGTGTGACGGGCTGAGTCCCGGGCCCGCCGCTCACCCCAGTTCGAGACTGGTGATGCCGAACAGCCCGCTGTGATCGACGTCCGGCGCCGGTCCGGTGTACATGCGGGCCGTCTCGAACGACGGGGTGAGCCCCAGCTCTTCGGCCAGCCGCACCGCCGCCGGATTCACGTCGGGTACGTCCACGGCGACGGGCGCGGACGGATCGGTGGCCGCGAGCGCGCTCACCAGGGCACGGGCGATCTCCGGAGTCGCCGCGTACAGCGGGCCGATGCGCGATGACGTGCGGCAGGCGCGCAGCACGGCGAGCCCCTGTACCTCGCCCTCGGACAGCGCGACCAGCGCGGTGCGCCCGGGCGTGGTCGTCCAGGCCGCGAGGAAGCCGTCCCGCTCCGCCGGGAAGAACCGGCGGTCGTACGCGGTGACCTGGCCGAAGGGCAGCGTGCGGGCGTCCGCCAGCGTGACGCCGGGCGGCGGAGCGACGTCGAGCGGGACGAGTCCTTCGTACCGCAGGTTCGTCCAGGCCGGACTGAAGCCGGACTTCCGGTAGTTGGGCTGCTGCGCGACGACTCCGTCGAGGCCGGTGTTCCGCCCGGCCAGCCGGGCCGTCCCGGTGGCCCAGATACGGCTCCCGTAACCCTGGCCACGCAGTTCAGGGCGGGTCAGATAGAAGCCCAGGAAGCCGAAGCCGGAGCCGTAACGGACCACGGAGACGCAGGATGCGGGCACCCCGTCGAGGCGGCCGATCAGGAAGCCGCACGGATCGGCGGCGAAGAACGCCTGACCGTCCGTCAGTCCGGGGTTCCAGCCTTCGGAATGGGCCCAGTCCGCCATCATCCTGATGTCGTCCGCGCTTGCTGTGGTGATCTCGAATGTCGGCACGGCACCACCATGGACCCCGCGCGCGGCCCGTTCAACGACGCCGGGCCCCGCTCACACGAACAGGAACGCGCCCGCCGTCGCCGCGCCCAGCGCCGTCCCGGCCGTCACCTGGCCCACCGTGTGGTAGCCGAGCGCCACCCGCGACCAGCACACGGCCGCCGTCATCAGGTATCCGAACAGCCACCACGGCGAGTGCACCGCGGCGAGCAGCGCGACCGCTGCCGAGGCGACCGAGGCGTCCACCGAGATCTTCCACACCGTGTTGACGGCCAGCAGGACGACGGTCATCACCCAGAGCCCGAGCATCGCGGTCAGGATGCCCGACGGGGCGCCGCCCAGCACCATGACTGCCGAACCGGTGCCGATGGAGCCGAGGATGACGAGGAAGATCGGGGCCCGCTTGGTCCGGTCGACGACATGGCGGTCGCCCCAGGTGCCGCGCCCGCGCTCCCACTCGATGTAGCCGGCCGGGACGAGCCCCGCGCACAGGGCGCCGAGGAGTCCCCACAGCAGCCCCGTCCAGTGGCCCGCCGCCGCCAGCCCGATGGCGAGCATGCCGGCCAGCAGGACGTTGCGGGGCTGGAAGACGTCGGTCACGGTGCGTGCGGTGGACGCGCCCGCCTCGTGGGTGGTGCTCGTGCTCATGTCTGCTGCTCCTGCTCCTGGACCGCTGCGGACGCTGCGAGGACCTGCCGGGCCCGCTCCGGTGCGACCGTGCGGTACGCCGCCGCCACCCGGACCAGCCAGGCGACCTCGCCGTCCTGGTCGGTGGCGTGCTGGGTGCCGACGGCGGCAGCGTCGCCCGCCGGCGTCCCGGCGCTCCGGGCCGCGAGCGCCGCCTTGATCCAGTAGGCGTCGGCCAGCGGCCCGGTCCGCTCCCGGCCGGCACCGCCGTCCGCGGCGGCGGCCTCGGCGGCCGGCAGCAGCGCGTCGGGCACGTAGTGGCGCAGCTTCTCCACCGCGTCGGCGATGTCCGCGGCCCACCGGTCGACGCGCAGGTCGGCCGGGGTGCCGAACCGGGACAGCTCGCGCAGCAGCGGGGCCGGGGGGTCGAAGGGCTGGTCGGGGAAGGCCGTCATCAGCTCGTACCAGAGGGCATGCAGCTTCACCTGGGCGCGCCAGAGCGTCGCCCGGCGGCGGACGTTGCGACACGCGGGGATGGAGGCGCCGATCGCGAAGAAGGCGAACAGCACCACCTGCGAGGCCTCGGTGATCTCGTCGAAGCGCAGCGCGAAGGCCTCGCCGGGCTGGTCGACGACGCTGACCCAGAGGAACAGCGTCCGGCTGACGGTGTAGCCGACCCCGATGAACATGGCGAACGTCATCATCCCCAGGCCCACCCGCAGATGGCGCCGCCCGGCGCTCGCCGTGGCGAGCGCCCACTGGTAGGCGCAGACGGCGGAGGCGGCGCCGAGATAGAGGTAGAACACGCTCATGTAGAGCGTCGCCCCCCACTGCCCCGCGTGGTCGGCGACGAAGCGGTCCGACGGCGTGGACCGGTCGACGACGGTGAAGAACAGCACCGTCAGCAGGACGAGCGTGGCGACGGAGGCCTTCGCCGCGACCTGCTGGATCATCCGCGCGAACCGTACGTGGCGCGGGACGGCCCCGGCATCGGCGTACTGGCCGTAGATCGCGACGATGTAGCTGAGAATGGCCAGAATCGCGACCGTCGCCGTGTAGTGCTTGATCAGCACCGAGAGATCGGTGACCGGGCTGTCGTTGAGCCCGATGCGCACGGCCCGGGTCTTGGTCCACAGGGCGGCGGCGAATCCGGCGTAACAGCCCCACAGGGCCCGGCGGCGACGGTCCTCCTCGTCGCCCCACAGGGCGGCCGGCATGCGCCACACGGCGACTGCTGTCATCAGGACGGCTATCAGATAGCCGGCGACGTCGAGCGGGGTCACGGCAGAAGTCCTCGGGGTGGGGGGATCGGGGGAAACGCGGTGCTACGAACGGCGGAACAGGCCCCGGCGGCGGTGGGCGACCGGGCGCGAGAGCGAGTTGGCGAGCCGCCCCACCATGTCATCGCTCGTCACGTCCCTCGCCATGCGGGGGATGAGTGAGGCGCCCAATTCGGCCATGCGTTCGTCATGGGTGTCGTACTGGGCGCGGGCCTGCACGGCGTCCGGGCTGCCCAGCGCGTCCGGGCCAACGACCCGGGCGATCAGGGAGGTGTCGAAGACCGGCAGCAGCCGCCGCAACTGCTCCGCGTCCAGCGAGGTGCCGTGGTCGAACCACTCGTGGCACAGCTCGTGCAGGATGACGTGCTGGGTCTGGTACGCGGTGGGGCGCCGGCGGTAGAGCACGACGCTGGTCCCGCCGGCCTTCAGCCGCAGCCCGCAGGCCGCGTTGACGCGGGCGAGCCGGTCGGGCATCTCGTGCAGCACGATGGTGCGGCCGCGGGCCGCCTCCATGTTGGCCACCAGCCCCTCGACGGTGAAGGGGGAGGGCAGCGGGAGTCCGGCAAGCCCGGCCTCGCACTCCTTCCGCAGCTCACGCATGGACACCTCACTGACCCCGTGGTCCGCCGCCGGCCGGTGGCTGCCGGTCCTCCGCGTCCTTCAGCAGGGCGAGCGCGAACTGCAGGAGTTCGGGCGGAAGTCCGTCCTCGTCCAGCCCGCGCCCGGCCAGCCCGCTGATCTCGCCGGTACGCCGCTTCGCCAGGAACTGCAGGCCCGCGACGACGTCGTCGACGACCTCGGACTCCTCCTTGAAGAAGCGCCAGTCCACGCCGAAGCCGAGGCCGAGCGCCTTGAGGATGTCCTCGGACGGCTGGGTGACCTTGCCGGCCAGGATGTTGGAGAAGTAGCTGTGGGAGAGGGACCCGCCGCGCTCCTTGACCAGGTCGGCGAAGACCCGTCCCGAGATCTTGCGGCCGGGAAAGGTCTTCTCGACCATGTACTCGACCTTCTGCCGCAGCGTTCGCAGCTCCGGCGCGCGTTCCTCACCGTTGTCCATCCGGCCCCCACGTTCACGTCCGCCGCACGGGTGTCTGTCCGGCTCCGCGCGGTGCTCGATTCGGTCAACGGGCTCGTACTGTAACGAACCCCGACGCCGCGTCCGCGGCCCGGGATGCCTGATGGCACACCGGAAAGGGATGAAGTGGAGCATCTTGCTCCGGTGTCCGGAGCGGGCTTGCGCAAACACTTTGAGTCACTGTTAACTCGAAAAAACATGGGCAGGGGACCACGAGGGGAGTCCCTTGCCCGTGAAGACTCCTGCGCGAACCCGGCCCGCACGGGAAGGCCCGGCGCGCACATGGGTGTAGCCCTTCACGACGGGGGATGCGTGAAGGGCTACGCCTGCATTATGGCCCCTGGTCAGGCAGCCATCAACTGACCGGCCGGTCAGTGTTCTTGGCGAGCCCCCGGTCGGTCCTCCCGGAGAGTGCGGCGACGGCGGCTCCGGGCGCCGGCCGGGTGACGGTCGCGGCGCTGGGCCGAACAGGGCCGGGAGCGGTCCGGACCAGGTTATTTCCCCCGTCCGGCCCGGGAAATCTATCGCGGCTATGCTAGAGACGATGGCTCGCACAATGAGAGTTTCTCGTTCGGTCAACGAAGTCAGCGATACGCGGCAGGTGCACATGCCCCCCGACACCCCTCCGCACGCCACTGACCGTCTCGATGACGACGACTACCCCGCCTACACCATGGGCCGCGCCGCCGAGATGATCGGCGCCACGCCCGGATTCCTCCGCGCGATCGGTGAGGCGCGGCTGATCACCCCGCTGCGCTCCGAGGGTGGCCACCGGCGCTACTCCCGCTATCAGCTGCGCATCGCGGCGCGCGCCCGTGAGCTCGTCGACGCCGGGGCGCCGATCGAGGCCGCGTGCCGCATCGTGATCCTGGAGGACCAGCTCGAAGAGGCGCTCCGGCTGAACGAGGAGCTGCGCCACCCCGCCCCGGGCCGCGACACGGCCTGATCCGCGGCCCCGGCTCAGCGCGCGGAGGCCCCGGCCCGGAGACCGATCGGGGCGGGCACCGCTTCCGGAACGCGCTCGTGCCCGGTGCGGCGATCGGCGACGCGGCCCGCGAGGGATTTCGCATCGACCTGCCGGGCGCCGGGTCACCGGTGAGCGGGAGGCGGCCCGCCGGCGGCCGTCGACGACGACGCGGTTGTCGTGAGCGCGGTCGAACCGGCGGACGGCGCGAGCGGCGACCCCCGTCGCGGGCCTCTATGAGTCGACAGGCGGTCGCGCCAAGGTCCGGCTCGCCGCCGGCTTCGAAGCAGGCGGTGTCACGGCGTGCGATCTGCCGGAGCGCCCGCCGGGCGATGCGACGGCGGCTGAACTCCACTGCGGCGGGGTGGAGTTGGCGCTTCGCCCCTTTGAGCTGATCGCGCCGAGGTTCACGCGCGGCTGCCCCGTGCGCCCTTCTCCCGCGCCAGGGCCGGGGGAAGGGCGGGGTGCCGGCCCCGAGAGGCCGTAGCACGGAGAGGCGAATATCTATAGCCGCAAGCACAGAATTTTATGCAATGCCCGGTGAAGGTTTATGACGCGCCGGGCGGAGTGTAATTACTTGCCGCGCCTGCTCGCATTCATTGTGCTACTGTAGATCTCAGTTGCAGTTGTGGTTCCCAAAGACTCCAAGTGCTCTCCTCGGCTAAATGGGCCGGTGGGTGCGCTTTTGTATTTTCCGGCTCATTATCCGGATGGGGTAATCATCGCGGCGACGCGGGACTGGCACAGTGCCAGTCCCCGGGCTCTGCCCCAAAAGGAGATAAAACATGGCTACTGGCACCGTCAAGTGGTTCAACGCGGAAAAGGGCTTCGGCTTCATCGAGCAGGATGGTGGCGGCGCTGACGTCTTCGCCCACTACTCGAACATCGCCGCCAGCGGCTTCCGTGAGCTGCAGGAGGGCCAGAAGGTGAACTTCGACGTCACGCAGGGCCAGAAGGGCCCGCAGGCGGAGAACATCACCCCCGCGTGAATCCGATGACACCGGCGCTTATGCGCTGAGTGAGCATCCACAGCTGGGGCCCGCACCTTGGGTGCGGGCCCCAGCTCGTTGCTTTTCCCGGGTCCGCCTCCGTGCACGCCGTGCCGGTACCACCGCCACGAGCCGCCGGGGAAGCGCACAGGACCCGCACTCTTCACCGTGCGGCGGACGATCCGCCATGGCTCCCGGACCACCGGTCCGCCGGAGCCCCGTGACGAGACCTTCAGGCCCGCACCCCGGGCCGGTTCGTCCGTCATTGCGAAGCGCCGGACCCGGTTCTCCCGGGCCCGTATCGGCTCAAGACCGGCTGCCGGGCTTCGTTCACGTATGCCAACGGCCCGTTCTTGCGATTCTTGTGCCGCTCGTCGCCGCAATGAATTCCTCGATACGCGCCATATCGAGGAAAGGTTCTGTATGAACCGCGATCGCACAGCTCGCTCCAATGACCGTTTCTCCCGCACCACCCGTGGCGGTGGAGCCTCCGGTTCCGGCGGCTCCCGTTCGGGTGGCGGCGGTTTCCGCTCGCAGGCCCCGGGCAGCCGTCAGGGCGGCGGCCAGGGACGCTTCGGCGCCCCGGCCCAGCGCTCCGGTGGTGGCTACGGCCGCCGCCCCGCCGCCAAGCAGGGTGAGTTCGCCCTGCCGAAGACCATCACCCCAGGTCTGCCCGCCGTCGAGGCCTTCGCCGACCTGGAGATGCCCGCGCCCCTGCTGTCGGCGCTCGCCAACGAGGGCGTCACCGTGCCCTTCCCGATCCAGGCGGCCACGCTGCCCAACTCGCTGGCCGGCCGTGACGTGCTCGGCCGCGGCCGCACCGGCTCCGGCAAGACCCTCGCCTTCGGCCTGGCCCTGCTGGCCCGTATCGAGGGACAGCGCGCCGAATCCCGCCGCCCGCTGGCCCTGGTCCTCGTGCCCACCCGCGAGCTCGCCCAGCAGGTCACCGACGCGCTCACCCCGTACGCCCGCTCGCTGAGGCTGCGGATGGCCACCGTCGTCGGCGGCATGTCGATCGGCCGGCAGTCCGCGGCGCTGCGCGGCGGCTCCGAGGTCGTCGTCGCCACGCCCGGCCGGCTCAAGGACCTGATCGAGCGCGGCGACTGCATCCTGGACCGCGTCGCCATCACCGTGCTCGACGAGGCCGACCAGATGGCCGACATGGGCTTCATGCCGCAGGTCACCGAGCTGCTCGACCAGGTGCAGGCGGAGGGCCAGCGGATGCTGTTCTCGGCGACCCTGGACCGTAACGTCGACCTGCTGGTCCGCCGCTACCTGCACGACCCGGTCGTCCACTCGGTCGACCCGGCCGCCGGTGCGGTCACGACGATGGAGCACCACGTGCTCTACGTCCGCGGCGCCGACAAGTACGCCACCACGACGGAGATCGCCGCCCGCGACGGCCGGGTGATCATGTTCCTCGACACCAAGCACGCCGTGGACAAGCTCACCGACCACCTGCTCAGCAGCGGGGTGCGGGCGGCCGCGCTGCACGGCGGGAAGTCCCAGCCGCAGCGGACCCGGACCCTGACGCGGTTCAAGACCGGCCACGTCACGGTGCTGGTCGCCACGAACGTCGCGGCCCGCGGTATCCACGTCGACAACCTCGACCTGGTCGTCAACGTCGACCCGCCGAGCGACCACAAGGACTACCTGCACCGCGGCGGCCGTACCGCCCGGGCCGGGGAGTCCGGCAGCGTCGTCACGCTGGTGCTGCCCAACCAGCGCCGCGAGATGACGCGTCTGATGGCCGACGCAGGGATCACCCCGCAGGTCGCCGAGGTCCGCTCCGGCGAGGCCGAGCTCAGCCGGATCACCGGTGCGCAGGCGCCCTCGGGCATCCCCGTCACCATCACCTCGCCGCCGTCCGAGCGCCCCAGGAGCGGCTCGTCCTCCCGCGGCCGGCGCAGCCGGCCCGCCCAGGCCCGCCGCTCGCCGTCCTCCTCGTCGTCCTCGGCTTCCTCCCAGCCGCGGGGCGGTGGCGCACCGCGCCGCTCCGCCGGCGACCGTGCCGCCTGACCGACATCCGCGTTTCCGCCCGGTTCCGTCCCCCGATCCCGTTGAGGCACTATGCGCTGCGTCATCGCCCGCTTCCCGTTCGACCTGTTCAAGAACGAGGTCGAGGAATCGATGAAGGGCATCAAGCCCGAACCCGTCACCGGGGAATCGGTGATCATCAGTCGTCGTGTGTACCCCGTCAAGCAGGTCGGCGAGATCATCACCCGGCAGGACCGCCGCGACTTCTCGGCCGGTGAGGTGACCAGGGCGCTCTCGCGCCTCGGTTTCACCTGCCGGTCCGTCCCGGCGCCCGCCGCGCCCGTGGTGCTCAGCCCCCTGGAAGCGGCGTCCGCCGCGCTGGGTACGCCCGGCCAGGACGTCTGAGCCCGCACCGTCACACGCCGAGGCCCGGTCTCCCCGAGAGGGAGGCCGGGCCTCGGCGTGTGCGGTCATGCGTGCCCGGCCGGAAGCGGTCAGCTCCAGAGCGCCTCGGCGAGCGCGACACCGGCGAACGCCGCGCCGAGACCCGCGACCACGCTCGCCACCGCGTTGGCCGCCGCGTAGAACCGCGCCCCGCCCTCGGCCAGCCGCAGCGTCTCGTAGCTGAACGTCGAGTACGTGGTCAGCGCCCCGCAGAGCCCCGTCCCGACCAGCAGCTGGAAATGCGAGGACGCGGCGCCGGCGGCCACCGCGCCGGTCAGCAGGCCGAGCACCAGACAGCCGCTCACGTTCACCGTGAAGGTCCCCCACGGGAAGACGGTGTCGTGCCTGGACTGCACCGCCCGGTCGGTCAGATACCGCAGCGGGGCGCCCACCGCCGCGCCGATGATCACCAGCAGCCAGTTCACGAGCCCTCGCCGGGACCGGGCGCGGAGCGGACGATCTCGCAGGAGTCCAGCGTGACCGGGCCGCCGGTCAGTTCGGCGATCAGCGGCAGGAACGCGCGGATCCTCGCCTCCGTGTCCACGATCACCACCGCGACCGGCAAATCCTCGCTGAGCGACAGCAGCCGCTGGGTGTGGATCATCGAGGAGGCGCCGAAGCCCTCGATGCCCCTGAACACGCTGGCGCCCGCCAGACCCGCCGCGTGCGCCCGGTGCACGATCTCGGTGCAGACCGGGCGGTGGTGCCAGGTGTCGGACTCGCCGGCCAGGACGGTCAGGCGCAGGCCCGGGGTGGTGTTCGGCGTTGTCATGCCTGCCTCCATGTGAGAACGCGGCGCGTCAGCCACACCCCGCCGCACACGGCCGCGAGGGCCGCGAGCAGCGTCACGGCCAGATAGACCAGACCGGTACGGGCCCGGCCGCTGTCGACGAGCCGCTCGATGTCCACGGCGTATGTGGAGAAGGTGGTGAACCCGCCCAGTACTCCGGTGCCGAAGAACGGCCGGACCAGGCGGTGCGGAGTCCAGGCCTCGCTGATCACCACCATGAACACACCGATCACCGCACAGCCGACGACGTTCACCACGAGGGTCGTCCACGGGAATCCGCCCGTCGCCGTGGGCCACAGCAGCGCGGCTCCGTAGCGGGCCGAGGCGCCCGCCGCGCCGCCGAGCGCGACCACCGCGACGACAGGGGCCTGCGGGTGGGGGGCCTTCTTCGTGGACACACGTCTCCTACCTGCCGGGGCGCCCGCGCCGGACACGGGCTCGCACGTACGCAAGTAGGGACCGTTGGCGGCATCCGCGCCGCAGTTCGGGTACGGCGGGCCCCACCGCCGTGCGGCGACCGTCACCGGTCCCCGCTCTCCCCAGGATATCGCCCGTGTGCCGCCGGGGTGCGTTGTCCTAGGGTTGCCCGGGTGTATGCCAACGGGGAGTTGCGGACAGCAGCGGCAGGGGACGTCGACCGGGGTCGCATTCCCCGGCAGCGGGACGGGGCGCGGGGGGACCGGGAGCCGGAGGGCCGCGCGTCGTGGTGGCGGCGGCACCGGGTGCCGGTCGTCGCCGTGGCCGTCGTCCTTCCCCTCTACGGCGTGTGGGCGGCCGTCCTGGCCACCGGCGGCGGTGACCTGGCCGCACAGCTGGCCTGGTCGGGGTTCACCGCCCGCCACCCGGGCGCGGCCTACAACCTCTCCTGGTACGGGGGGATGCACACGGCCAACTACAGCGTCTTCTCCTCGTATGTGATGGCCTTCTTCGGCGTGCGGACGGTGTCCGTGGCCGCCGGGATCGCCGGCACCTGGTTCATGGCCCTCCTGTTCGCGCGCAGGGGTGTGCCGCACGCCGTCCTTCCGGCGGTCCTGGCGGCGCTCGCCCTGTGGTGCAACGTCGCGTCGGGGCGTACGACCTTCGCGCTCGGGGTCGCCGTCGGGCTCGTCGCCTGCCTGTACGCGCACCGTTCGGTGACCGCGGTGGTGGCCGGGGCGCTGGCGACGATGGCCAGTCCGGTAGCGGGACTGTTCCTCGTGGTGGCGGGGGCGGCGTATCTGATGGACCGGCAGTGGCGGAAGGGCGCGGTGCTGATGGTGCCGTTCTTCGCCGTGGTGGGCGCGACCACGGTGCTCTTCCCGTTCGAGGGCGAACAGCCCATGCACGCCAACCGGTTGTGGATGCCGATCGTCGTCTGTGCCGTCCTCGCGGTCGCTGCGCCGGTGGGGCGGGAGTGGCGGCTGCTGCGGTACGGGGCCGTGGTGTACGCCGTCGGTGTCCTCCTCACCTACCTCATCGCCTCCCCGATCGGTACGAACGTGGAGCGGCTGCTGGGTCTGGTCGCCGTGCCCGTGCTGTTCATGGCGGTCCTCGCCCTCGTCGGGGAGAAGGCGTGGGCGCGGACGGCCGTGGTGGCGGTGGCCCTCGTGCTGTCCGCCAACTGGCTGGTCGACAAGACCGTGGACGACCTCCGGGTGTCCACCGAGGTGCCGTCCTGGGCGTC
Source organism: Streptomyces poriferorum (assembly GCF_019399235.1). GTDB lineage: Bacteria > Actinomycetota > Actinomycetes > Streptomycetales > Streptomycetaceae > Streptomyces > Streptomyces poriferorum. The sequence continues at coordinate 25,262 of NZ_JAELVH010000023.1, read as the reverse complement.
CCGCACCGAGGGGGTGACCGGTGAGCTGGACCGCCTGGGCGCCGGGCTCGGCCGCGTCGAGGTCGTTCCGGCCCGCAACCACCGGGAGGCGGCCGTGCTCGCCCCGCACGTGAACATGGCGCGCGGCTGGAACCGCCAGCTGGACGTCGAGCGCGGGCGGCTCTTCTACGACGGGGCGCTGTCCCCCGACGACTACCGGGCCTGGCTGGACCGGTGGGCCGTCGGCTATGTGGTGCTGCACCACGGTCAGCCCGACGGGCCCGCCGAGGCCGAGGCGGCGCTGGTCAGGGCCGGGCAGCCCTGGCTGAAGCAGGTGTGGCAGGACGACGGGTGGACGATCTACCGGGTGCGGGGCGCGAGGCCGCTGGTGGAGGCCCCCGCCCAGGTCGTACGCGGCGACGACGCCGAGCTGGTGGTGCGGATGCCCGAGGCGGGCTCGGTGACCGTCCGCCTCGCGCATTCGCCGTGGCTGCGGGTGCGCGGCGTCGACGGCGCCCACCGGGGGTGCCTGCGGCAGGACGGCGAGTGGACGAGGCTGACCGTGCCCAGGGCCGGGACGTACCGCCTGGACTCGACGTACCGGCTGCCGCGCCACAGGGGCTGCTGAGGCCGGGATGTAGGGGCGCCCGGCCGGGGCGCGGCCCGGATATCGGGGCGCGGGCTGCCCGCCCTGAGCGGCGCGCGGTCCGGACCTGCGGTTTCACCCGATCGGCCACCGTATCTGCGCGCCGGGCACAGAGGCCGCAGGGTGGTCCCATGTGGCTCCGTCACCGACTCTGGCCGGCCGCCGCGGTCCTCCCGCTCACCCTTCTGGTGCTGCGGGACGCCCCGGTGCGTTTCGCAGCGCCCCCACCGCAGGCCCAGGTCCACGAGCGGGCGCGCGGGGTGGCGCAGCCGACGATCGTCACCCGGGCGGCCTGGCACGCGGACGAGGGCATGGTGCGGGAGCACGCGGTCTACACGGGCGCCGTGCGGGCGGTCTTCATCCATCACACGGGCGAGTCCAACACCTACGACTGCGCCGACGTGCCGCGCATGCTGCGGGCGGTCGAGGAGTCCCACATCAAGGGCAACGGCTGGGACGACATCGGCTACAACTTCCTCGTCGACCGGTGCGGCACGATCTACGAGGGCCGGGCCGGAGGCATCACGCGACAGGTCCGCGGGGCGCACACCACGGGCTTCAACGCCGACAGCGTGGGCATAGCGGTGCTGGGCAACTACGGGCGCGGGGCCGAGGTGCCGAAGGCCATCGTCCGGGCGCTCGCCGAGGTGGCCGCGTGGAAGCTGCGGCCCGGGGCCGATCCGCAGGGCAGGGTGCGGCTGGTCTCCACGAACGACGCGAGCCGGTACGCGAAGGGCGAGGCGGCCGTGCTGCACGTCATCTCGGGCCACCGTGACGCCTACCAGACCAACTGCCCCGGCGAGGCGCTGTACGCGAAGCTGCCCGCGATCCGGGCCGCGGCGGCGGCCCTGCGCCAGGCCCGGACGGGCACGGCGGACGCGGAACCGCCGCACTGAGCCTGTTTCGTACTAGTGCATATTGCTTTTAGGCCTAGTTCGAAATGGGCTAGCATGCCGGCATGTCTGCCACGACCCCGCTTCCCGTGACCCTGACCGGCCGCCACGTCCGCGTCGAACCGCTCTCCCCGGACCACCTCGACGACCTCTTCGCCGCCGGCGGAGGTGACGACGAGGTCTGGCGCTGGCAGGGCGGACCGACCCCGCGCACCCCGCAGGAGCTCGGCGAGAAGCTCACGGAGCTGCTCGCGAACGGGGCGTACGTCCCGTTCGCCGTCATCCACCGCGCGAGCGGACGGGCGGTCGGCTGGACCACGTACATGGACATCGACGCGGCCCACGAACGCCTGGAGATCGGCTCGACGTGGTACGGCCGCGCCCACTGGCGCTCGGCGGTCAACACCGAGACGAAGCTGCTCCTGATCGGCCACGCCTTCGAGGAACTGGGCATGGGGCGCGTGCAGTTGAAGACCGACCACCTCAACGTCCGCTCCCAGGAGGCGATCGCCCGGCTCGGCGCCCACCGCGAAGGGGTGCTGCGGCGCCACCGCCGCCGTCCCGACGGAACCTGGCGCGACACCGTCTACTTCTCCCTGCTCGCCGACGAGTGGCCCGAGGCGAAGGCCCGCCTGGAGGCACGGGTGGAGGCACGGGTGGAGGCACGGCTGGAGGCCCGCCCCTGACCTCTGGCTGATCCGTACGCGGCCGGCTGCCGACTCCCGTACGGGGGCAGGCCCCCGGGTCCGTGTCCACCGGCCGGTGGACCCCGGGTTCCACCGGCCGGGGCTGCCGGGCGAAGGGCCCCGCGAACCAGCATGGACGCATGAGAACGCGACCCGTACGTATGGCCCGTTGGAGCGCCCGGCACCCGTGGCGCGCGATCGTCGGCTGGTTCCTCTTCGTGCTGCTGTGCCTCGGCGCGGGCATCGCCGCCGGCAACAACCCCGCCACCACCAAGGACTTCTGGGTCGGCGAGGCGGGCCGTGCCGAGTCGATGGCCACCGACGCCGGACTCCAGCGCCGGCCCACCGAACACGTCCTGATCCGCGCCAGGTCGGGCCCCCTGGACCCGGAACGCGCCGACGCGGCGGCCCGCGACCTCACCGCCCGGATGGACGCGCTGCCCGAGGTGGCCGACGTGGCGCCGCCCGTCCGCTCCGAGGACGGCACGGCCCTGCGCGTGACCGTGGTCATGAAGGGCGCCGAACTCGACGCCCGGAAGAACGTCGTCCCGCTCCTCGACCGGACCGCGCAGGTGGCCGACACCCACCCGGACCTGATCGTGGAGGAGACCGGATCGCCCGCCATCAGCAAGGGCGTCAACGACCAGCGCGGCGAGGACCTCGCACTGTCCGAGCGCCTCTCCCTGCCGGTGACGCTCGTCATCCTGCTGATCGTGTTCGGCTCGGTCGTCATGGCCGGTGTGCCGCTGCTCCTGGCGCTCTCCTCGATCGCCGCGACGATGGGCCTGGCCATGCTGGCCTCGCACCTGATGCCCGACCCCGGTGTCGGGACCAACATGATCCTGCTCATGGGCCTCGCGGTCGGCGTCGACTACACCCTCTTCTACCTCAAGCGCGAACGTGAGGAACGGTCCCGGGCAGCCGGGCGCCTCAGCTCCGAAGCGCTCGTGGAACTCGCCGCGGCGACCGCGGGCCGGGCCGTCGTGGTCTCCGGCCTCGCCGTGATCGTCTGCACCGCCACCCTCTACCTGGCCACCGACGTCATCTTCTCCTCGCTGGCGACCGGCACCGTCCTGGTGGTCGCCGTGGCCGTCCTCAGCTCGCTCACCGTGCTGCCCGCGCTGCTCGTGAAGCTCGGCCACCGCGCCGAACGCCGTGCCGCGAAGAAGTCCGCCCGGCGGGCGGAGCGGGGCGCGCCGGTCGTGACGAAGACGGCGAAGCCCGAGAACGGCCGGGTCTTCGGCGCCCTCATGCGGCCCGCCCGGCGCCACCCCGCGATCACCCTCTGCGTCTCGGTCCTGGTCATGCTCGCCGTGGCGGCGCCCGCGCTGGGCCTCAAACTTGTCGACCCCGGCCGGGACACCTTCTCCCGCGACATCCCGGCCATGCAGGTGTACGACCGGCTGACCACGGCGTTCCCCGAACTTCTGGTCAAGCACGAAGTGGTGACCCGCGGCACCCCGGAACAGGCCCCCGAGGTCAGGAAGGCCCTGACCGAACTCGGCCGGACCGCCCAGGCGGACCCGCTCTTCTCCCGCACCGGCGAGCCCGTGGTGCGCACGTCAGCCGACGGCCGGACCAGCGTGCTGGAACTGGCGGTGCCGCACCCGGCGCCCTCCGACGAGGCGATCACGTCGCTGGACCACCTGCGCGACCGCTACATCCCGTCGACCGTGGGTGAGTTGACGGCGGTGGACACGGGGGTCAGCGGTGACGTGGCCCGCGGCCAGGACTATGTGCACCACGAGCGGAGCAAGCTGCCGCTGGTGATCGGATTCCTCCTGCTGCTCACCTTCGTCACGACCGCGGTGGCGTTCCGCTCGGTGATCGTCGGCCTGCTCGGAGTCGTACTGAACCTGCTTTCCGCGGCCGCCGCGCTCGGCGCACTCGTCCTGGTCTTCCAGGGCACCTGGGCCGAGGGCCTGCTGGACTTCGACTCCCTCGGCGCGATCGCGTCCAGGGTGCCGCTCTTCCTCTTCGTGCTGCTGTTCGGCCTGTCGATGGACTACCAGGTCTTCGTCGTCAGCCGGATCAAGGAGGCCATGGACCACGGGATGACGGCCCGCGAGGCGGTGCTCGACGGCATCGAGCGCTCGGCCAAGGTGGTGACGAGCGCGGCCCTGGTCATGGTCACGATCTTCGCGGCCTTCGTCTTCCTGCACCTCACCGAGATGAAGCAGATGGGCTTCTGCCTGGCGGTCGCGGTCCTGCTGGACGCCGTGGTCATCCGGATGATGATCCTTCCCGCCGCCCTGCTGCTCCTCGGCGAGCGTGCCTGGCGCCCGCTCCGCCGCAGGCCCGGCAGCGTCCCGTCGGCCCCCGCAGACCTGCCCGTCCCCCACGTAGGCTGACGGGCATGCTTCAACGGCCTCGGCGCGGCGATCCCGTCTGGATCTGGGTGCTTCACGGGTGGGAGGTCTTCTCCTGGGGGCTGATCGCCCTGGTCACCCTGATCACGATGGCGGGCGGCACCCCCACGGACCGCAAACTCGGGATCCTCGCGCTGACGGCCGTGCTCGCCCTCTGCTACGGCCTGGTGCGTACGCGCCCTGCCGGGCAGCCGGCGGCCGGATACGGCTACCTCTGCGCCCTCGTCGTCGTGCTGGGGCTGCTCTCGTACCTCGGTGACGGCTTCGGGGTCTTCTACACCGTGACGCTCACCCAGTTCATCGTCTTCGCGGACAGCCCCCGGGGCGCCGTCCTGTTCACCGGCCTCGGCGCCCTGGCGATCACCCTCGGCGGCAGCCTGCGCGAGGGCGGGCAGCCGGACGTGTTCCTCACGAACACCATCTCCTCCCTCGGCGTCTGGGCGGTGGCCGTCGTGATGGCACTGCTGACGCCCCGCGCGCTGGCGCAACGCGACGAACGAGCGGCTCTGCGCGCCGAGTTGAAGAGCACCCAGCTCGAACTGGCCGAGGTCTACCAGCGCCAGGGCGCGGCCGAGGAACGCGAACGCCTGGCCCGGGAGATCCACGACACCCTCGCCCAGGGCTTCGCCTCCATCATCGTGCTCGCCGAAGCGGCCAGGTCACAGCTGGCCGTGGACGTCGACCGCAGCGCCCAGCAGCTCCAGTCCATCGAGCAGACGGCCAGGGAGAACCTCGCCGAGGCCCGGGTCCTGGTCGGCGCCGCCCCCCGCAGCGGCGTGGCCCCCGGATCGGTCGCCGTGACGCTCCGCCGCACCCTGGACCGCTTCACCGAGGACACCGGACTCGACGTGACGGCGGACCTCGCCGACATCGACTGCGACCGGCCGACCCGGATCGCCCTGCTGCGCTGCACCCAGGAGTCCCTGGCCAACGTCCGCAAGCACGCTGCGGCGACCACCGTCGGCGTGGTCCTGGCGCACGGACCCGACACCGTCGAGCTGGAGATCACCGACGACGGACGCGGGTTCGTCGTCGAGGACTCCCACGGTTTCGGCCTGGACGGCATGCGCAAACGGCTCGCCGAGTTCGGCGGCGGCCTCACCGTCACCAGCTCGCTCGGTGACGGCACACGGATCCTCGCCACCATCCCGCTCGCCCCCGACAGCCAGGAGTGACATGACATCCGATACGGACACCGCGCCCCCGCTGCGGATCATCCTGGCCGACGACCACACGGTGATGCGCGCCGGACTCGTCGCGCTGCTCTCCTCGGAACCCACCGTCGAGATCGTCGGCGAAGCGGGCGACGGCCGCGAGGCGGTCCGGCTCGTCGAGCGGCTCCGCCCCGATGTGGCGCTGCTGGACCTGCGGATGCCGGTACTGGACGGGGTGGGCGCCACCCTGGAGATCGTCGCGGGCGAGGCCCCGACCCGGGTACTGATCCTGACCACGTACGACACCGACGCGGACATCGAGCGGGGCGTCGAGGCGGGCGCCACCGGTTACCTCCTCAAGGACGCCACCCGTGAGTAGTTGGTCGACGCGATCCACTCGGCGTCCCGGGGCGAGACGGTCCTGGCCCCGCGGGTGGCCCAGCGCCTGGTGGCCAGGATGCGCCGTCCCGTACCCGTCACCCTGACCGCCCGTGAGTCCGAGGTGCTCCAGGCGGTCGCGGACGGGCTGTCCAACGTGGAGATCGGCCGCCGGCTGTTCATCGGCGAGGCCACGGTGAAGACCCATCTGCTGCGGATCTTCGCCAAGCTCGATGTGAACGACCGCACGCGCGCGGTGGTGGTGGCGCTGGACGCGGGCCTGCTGCGGCGGAGTCAGGACCTGCCCTCCGGATCAGGCCGCGCTCGCGAGACCTGATCCGAGGTCCGGTCCTCGCCCCCGGGGGAGGGCGCCGCCCAGCCGCGCAGATCAGCCGGGAGCAGCGAGCCGATCCGGGCCCGGGCATCGTCGGTGGTCTGCGGTTCGGTGGCCGTCCGCAGCAGGCCGAGGTGGGCCTCGGCGGTCTCGGCGACGGACGTCAGCCGCTCGGCGGCGTCGATCCGTACGGGCGTCCGCGCCGCACGGTCGCCCCGCACCGGCTGCCGGGGGAGTCGCGCGTCTCTCCGGGAGCGTCAACCGGCGGTGCAGAACGGCCCGTTGCCCTGATGGAGGAGGCAAGTGCTTCCTTCCACCGGGGCACGCAGGACCGGGACCCGGCCCACGTGCCGCGCAGGACCGGGACCGGCATCGCCCCGCGGTCTCCGCCATGCCGCAAGGGTCAACTACAGCGCGTCCGGTCCCCGCTCGCCCGTGCGGACCCGCACCACTGTTTCGACCGGCTGGGTCCACACCTTGCCGTCGCCGATCCGGTCGGTGCGGGCGGCGCGCACGATCGCGTCGACGACCGCTTCGGTCTCCGGGTCGGCGACGACGACCTCGATGCGGATCTTGGGCACCAGGTCGACCCGGTACTCGGCGCCCCGGTACACCTCGGTGTGGCCGTGCTGCCGCCCGTAGCCGCTGGCCTCGGTGACGGTGAGGCCGTGCACGCCCAGGTCCCGCAGCGCGGTCTTCACCTCGTCGAGGCGGTGCGGTCTGATGACGGCGGTGATGAGCTTCATGAGGCGGAGTTCCTGTCCTTGGAGAGCGGCGTCGGCCGGGCGGGCAAGGCCTGCGGAGCGCCATGACCCAGGGCGCCGTGATCGTAGGCGCTCTCCGCGTGCAGTGTCTGGTCCAGGCCGGTGAGCTCCTCGTCGGCGGAGGCCCGCAGACCCATGAACCGGTCGACGGCCTTGCCGATCCCGTACGTCATGAGGAAGGTGTACGAGGCCACGGCCAGTACGGCGACGGCCTGCCGGGCGAGCTGGCCGAACCCGCCCCCGTACAGCAGACCTTCCGCGCCGCCGGTCATCGCGGCCGTCGCGAACAGGCCGATGAGCAGGGTGCCGACGATGCCGCCGACGAAGTGCACGCCGACGACGTCGAGCGAGTCGTCGTAGCCGAAGCGGAACTTCCAGGCGACCGCGTACGAGCAGATGACGCCCGCCGCGAGGCCGACCGCGGCGCCGCCGAGGATGCCCACGGTGCCGCAGGCGGGGGTGATCGCGACCAGCCCGGCGACCGCGCCGGAGGCGGCGCCGAACGTGGTGGGGTGGCCGTCGCGCTTCTGCTCGACGAAGAGCCAGCCGAGCAGTCCGGTGCAGCCGGCGACCAGGGTGTTGAGCACCGAGGCGGCCGCCAGTCCGTTGGCGCCGAGCGCGGAGCCGCCGTTGAAGCCGAGCCAGCCGAACCAGAGCAGCCCGGCGCCGAGCATCACCATGGGCAGGTTGTGCGGGCGCATCGCGTCCTTCCTGAACCCGATGCGCGGCCCCACGACGAGCGCGAGCGCCAGTCCGGACGCCCCGGACGCGATCTCCACGACCAGCCCGCCGGCGAAGTCGAGCGCGCCCAGCGAGTCCTTGATCCAGCCGCCTGGGCCCCACACCCAGTGGGCGACGGGGGCGTAGACGAGCAGCGTCCACACCGGCACGAGGACGAGCCACGCGGCGAACTTCGTACGGTCCGCGATCGCACCGCTGATGAGTGCCGCGGTGACGATCGCGAAGGTCAGCTGGAACGTGGTGAACAGCAGGGTCGGCACGCTGCCGGTCACGCTGTCGGGCCCGATGCCGGCCATCGCGACGTGCCGCAGATTCCCGACGAGCCCGCCGAACGCGTCGTCGCCGAAGGCCAGCGAGTATCCGGCGAGCAGCCACACTACGGTGACGAGAGCGATCGAAACGAAGCTCATCATCAGCATGTTGAGTACGTTCTTCGTGCGGACCATGCCGCCGTAGAAGAGTGCGAGCCCGGGCGTCATCAGCAGAACGAGTGCGGTGGCGGCGAGCAGCCAGGCGGTGTCACCTGTGTCGATGCCGGCCGCGGTCACGGTCACGGGGGTCACGGGGGAGTTCCTCCTCGGGGCGCGTGCGGTGCGGGCGACTGAGAGCGTGACCGGTGCGCGTTTCGTCGGAGGGACTTGGATGTTTCCGCCGCATTTCATTGCGCGGGAGTTGCCGAGATCTCACGGCTGCGGACAGCTGCGGAAGCGGCGCCTCCCGGGCTGGTATCTTGCATTGCATGGAACCCGGTAAGGCAAGTGGACAGCCGAGTGACCGGACCCCGGGCAGGATCGAGAGCCAGCTGCTCAAGGGAGTGCTGGAGTACTGCGTCCTCGCGCTGATGCGGGACGAGGCGAAGTACGGGGTCCAACTGCTGCGTGAGCTGGAAGAGACGGGTGCGCTGGCGACCGGCCAGGGCACGGTCTATCCCCTGCTGTCACGGCTGCGGCGGGAGGAGCTCGTCGTCACGACCTGGCGGGAGTCGACGTCCGGGCCGCCGCGGCGCTACTACGAACTGTCCGAGGCCGGTCATGCCGCCCTCGCCCGGTTCACCGCTGTCTGGCCGGGCTTCCGGCACGCCGTCGACCGCGTCGTCATACCGGGCAAGGGGCCCGGTATGCATAAGGAAGGGCGCCACCGTGAAGACCAAGACCGATGAAACGCTGACGCGCGAGTACCTGGCGGCAGTCGAACGCGAGACGTCGACGCTGCCGGCCGCCGCCCGCCAGGAACTCGTCGCCGACCTCGGCGAGCACATCGCGGTCGCGCTCGCCGAACGGCCCGGCAGTGTGCACGAGATCCTGCGCGAGATGGGCGACCCGCGCGCGATAGCGGCGACCGCCTTCCAGGAACTCGGCGGGACCCCGGCCGCACCTGCCCCGAGCCCCGGCCGCCGCCGCTCCCCGGTATGGCTGTCGCCGGCCCTTCTGGTGGCGGGCGATGTGCTGCCGTACCTCGGAGGCGTCGTCCTCGCCTGGATCGGCATCGCCGCCAGGATCGCCGCGGTCGTGATCGTGTGCCGGGCCCGCTACTGGACGGCGGCCCAGAAGTGGACCGGACTGACCCTTGCCGTCATCGTCCCGGTCGTCGCGCACCTCATCTGGTACTTCTCCCCGGTTCCCCACCACGGCAGCGCGGCGGAACCCGTGGCGCGCTGGACGCTCGTGGCCGTGGTGTTCCTGCTGACGCTGGCGGGCGCGGGGACGCTGTGGCGGAACCGGCGCCGCGCGTAGTCGTGCCGCAACCGGCGGTGTCACGGCACCGCGCCTGACTCCCGGCCATGGACGAACGGGAGTTGACCGCATCGGGCCGGGCCGCACCGCCGGTGGGCCCGGCGGAGCCGTCCTGGGCGGGCCGGTCGTCGCCGTCACCCGCCGGCCGGACGACCGGCGCGCCGCCGCGGTCGACTGGGCGGCGGCCGCGACCCGGGTCGGCGCGGTGCTGCCCGGCGGCTGCGAGGACCTGGCCGAGCGGTTCGCGTGGTCCGGGTGCCGGCCTGGCGCCGCCCGCCTCCCGATGCACAGGTGTACCGGGAGAGACCTGCCGCTCCGCTACCCCGCCGCCCCGGCCCCGTACGGGGAGGCGGGGCGTTCGAAGAGGGACTCCAGCACGATCGTGGCCCGGGTTCCGTTGACTCCGTCGATTGCGTGGATCCGGCGCAGGACGTCCTGGAGCTGCTCGGTGCTCGCGGTCCTGACCTTCACCAGCACCGAGGCGTTCCCGGCGATGATGTGGGCTTCCACGATCTCGGGGAGCGCCGCGAACTCCGGGGCCGTATCGCCCATCCAGCGGGTGGAGTCGACGGTCACGTACGCCAGCACGCCGTACCCCAGTGCCGATGGGTCGACGTCGGCCGTGGTGCGCCGGATCGCGCCGTGTTCCCTGAGCTTGCGGACCCGTTCGTGTGCCGCGCCGGTGGAGAGGCCCACTGCCTGGCCCAGTGCTGCGTAGGACTGTGTCGCGTCCTGCTGGAGCTGCTCCAGCAGGGCCCGGTCTATGTGATCCACGACTCTCCATTCGGCTTCTGGTTGTGGTGACCATATCTCATCCGACATTCTTCGAATGAGGCCGAAGGTTGTTCGGTCTCTTGTCGGAAGGGATGGACGTCCATGACCATCGAGCGCCCCGAACTGTACGAGAGCTTCGACGACCGGTTCCGGACCGGGCGGTGCATGAACGGCGATGACGGTCTCGAAGTCCTTTACAGCGGCTGCCGTTGGGCGGAGGGGCCCGTCTACGTGCCTGCCTGGCGGCAGTTGGTATGGAGCGACATCCCGAACGACCGGCTGCTGCGCTGGGACGAGGAGACCGGTGCGGTGGGCGTCTTCCGGCGGTCCGCGGGGCATCCGAACGGCAACACGCTCGACCGTGAGGGCCGGCTCATCAGTTGTGAGCAGGGCAATCGGAGGGTGACGCGGACCGAGCACGACGGCACGGTGACGGTGCTGGCCGCCCACTGGCAGGGCAAGCGGCTGAACAGTCCCAACGACGCGACGGTGAAGTCCGATGGGTCGATCTGGTTCTCCGACCCGGACTTCGGCATCACCAGCGATTACGAGGGCTACCGCGCGGACAGCGAGATCGGCGCCAACAACGTCTACCGCATCGACCCGGCCACCGGTGAAGTACGCCTGGTCGCCGACTGTTTCGGCGCACCGAACGGGCTGGTGTTCTCCGCGGACGAACGGCAGCTGTTCGTCTCCGACACCCGGGCCGGGTTCATCCGTGTCTTCGACGTACGGGGCGACGGCACCCTGTCGGACGGCGAGGTCTTCGCCGCCGCCGGGGCGCGCGCCGCGGCCCGGTTCGACAACCTGCGCTTCGACGACGGCGGCCGGCTGTGGGCCGCCGCCATGAATGACGGGGTGCATTGCTACGACCCGGACGGCACGCTGATCGGCCGGCTCGCCGTCCCGGAGGCGGTGGCCAACATCTCCTGGGGCGGGGCCAAGCGCAACCGGCTCTTCATCGCCGCCGAGACCAGCCTCTACTCCGTGGTCATGGGCGTCACGGGGACCCACCCGACGGGCCCCGGGCGCAGGCCGTGGCTGGACCCGCGGGGCTGAACGAGCCGGGTACGGATCCGCCGGGTGCCGTGACGCACCCCCCGGATCCGTACCCGGGCGGGGTGAGGCGGTGAACGTCGCGGGTCCGTACCCGGGCTGGGTGCCGTGACACACCCCCCCCGGATCCGTACCCGGGCAGGGTGACGCGGCGAACTCCGGGGGTGCGCTCACTCGGTCACACGAAGAAGCACGGGTAACTCGCCGACTTCCTCCAGGTGCGCAGGGGTCAACTGCGGCCCGAGGGCGTCGGGCTGGTTACACCGCCGCGCCGTCCACCATCAGTGTGACGTCGATGTTCCCGCGCGTGGCGTTGGAGTACGGGCACATCAGGTGAGCCGTACGGACGAGGTCCGCACGCTGCTCGGCATCGCCCATCGACGGCAGGGCGATGTCGAGTCCGACGGCCAGTCCGAACGCACCGGTCCCGCTCGGGACGAGGGCCACCCGTGCGTCGACCTCCGCGTCGTCCGCGTCGAGGTTCCTGCTCCGCCCCACCAGGGACAGCACCGTCGCGAAGCAGGCGGCGTAGCCGATCGCGAACAGTTGCTCGGGGTTGGTCCCCTCGCCGTCGCCGCCCAGCTCCTTCGGCTGCCTCAGGTCCACCTCCAGCCGGCCGTCCGTCGTCCGTCCGTGGCCCTGCGCGCGGCCCCCGGTCACATGCGCCTCTGCCGTGTAAAGCGGCTTCGTCATGCCGTTCCCCTCCCATGGACTTCCCGAATATGAACTGTATGCTTCAAAAACAGGAAGCTCAAGATGTGAAGCTCAAGAGATATGGGGAGACGCGATGACGGGACCTCGGATCGGCTACTTACTTCCCACCCGGGACCTGGCAGTCCGTGAAGAGCAGGAGTTGGGCCCCCTGATCCGGCAGGCGCGGCTCGCCGAGAGGCTGGGGTTCGACTCCGTCTGGGCGGGCGACAGCCCCGTCACCCGGCCCCGCGCCGATCCGCTGCTGGTGCTGGCGGCCGTGGCTGCGGCCACGGAACGGATCACGCTCGGCACGGCCGTACTCCTGGCCGGTCTGCGGCATCCGATTCTGCTGGCACACCAACTGGCCACCTTGGACCGGATCTCCGAGGGCCGGCTGATCGCCGGCCTGGGCGCCGGGTTCCCGCACGCCAACACCGAGGCGCAGTTCACCGCGGTCGGCATCGACTTCGAACGCCGGGTCAGCCGGCTGACGGAGTCCATCGAGGCGATGCGACGGCTGTGGATCCCGGAGCCGGCCTCGTTCAAGGGACGCCACTTCGACTTCCACGGAGTGACCCTGGCGCCCGGTCCGGTCCAACTCGGCGGCCCGCCCATCTGGTTGGCCGGGTCCGGCGAGAAGGCCCTGCGGCGCGTGGCACACCAGGCCGACGGCTGGCTGCCCTACCCGCCCTCGTCGCGGACGTACGCGGACGAATGGGCCATCGCCCGGCGGGCACCGCGGCCGGTCACGCCCGCCCTGTACGCGACGGTGTGTGTGGACGAGGACCCGGAGCGGGCCCGCCGACGGCTGCGGACGAGCATCGAGCGCTACTACAACGCGCCCCTGGAGTACGTCGAGAGCGTGCAGGCGATGTTCGCGGGGCCGGCCCGCGAAGCCGCCGCCTGGCTGCGCGGGTACGACGCCGCCGGTGCCCGTCACCTGGTGATCCGGCTCGCCGTCGACGACCACGCCGCGGCGCTGGAGGAGTTCGCCGACGGAGTCCTTCCACTGCTGCGCCGGGGAGGCCGGGCGTGACCACCTTCGTGCTCGTCCACGGCGCCTGGCACGGCAGTTGGGCCTGGGAGCGCGTCACCCCGATCCTTCTCGCGGCGGGCGCGCGCGTCGTCGCTCCCGATCTCACGCTCGACCGCGACGTCGGACTGCGTCACCACGTCGACGAGGTGGTCACGGCGATCGACGCCACGGCCGGTGAGGAACTGGTGCTCGTCGGCCACAGCTACGCGGGCCTGGTCGTCCGCCAGGCGGCGGACCGCAGACCGGAGCGGGTGGCTCACCTCGTGCTGGTGGAGGGATGGGCGGGACCGGACGGGGCCGGCCTGGCACAGCTGGCCCCGGACTGGTTCATGGCCGCGATGCGTGCGAACGCCGGGGACGGCTGGTGCGTTCCCGCCCCCGCCCCGGAGTCGTTCGGCATCACCGAACCCGGCGAGGCCCGCCGGCTGGAGCGGCGACTGCGCGGCCAGCCGCTGCGCACCTTCACCGAAGCCACCCGTCTGACCGGGGCTGTTGACCGGATCCCCGGCACGGGCGTCCACTGCCGTCCGGCGACCTTTCCGTTCGCCCGGTTCGCCGCGGAGCTCGGGTACCGCGACATCGCCCTGGACGGCCCGCACGACGTGATGCTGACCGATCCCCGGAGCGTCGCGGACGTGCTGCTGTCCTGTACGACGACGCCGGCGACGCCTTAAGGAAAATGAAGTCCGAGGTCTAGAATGAGGTAGTGGACCAGCGAACGTACAACCAGTACTGCGCGACCGCGCGCACCCTTGACCTGGTGGGCGAGCGCTGGACACTGCTGCTCGTCCGCGAGCTCCTGACCGGACCCAAGAGGTTCGGTGATCTGCAGAAGAGCCTGCGCGGGATGGGCACGGGGCTGCTGGCGGCCCGGATGAAGCACCTCGAACGCGAGGGCCTGGCCCGCAAGATCACGCTTCCCCCGCCCGCCCGCACCCCCGCGTACGCACTCACCGAAGCGGGCGAGGAACTCGGCCCCGCGGTGCTGGCGCTGGCCCGGTGGGGCACGAAGTGGGCGATGGGGGAGCGGCGGGAGAGCGAGACCTTCCACCCCGGCTGGGCGGTGCTCGGCATGGAGGCCTACTTCGACGCGGAGGCCGCCGGGGGTGTGCGTGCGGTCTACGAGTTCCGCGTGGGCGACGAGGTGTTCCACGTACGCGTCGACGACGGCGTCATCGAAGCGCTGCACGGGCCGGCCCAGCATCCGGACGCGGTGGTCGAGGCGGACGAAGCGGCCTTCGCCGCACTGGCGGAGGGCCGGTCGAACCTCGCCGACGCCATCGAGGAGGGGGCCTTCTCCGTATCCGGTGACCGGCAGGCGCTGAACCGGCTGCCCCGTCTGTTCCGCAGGCCGTCCGCCGCGGACCGGCACCCGCCCGCCCCGTAGGACGCCGCGGGCACTCGCCCCTTTCGCGATCATGTGGCGTTCCTCACGAGGAATGACGGGGCGGCGAAGGCAACTGCACCCATTCGTCTCGTGTGTCCGTACCGCCGCCCCGGCTTCGGCCGGCGTGCGTGAAGAAATGGTGATGACTGACCGCTGACCTGGTCATACGATCACCTCGAGTCGCCTGTGCGTGCCCCATTCCGCCGCGACCCCTTCTTCTCCGTCTTCGTATCCCGAAGGGCCCTTGTGACGATTCGCCGGATTCTTGCCACAGCTGTTGCCGCAGCGGTGACGACGCCTGTCCTTCTGCTCTCGGTCACCCCCGCGTTCGCCGACGCCAAGCCGCCTGCGCAGACCCAGCAGAAGCCGTCCATCGCTGAGCTGGAACTGGCCGCCGCCGCGGCCAAGATGGCGTACGACAACGCCGTGGCGGCCGAGGACGCCGCGATCGAGGCGCTGGAGGCGCTCGACGCGGACACCCACCCCCTCGTCATCGCCTACACGGCCGCCAAGGCCGCGGCGGCCGACGCCGCCACCGCGAAGACCGAAGCCGACCAGGCGGTCGTCGACGCCCGGGCGGTGCTCGAAGGCCTCCTGGAGACGGCCACCGAGGCGGAGCGGACCGCCGCGACGACGGCGCTCGCCGAGGCGGAGGGCGCCGCCGTCACCGCCGGCGAGGCCAAGACCGCCGCCGACGTCAAGTACACGGAGGCCGGGGACGCGTGGAGCGACGCCCGCGTCGCCGCGGCCCGGGTGATCGGCCAGGCCCAGAAGGCCACCAAGCAGGCGCTCGCGGACCTGACCGCGGCCGACGAGGCGCTGGCCGAGGCGAAGAAGGAGGCCGAGGAGGACAAGGAGGACGAGGAGTGCGACTCCGTCTCCGAGCCCCGTCTCACCACGGTCATCACGGGCCTGCCCACCACCGTCGTGGCCGGTACGAAGGTCAACTTCAACCTCCGGGTGACGAACGGTTCCGACCGGACGATGGACGAGGTGCTTCCGTTCGCCTACGTCCACGCGACCGACACGAGCGGCCTCGACAGCATCGACGACCTGGTGCGTGTGCAGTGGTCGTCCGGCTCGTCCTCGAAGTGGAAGACCGTCGACAACAAGCACTACATGGACGCCATCAGCCCGCTGAAGGCCGGTGCCCACGTCGACGTCAAGATGCGCCTCACCATCGACGCCTCGGCCCCCGCGGGCAACGGTGTCACCTTCGTCGCCGGTGACTACGTCAACGACGACGGCACCTGCGGCGGGAACCCGGACCTGGAGGGTTACGAGTTCATGATCGCCGCCGCGGGCAGCAAGCCGGGCAGGACCGACGACGCCAAGCCGGGCAAGACCCGTCCGAACACCTCGGACATCAACACGCAGACCGGCTCGTCGGCCAGTCCCGCGAGCGGCACCCTCGCCGCCACCGGCTCGTCCTCCGCGACGCCCCGACTCGCCCTCGCGAGCGGTGCGGCCGTGGCGGTCGGCGCGGGCGCGATGTTCGTCGTACGCCGTCGCAGGACCGGCTCCCACGTCTGACGCAGGACCGAACTGCCCACCGCACGCGGTCAGTCCGAGGCCCGGCACCCATAGGGGCGCCGGGCCTCCGGCATGTCCGCCCCCGCACCGCCCTGTCTCGCGCCGCACCGCATCGCCCCGCACCGTCCTGCCCCGCTCCCGTCGCGGAATCTCTGCCTTTGTCGCCGCCCGCCTGCAGGTTTGTCCGCGAACGGTAACCGAGGCAGCCTGCGGAGGCGTTCCTGTGTCTTGATGGGTGCACGGCATCGGCGGAGCGTACAAAGGGGCGGGCGGACATGGCGAAGCACAAGGGCAGGGCATGGCATGTCCGGCTTCTCGCAGCGGCGCTCGGGGTGACCGCGATGGCCGCCGGTGCCTCCGTGTGGACCGCGCAGGCGGGTACCGCCTCCGCGGGACCCCGGGCAGGCATCTCCTCGGAGGCCAAGCCGCAGGAGCGGGTGAGCGCGGTGGCGGTGGACATCGCGCACGCCTCGGACCGCGGCGCCAAGGGCGTCAACATCACCATCGACGACGGACCGGACCCGAACTGGACGCCGCAGGTGCTGCAACTGCTCAAGGACAGCGGCGTGAAGGCCACGTTCTGCATGGTCGGCACGCAGGCCCAGGCGTACCCGGACCTGGTCAAGGAGGTTGTGGCGGACGGGCACCGGCTGTGCAACCACACCGTCTCGCACGACACCGCGATGGACACCAAGTCCGAGGCCTACCAGTCCCAGCAGATCCTGGATGCCGAACGCATGATCACCAAGGCGTCCGGAGGTGTGCGGCCGCAGTACTACCGGGCCCCGGGCGGCGCGTTCACCCCGTACAGCCGGAAGCTCGCCGCGTCCCGGGGGATGCGGCCGCTGGGCTGGAACGTCGACACCAAGGACTTCGAGCGGCCCGGCGTGGACACCATGGTGGCCACCGTCAAGAGCGAGATCTCCAACGGGCCCACCGTCCTCTTCCACGACGCGGGTGGGGACCGCTCCCAGACGCTGGCCGCTCTGCGCCAGGTCCTGCCCTGGCTGAGGGAGCAGGGATACGCGTTCGGCTTCCCCGTGCGGTGACCCGTCAGGACGACCGCGGGGCCAGGAGCCGCCGCAGCGCCGTCGGCGTGTGGCCGAGGTGCTGACGCATGGTCCGGCAGAGGTGCGCCTGGTCCGAGAAGCCCAGGTCGGCGGCGAGGCCGGCGAGGCTGTCCTCGCCCGCGTCCAGCCGGTCGAGGGCCCGGCCGATACGGACCCGGTTGCGGTAGCGGGTCAGGGAGACGCCCAGCTCGCGGGTGAAGGAGCGGCTCAGGCGGTACGGCGAGACGCCGAGGAGCTCCGCGAGCGACAGCAGCCCCGCGGACGCGGGATGGGCCGCGCCGATCGCGTGCCGGGCCGCGGTGACGAGCTTCGCATCGTCCCGGCCGGGACGGACGGCTGCCGGTACGGCCCCGTCGACAGCCCGGCCGACGGTGACGGAGAGCAGGCCGAGGAGTTCCTCGGTCACCGCATGGTCCACGTCGCCCGTCCGGGCGGACGCGAGGACGCGGCGGTGGGCCAGGTCGAGGCCCGCGCCCACGTACACGCTCTGCCGGGCCGGGCGCGCGTCCTCACCCGCCACGACCCGCCACAGTGCCGGCGTCAGGCTGATCGAAGTGCACACGTCACCCCCGTCGGCGGGGTGCGCGAAGTGTTCCTCCTCGCCCGGGACGCCGAGATAGGCCACCGTCCGGTCGACGTCGACCGGAGTGCCGGCCGTCCGCCTGCGGAACCGGCCCCGGCGCACGAGCACCACGCGGTAGTCCTCGCGCACCTCCGCCGGCGACCACCGGGTGTGGTCGTCCAGGCAGTTCACCGCGGTGATGCGGAACCCCGGCCGGGCGGCGAGATCGGTGAAGGTGAGCACACCCGAACGCTACGCCGGGGGTCGGACAGTCGCCCCGCGCAAGAATCTTCAAGACCGGGACCGGGCCCGACGAGCAGGCTGGGCGCACCGCTGTTCGAGCTGCCCCGCCACTTGCGTCCGGGCAGTCACCCGACTGGAGAAGACGAGAAGACCACATGGCTCACATCCGCAAGGAATTCCTGATCGACAACGCCCCTGAGAACGTCTGGGAGGCCCTGCGCGACGTCGGAGCCGTGCACGCGCGCCTCGCGCCGGGCTTCGTCACGGACACCCGCATGGAGGAGGACATCAGAATCGTGACCTTCGTGAACGGTGTCGTCGCGCACGAACTGCTCGTCGACATCGACGAGGAGGCCCGCCGCGTGGCGTACGCGGTGGTCGGCGGCTCGCTGGCGCCGAAGCACCATCACGCCTCCATGCAGGTGTCCGCCGACGCCGACGGGCGCAGCCGTTTCGTCTGGACGATCGACGTGGCGCCGGACGAACTGGCGGGCCCCATCGGTGAGATGGCCGAGCAGGGCGCGCTCGTCATGCAGAGGACGCTGAACGCCGCCCCGGCGCCGACGGGCGCGTAGCCGCTGACGGGCCGGCGCGTATCCGTCGCCCGGCCCGGACGGCCGGACTGTCCCGGTACGACTCGGCCCTCCGGGGACTCGGGGACTCGGGGACTCGGGTGGAGCTGTCGGACGCGGGCCGGGCCGCGCTCGAAGCGGAGCGCGGCCGTCGGGCCGGCTGGCTCGCTCAGGCCATCGAGCCGAACTCACGTATGAGGAGCGGACGTTGCTGGCCCGCAGCGCCACTCTCCTGGAGCGCCTGGCCACCCGGTAGGCACGGTCACGGTCCACGTGCCGCGCGAACACACCGGGCGCCGCGCCGGCCCGGCGTACTGCAACGGGTACCTGGGCAGCACCGAGGGCAACGACTCCAACCGGGATGCCGCCGGGGGCGGCTTCGAGAGCGACGGCGACAAGGCCTCGTCCTTCCTCGACGCGGGCATCACCGGCAGCTACGGCATCGTGAAGTTCTACCGCCTCGCGGACTACGGTGGCGGCTGCAACTGCCTGGACGCGAACGAGTTCTTCCTCGGCAACCTGTCCCGGCACACCTTCAGCGACGGGGCCAACATGAACAACAGCATCCGGCCCCACAAGTGGGTCGAATGCTGCGACCGCTTCATGCACTGACGGGACGCCGCCCTCGAGCCCGGGAACCCGGAAGGCCGAACGCCCGGACGGCCCACCGGCCTTGTGCCGGTGGGCCGTCCGTCGGGGGCGGGCCTGCCTACTTCCGCCACACCTTGCTGGTGGCGATCTTCCGCAGCTGAGCGAGGGTCAGAGCGGGCTCCGCACGGGTCGCGGCCTCGTTCTGGTTCCCCGCATTGAACGCGGAGATCACTACACGGAACCCGTCGGGGCGCATCGTGTCGGCCAGCCTCATCTTCACGCCGGCACCGCCCTTCTCGCCCGGTCCCTCATGGGTGACGACCTTCGTGCCGTCCGGCAGGACCTCCGTGCCGGCTCCGAACAGGTCGCCTTCGACGCCGGACATGTCCGGCTGCACGTTGATCTGCACGAAGCTCTTGCCCCGGCCGTCGTCGACCACCACGTACGCGTACTCCGCCTCCTGCTTCCCGGACGCCGTCACCGTCAGACCGTCGGGGAGCTGCGCGGTCAGCCGTGCCAGGATCACGGCGCCGCTCAGGCCCTTCGGGGTCTGCTGCGCGGGCGGCTGTTCCTGAGGCTTGGGGAGGGACGCGGCGATGGAGCGCCACTCCTTGGCGCGGACCAGTGCCTTCATCCGGTCCAGGGACAGCGGCGGGGTGGCACGGCTGACCGGGGCGCCCTTCTCCGCGGGCGCGTTCCACTCGGACAGCGCGATCCGGTATCCCTCGGGCGTCAGCAGGTCCGCGTACCACCACTTGGTCTCCTCGCGGCGGTCCGGGTACTCCCAGCCCTTGAACAGCACGAGGCGCGAGCCGTCCTTCAGCGAGGTGGCTGAGCAGGTCTCGAACGTGTTGACGTTGCTGTCAGGGCAGGAGAACTCGTCCTCGTTCAGCCGGCCGGGGTTCTCCCGGCTCAGGGACACCGACAGGGCGGCCTTCCCGTGGCCGTCGTCGTACACGACGGAGGCGGCCGCCGGGTGGGGGCGCTTCTTGTCCTTCGTGCCACCGGCCGTGCTGACCGGCGGTTCACTGAGCTTCCCTTCCGGCAGCAGAGCCGCGAGCACTCCGGCCACCTGGGAGAGAGCCGCAGTCGGTGCCCCGACCTCGCCGGCGTCCTGCGAGGAGCCGAAGCCCCCCGTGACGAACGATCCGCCGAGCCCGATCACCGCCAGTGCCGCCACGCTCCCGGTCACCGCGGCGCTGCGGCGCAGCACCGACCGGCGCCGGCCGCGCGCGACCCCGCCGTCCACGAGAGGCCTTCCTGCGGCGGAGAACTCCTCCCCCGCCTCCTTCATCGCCGCGCCGAGACCGTCCTCGAAGGACTCCCGGTCCTTCATGCCACCGTTTTCGAGCATGCCGATCACCACCGTCCCCACACCTGTGGAAAAGAGGAACAAGAAAGAAGAAAAAGAAGACTCAGCGCACGGCCAGCTCGCCGATGCTGCCGCCGAGTTGCTCACGCAGCCGGGCAAGCGCCCGGGTGCTCCGGGTGCGTACCGCGGCCGAGCTGACGTGCAGCGCGTCCGCGGTCTCCGACACCGACCTGTCCTCCCAGTAACGCAGCACGATCACCGCCCGGTCCTTGGGCGGCAGCTCGCGCAGCGCGTCGAGGAGCGTCATCCGCAAGGTCGCGTCGCCCGCGGACTCGCCCGGACGGTCCGGCAGCTCGCCGCTCGGCCGTTCCCCCGCCGATCTGCGCCGCCGGTGTCCGAGATAGCAGCGCACCAGCACGGTCTGCGCGTACGCCGCGGGGTTCCCGAGACGCGACGTGCGCCCCCAGATCACATACATCCGGCCGAGTGTCTCCTGCACGAGATCCTCGGCGAGATGTGTGTCCCCGCCGGTCAGCAGGCACGCCGAACGGAACAGATGGCCCATACGGGCCTCCGCGAACTCGCGGAACGCACCTTCCTTGGACTGCCTCAACCGTCACCCCCTCTCGCCTACACCCTCTTAGATGCGGTGGCCGCCGGGAAATGTTTCACATCGTGCGGCCGAGGCGTCGTGGACATGTGGCCCGTCGGTCGCGCGCCCGGACGCCCGAACCCCGCACCCTTGCCCCGCCCGTGGAGAGGACGCCCCGATGGCCCAGCGAACTTCCGCCCTCGGCGCCGGCGCCACCACCGAGTTCGGGACGTACGTCGTCAGGCTGTTGCCGGAGGCGGTGAGCAGCGCGGCCAAGCAGGAACGCGAGGACGTCGGTACGGGGAGTGCGCTTCCCGCGCTCGTGGCGGGTGACTCGGCCGCAGGTTCCGCTGTCGACCCCCCCCGGGACGAGGGCTTCCGGCACGCTCGGCGGTTCGATCGGGGTCCGTGGGACGTCCGTGCGGGGCATCGACGACAGGGGGGACGGTGCGGCGGGAACCCGGACGACGAGCGGGAGATCGAAGCCGTCCGGCGGGAGGCCCGGGCAGGACCGGGCCAAGAAGAAGCTGCACCGCTGCTCCCCGGGCTCTCACGCGATGAGCCAGTCGGAGTTCGCGGCGGTCGCCCCCGAGCCTTTGGGGGCCCAGCGGAATGCGGCCGCAGGAGGCGAGGACGAGCTCGGCGGCCGAGCCCTGCGCGGAGGCGAGCTCAGCGACCGAGCCCTGCGAGGCGGCGAGCCAGGCGGCTGCGCGGCGGCGAGCTCAGCGGCCGAGCCCTGCGCAGAAGCGCCGGCCGCTTGCCGGCCTCCGCCGGCAGCCGGGGCGGACATCGCGCCGGGCACGGGCAGGCGGGTGGAGCGGGCGCCGTCGTGGCCGACCGAGAGGCGCGAGGAGCGTCCGTCGGTGGCGTGGTGGTCAGAACGCGGCGGGCCGGTGCGGCGGTGGGGCCGACGGCCCCACCGCCCACGCCGGGCTCAGGAGAAGACGACCGAGCGCACCAGCAGTCGCTCCGAGGCGCCACCGCCCGGGCGCAGGGTGAAGTAGGCGTCACCCGTGCAGTCCGCTTCGAGGAACACGGTGGCCACCGCGTCGGTGCGGTTCTTGGGTGCGTACGCGGCGGACCCCGGCTCGGATCCCGGCCCCTGGATGTTGATGCACGTAGCGCTGTCGGGGTCGTTCATGAAGCCGACGGCCTCGTAGCCGTCGGAGGTCATGTACGTGTAGCGGAACTGGCCGTTGGCGGCCGAGGCCGAGCCGGCGGTGGCGAGGAGCAGGACGACGGCGCCGGCCGACGCGGCCAGGGAGGAGCGGAGACGCATGGGGGTGTTCACCTTTTCTCGGACGTACGGAGATCAGGGCAAGCGCTGCCCGGACCGCCTGCGGGGTAACCGCCGCGTCGCCCGAACGAAGTGTGCGGAATCGTTCCTCCCGGGCATTCGGCCCTGCCGGGACCCGGACGGGAGGCGATGCGGACACACGGAGATCGTTTCCGTGAACCGGTCCGCTCGTTGGGTCGGACATAATGATCAACACCGATACATGCGTGCAGACCGACGAACAACTTGCCCCTCGGCTGCCTGAGTTGACCGACATCCTCTTCCGGGACGGAGGCGGGGGCCCGGACGCCCACGGTCTCTGGCGCAAGGTGATCTCGACGGACCGGTTCCGCCATCGCGTCCATATGCGTGCCGAGGAGCGGTGGCAGCTGTCGTACGACCGGCTGCGCGCCCTGAACGAAGAGGTGCTGTGCCCGGAGTCCCTGGCCCGGGACCCCCGTGGGCTGGCCGCCCTGCACGAGTGGACCTCGGTGGTGGACGGGGCCACGGCCACAGTGGCCGGAATCCACTACAACCTCTTCCTCGGCAGCCTGCTCGACGACGACACCTCAGCGGCGCGTGACCTCACCGGGTTCGCCGCACTGACCCGCACAGGAACCTTTCTGTGCACCGAGCGCGCGCACGGCAACGACGCGGCCGCGCTGGAGACCACCGCCCGCTACGACCGCGAACGTGACGAGTTCGTGCTGCACACCCCGCACGAGGGCGCGCAGAAGTTCATGCCCAACACCAGCTCCGCCGGCGGGCCGAAGACGGCGGTGGTCGCGGCCCGGCTCCTGGCCGACGACAGGGACCATGGCGTCTTCCTGTTCCTCACCCCGCTGAGCGACCGCGACGGAACGCTGCCGGGCATCACCGTGACCGTCCTGCCCGAACGCGTCGGCAGCTCCGTGGACCACTGCGCCACCGGCTTCGACCGGGTACGTCTGCCCCGCACCGCCCTGATCCAGGGGGAGCACGGCGAACTGCTGCCGGACGGCACTTTCACCAGTGCCGTGGGCAGCCCGCGCAAGCGGTTCCTGCACGCGATCCGCCGGGTGACGGTCGGAAAACTGTGCATGAGCGCGAGCACCCTCGGAGGCAGCCGCGCGGCCCTGGCGATCGCGGTCCGCTACGCGGGCATCCGGCACATCTCCGGCCCCTCCGCCGGACAGCGCCTCCCGCTGGCCGCGCACCGCAGCCATCACGCCCGGCTGCTCACCTGCACGGCCACCGCCTACGCCATGACCTTCCTGCACCGTGCCGTCACCGACCGCTGGATCACCCACGCCCCCGAGGACCGGGCCGACAGCGAACGGCTGGTCGCGGTGGCCAAGGGCTGGATCACCTGGCAGGCGCGCGAGATCACGATCGAGAGCCGGGAGCGCTGCGGTGCCAGGGCCCTGTTCCCGGTGAACGGGATGGCCGAGTTCGCCGCGAACGTGGACGGAGCCATTACCGCCGAGGGGGACAACCTGGCGATCTGGTGCAAGGCCGGGGCCGAGATGATCTTCGGTCACCCGATGCTCCCAGCACCGCCGCCGGCGACCGGCCAGGAGTCCCTGACCGACCCCGCCTTCCTGCGCCGGGCCGTCTTCGCCGCGGAGCGCCATTGGCACCTGGCCGCGCGGCGGGACCTGCGCGGCGGAGCCGGGGGCGACGCCCTCGGCCGCTGGAACCACGCCTCCGCCGCCGCCCTCGCCCTCGTCGAGACGTACGCGTTGGGCCAGGCCGCCGATGCCTTCGCCACGGCCTGCGCCGGCGTCACCGACCCGGGCACCCGCGCCACCCTGGACGACCTGCGCGCACTGTTCCTGCTCGACCGGCTGCCCGCGCTCAGCGGGCTCCTGCTGGTCGAGAACGCACTCACCACCGACCAGGTCCGCGCCCTCCCCGACACGGTGCGCGCGCTGACGTCCAGACTCGCCCCGCATCTGCCGACGCTGACGGAGGCCTTCGACATCCCGGAGGAGTACCTGACGTCGCTGCCGATGCTGACATCCGTCTGAACGGGACACAGGCGGCGAGACCCGAAGGCGAACCCGGGAGTCCGGGAGGCCGGGAGACCGGCAGTCCGGCAGTCCGGCAGTCCGGGAGTCCGGCAGTCCGGGAGACCGGGAGACCGGCAGTCCGGCAGTCCGGGAGACCGGGAGACCGGGAGACCGGGAGAGGGGCGGGCCGGGAGGGCGGTCCGGCCGAGACCGCCGCGCCACATCGGGCCGCGTCTCACGGATCAGACCCCGGGGACAGCAGCAGGGCCCGGGACCGCGCGTGGCGGTCCGGGCCCTGCCCTGTGTGGTGCGTGCCGCCCTGCGGCGGCGGTGCGTCAGCTCTCGGCGGAGTCGTCGCCCGTCTGCCCGGAGCCCTCGGCCGAGCCGGCCTTCTCGCGCATCTTGCGCACCAGCTCAGCCTTCCGGTCGGCTGCGCCCTGGCGGTCGAGGTTGCGGTGCGGGCCGTTGTTCTGGCGTTCGGTGCGGGACAGCCGCTTGCGCTTGCCGCCACCCATACCCACGGGGTTGTTGATGTTCTTGCTCACGGTCATGGGTTCTCCAGGTCATGAAGTGAAGTGCTCTACGGATTCATCGGTGGGGGACGGGCGGCGACGTCGAACGACATCAGCAGGAGCCCGTCGCGCTCTCACTCGTAAATCGGCGTCTGGAAGAACATGACAAAGACGTTACCCGGTTCCGCCGACTCCGCACACCAACCGTTTGGGGAGCGCGACGCCACTCGTTCTCTGCCGCGGTCCGGCGGGCCTCGGCGGCGCCCCCTGAGCGGCGGCTCGTGACCAGCGCGGCGACGAGCGCGGACGGGGTGGCCGCCACGGAGGACCGGGGCCGGGCGAGAGGTCAGCCGGGGCCAGAGGTCAGGCGGGTGGGGTGTCGGGG
>NZ_JAELVH010000239.1 GCF_019399235.1 Streptomyces poriferorum | reverse complement strand
CGGGTGCTCCGGGGGTGCCGGGCCAACTCAACCCCGTCCGGCGTTTGAGGACAGCGCCGGACGGGCCGGTCCGGCTACAGCGCCAGTGACAGAAGCACCGGCGCCGCACGCCGGTTCAGCGCATCCGCCGCCGCGCGCAGGCGGTGCGTGTCCTCGACCGGCAGGGACAGGGCCAGGCATCCCGCCGACGCCCCGGCCGTCAGCGGCACCGCGGCGCACACCGTGCCCACCGCGTACTCCTGGAGGTCGAGCACGGGCACCGTCGCCGGCTGGCTGTCCAGCTTGGAGAAGAGGACCCGCTCGCTCGTGATCGTCCGCGAGGTCAGCCGGGCGATCTTGTGCCGCGAGAGGTGGTCGCGCCGCCCGTTCTGGTCGAGCTGGGTCAGCAGGCACTTGCCGATCGCCGAGGCGTGCGCCGCCGAGCGGAAGTCCACCCACTCGTTGACCGCGGGCGTCCGCGGGCCGTCGGCGTACTGGGTGACGCGGATCTCGCCGTCCACGTACCGGCTGATGTAGACCGCCGCGCCCACCGAGTCCCGCAGCTGGACCAGCGTCTGCTGGAGCTTGGCCTCCAGGGCCTGCCGGCGGGCCGCGCCCGAGCCGAGGAGCAGCAGCGAGGAGCCGGTGACGTACGCGCCGTCGGTGATCTGCTCGACGTACCCCTCGCGGCGCAGCGTCAGCAGCAGGGAGGCGAGATGCCCGACGGGCAGTCCCGTCTCCCGGGCGATCTGGGTGTCCGTCACACCGCTACCGTGCTTGGAGACCGTTTCGAGAACACGCAGGGCGTACTGCACCGAATGGAACGGCGCGGTCGGTTCGGGCTTCAACGCCACGGTTTCCCCCTACCAGGTTGTGACCGCAAGCTCTGCCACCACGATAGCGGCCAAGAGGCCGAAAATGGGCGGCTGTTGACTACTGACTGGTGCGCCCCGGCTTCGTCAGCAGGGGCGCACCCGTCTGGCATATGCCAGAGTCAAAGACGATCGACGGATGCCGAGGTCACAGCACCGCGTTGAGGAATTCGCGCGTACGTTCATGTTCGGGGTCGGAGAAGATTTTTTCCGGCGATCCCGACTCCACGACCCGTCCCGCGTCGAACATCAGTACCTTCTCCGACACGTCCCGGGCGAAATTCATCTCGTGGGTCACACACAGCATGGTGATGTCGGTGTTCCTGGCGATGTCGCCCAGCAGTTCCAGCACCCCCGCCACCAGCTCCGGGTCCAGCGCGGACGTCACCTCGTCCAGGAGCAGGATCTCCGGCTCCATCGCCAGCGCCCGGGCGATGGCGACCCGCTGCTGCTGGCCTCCGGAGAGCTGGGACGGATGCGCGTCGACCTTCGCGGACAGCCCGACGAGGTCGAGCAGCTCCCGGGCCCGGGTCTCCGCCTTGTCGCGGTCCATGCCGAGGACGTTGACCGGAGCCTCGGTGATGTTCTGGAGCACCTTCATGTTCGGGAAGAGGTTGAACTGCTGGAAGACCATCCCGATCTTCTTCCGCGCCTCGCGCAGGTGCTTCTCGGAGGCCGGCTTCAGCGAGCCGTCGGCCGCCTGCATGTGGGTCAGCGGATCGCCGTTGATCCGGATCACGCCGTCGCTGACCTTCTCCAGCGTCATGAGCAGCCGCAGGATCGTGGTCTT
Source organism: Streptomyces poriferorum (assembly GCF_019399235.1). Lineage (GTDB taxonomy): Bacteria > Actinomycetota > Actinomycetes > Streptomycetales > Streptomycetaceae > Streptomyces > Streptomyces poriferorum. The sequence continues at coordinate 8,407 of NZ_JAELVH010000239.1, read as the reverse complement.
GCCCGAGCCGCTGGGCCCGATCAGGGTGACGTGCTCGCCGCGCTCGACCGTGAAGTCCAGCTGGTCGAGGACGACATGGTCGCCGTACCGCTTGACGACCTTGTCGAAGCGGACCAGCGGGTGCCCGGAGTCCCGGGGGGCGGGGACCGCGACGGCGTCCTCGGGGGCCGTGGCCGCGGTCTTCTGCAGGGGGAGAGGTTCAGTGGCCAAGGCGCTTCTCCAGCTTCCTCATCAGGAGTGACGTGGGGTAGCTCGCGACCAGGAACACCAGTCCGGCAAGTGTGAACACCTCGGTGTACGCGAAGTGGTCACCCCCGTACTTACGGGCTTCGAAGACCATCTCCTGCACCGTGATCACGGCGAGGAACGGGGTCTCCTTGAACATCGAGATCGCGTAGTTCCCGAGTGCGGGCAGCACGTTGCGCACCGCCTGCGGCAGGATCACGGCCTGCCAGGTCCGCCGGGGGGTCATCGACAGCGCCCGGCAGGCCTCCCACTGGCCCTTCGGCACACCGTCGATCCCGGCGCGGTACACCTCCGAGGTGTAGGTGGCGTAGTGGATGCCCAGCACCACGATGCCGATGGTCAGGGGCTCCACCGAGGTGAACAGCGCGGCCGCGCCGACCAGCTGGACCAGCAGCGGGGTGGAGCGGATGAACTCCATCACCACCTTCACCGGCACGGTCACGAACCGGCTCGGGGCCCGTCCGGCCACCGCGATCGCCAGCCCCAGCACCGCGGCGACGAGCGTCCCCAGCACCGTGGCCAGCAGGGTGACCTTGAATCCCTGAAGGATCAGCGGCAGCGCGTCGCCGGCCGCGTTCCAGTCGAATCCCTCGTTCACCGGGTACCTCCCGCGGCCGGGGCCGTCACCGCGCTGCGGGACTTCAGCAGGCTTCCCCCGCCGGTCGCCAGGCCGAGCCGGCGTTTGGCGGAGCGCTCCAGCAGGTTCATCAGCAGGGTCAGCGCGTACGCCAGCACGAAGTAGCAGACCAGCAGGGTCACATAAGCGGTGAGGGTCTCACCCGTGCGGCTGCGCAGCTTCTCGATCACGGTCATCAGGTCGGCCGCCGAGATCAGCCACAGCAGCGGTGTGCACTTCAGCAACTGGATGAAGAGGTTGGTGAAGGACGGGATCATCTGCACCCACGCCTGCGGCAGGATCACCTTGCGCATCCGGTGCAGCGGCGTCATGTTCAGCGCGACCGCCGCTTCGTACTGGGCCCGCGGTACGGAGTTGATGGCACCGCGCACCACCTCGGCGCCGTAGGCCCCGTAGTTGAGGCCGAAGGCGACGACGCCGCAGAGCAGCGGGGTCAGTTCGTACCCCGTCAGCGGCGGCATCGCGTAGTAGAGCCAGAACAGCTGGACGTACAGCGAGGTGCCGCGGAAGAACTCCACGACCACGCGCGAGACGCCGCGTGCCACCAGCAGCCGGCTGATCGACATCAGGCCGAGGACGAACGACAGCAGCAGCGCCACCAGCGCGCCCAGGACGGTGGCCTCCAGGGTCACCCACAGGCCCGAGCGCAGCTGGGGCAGATCGTCGGCGAAGGCCGAGAAGAAATCACTCATGCGGTGGGTTCCGTCCCTGTCAGCCCTTGCACAGATCGGCCGTCTTCAGCGTGGTGGGCGGGAGCTCGGTGGCCCCGAAGCCGTAGTCCCGCAGCAGCTCCACATAGCGCGACCTGTCGGAGACGATCTTCTTCAGCTCGCGGTTGAACGCGTCCCGCAGCTCCTCGTTGCCCTTGCGGAAGACGGCGCCGCCCGGGCTGTACTGCTTCACGCCGTCGAGCTCCGGCAGGAAGGCCTCGGTGACCTCGGTCTCCGGGTTGGTCTTCGCCAGCCAGCGCAGCGAGATGCCGGTCAGCAGGAACGCGTCGACCCGGCCGCCCTTGACGGCGTCCGCGCCGTCCTGCGGCTTCTGCAGTGACTTGATCTTGTCCTTGGCTATTCCGGCACCCTCGGCGTACGAGCCCTCGACGGCGCCCGCCATCACTCCGACGGTGATCCCCGCGGCCTTCGCCGAGGCGAGGTCGGTGATCTTCTTCGGGTTGCCCTTCTTCACCATCAGCGCGGTCGGCGAGATGAACTCGGGCTCCGAGAAGAGGGCGTTGGCGCAGCGCTCGGGCGTGATCGCCATACCGGCACTGACCACGTCGTACTTGCCGGCCTGGAGGCCCGGGATCAGCCCGTCCCACTCGGAGAGCGTGGGGCGCAGCTCGTCCACACCGAGCGCCTTGAAGATCTCCCGGTGCAGGGTGGGCGCCTCGCCCTTGAGCTGCTTGCCCTCCATGTAGCCGTACGGGGCCTCGTCGGCATACGCGACCCGGACGAAGCCCTGCTTGCGGAGCTTGTCGAGCGCCCCTTCGCCGTCCGCCGAGTCGGCGCCGGTCTTGCTGCACGCGGTGAGCAGGCCGGGGACGACGAGCAGACCGCCCACGGCCGCCGATCGGTTGAGAAAGCCCCGGCGGGACAGGTTCGGGAAGTCAGCCATGGTTCGCGATCTCCTGGAGGGTCGAACAGTCCGGACAGGGTTGGCGCCTGCCCGATCCCGTACGTCTATGCAGGAGGAAGCCGCATGTAACCGAACGGTGGCCGGAGGGTGACCTTCCCGTGTCCGAACATGGGCGGAGTGCGACGGATCGTGCGCGGTGTGTATTTCCTTGCAGCGTAAGGTGAATGACGGTGTGTTATGCGGAGATGTCCGTCATGGGGTGGCGAAGTGGGGTGCGGACGGCCCGGGTTGGGATCAGCCTTCCGTGTCCGGACTCGGGATGTGGCCGAGCCGCTTGTCCACCACGTTCGGCAACGGCTCCCCGGCCTCCCAGCGTTCGTACATCGCGACGAACTGCTCGCCCAGCCGGTCCCGCCACCCCACCGCGTCGCCGCTCATGTGCGGCGACACGATCAGGCCGGGCACGTCCCACAACGGGCTGTCCGGGCCGAGCGGCTCCCGCTCGAACACGTCGAGCGCCGCCCCCGCGATCCACCGGCTGCGCAGCGCGCCGACGAGATCGTCCTGGACCACCATCGGACCGCGCCCCACGTTGATGAACACGGCAGATGGCTGCATCAGCCCGAAGAACCTGCTGTCGAACATCCCGTACGTCCGCGGGGTCAGCGGCGCCGCGCAGATCACCCAGTCCGCCCGGGCGGTCAGCCGGTCCAGATCGCCGGCCCCGTGGATCGTGCGCCGGGCCGTGCGGCCCACCAGCGCCACCTCGACGCCGAGCGCCATCAGCAGCCGGGTGATCTCCCGCCCGACCGGACCGGCACCGACGACCACCGCACGCGACCCCGCGACCCGGACCGTCTCGCGGTGGCGCCACCGGCGTCGCCGCTGGAGGTCGAGGGTGCCGGGGAGGTCCTTGGCGAACGCCAGCACGAGGCCCGCCACGTACTCGGACATCGGCTGCTCGAAGACGCCCCGCGCGTTGGTCACCACCGTGTCGCTCTCCGCCAGCTCCGGGCAGAGCAGCCGGTCCACTCCCGCGCTCGCGGTGTGCACCCAGGCCGGGCGCGGGCCGCCGCCCGGCCAGGCGGACCGGACGGCGTCCGAGGTGAAGTCCCAGACCAGGAGCACGTCGGCGTGGGGCAGCACCCCGGCCAGGCCCGCGGCGTCGGTGTGCCGGACCTGCACCCGCCCGGTCAGGGCGCCGAGACGGGGCGGCGGATCGGCGTCCAGGACGAGCAGGACGGGCTCCGGCATGGGGGCGGTTCCTCCGCGTCGGCTGGGATCGGCTGAGGCTGCGGAGGCACCACGCTCGCAGTCGCACCCCACCCCGTCAACAGGCCGGAGCGGTGACGGGGCGGATGGGGGAATACTGGGATGAGAAGCGGTAAAGAGCGCAGTACCAGCAGTGCAGGCAGTAACAGGAAGGGTGGACATGACGACCGTCGGATTCCTCTACCCGGGCCACTTCGCGGAGGACGACTACCCGCGCATGGAGATCCTGCTCGACAGCACCATCAGGCTCGTCGTGCGCCACACCGAGAGCCCCGACGACGCCTATCGCGAGGACGCCCTGCGCGAGCTCGGCGCCCCCGGCCGGCTCGCCGCCGGTGTCGAGGAACTCCAGCGCTCGGGAGTCCAGTCCGTCGTCTGGGCGTGCGACGGCGGAAGCTTCCTGTACGGGCCACAGGGCGCCCATGACCAGGTCATGGCCGTGGCGCGGGCGGCGGGCGTGCCGGCCTCCAGTACGTCCATCGGCTTCGTCCACGCCGTACGGAAACTGGGCGCCAACCGGGTCGCGGTCGCCGCGACCTACCCCGAGGCCATCGCCGCGGAGTTCACCGCGTTCCTGCGGGCCGCGGGCATGGACGTGGTTGCCACCCATGCGGCGGGCGCCACCGGCGCCACCGAGGCCGCGGGCTGGGGGCTCGACCGGCTGAAGGAGCTGGCCGCCGCGGCCGACCGCCCCGAGGCCGACGCCGTACTGCTGCCGGACACGGCCCTGCACACGGTCAGCCACCTCCCCGCCCTGGAGGAGTTCCTCGGCAAGCCCGTCCTCACCGCGAACCAGGTGGCCGCCCGCGAGGCCCTGCGACTGGCCGACCGCCCCGCCTGGTCGCCCCGGCTCGGCACCCTCTTCGAAGCCCGCGAATCGCCGCCCGCCCCGGTGGAGTGGGGGAGCGGACGGTCCTACGCCCACGGCAAGCGGTCCTGAACCGGACTTCGCCGCCCGGCGAGGGGAATAAGCGGAGTCCACCTCCTGTTGCACTGCTCCGGACCAGACGCACCACCGGAGAGGCCAGGACGTGGACGAGATTCGAGGCGACGAGATCCGTGGCAAGGCGGAGGGGACGGCACCCGTGCCCCTCTCGGTGCTTGACCTCGTCACCGTGGGACAGGGCCGCACCGCGACCCAGGCCCTGCGGACCGGTGTCGAGATCGCCCAGCTCGCCGAACGCCGCGGCTTCCACCGCTACTGGGTCGCCGAGCACCACTCGATGCCCGGCGTCGCCTCGTCCTCGCCGGCCGTGATCCTGGCCCACACCGCCGCCCACACCGAACGCATCCGGCTCGGCTCCGGCGGTGTCATGCTGCCCAACCACGCCCCGCTCGTCATCGCCGAGCAGTTCGGCACCCTGGAGGCCATGGCCCCCGGCCGCGTCGACCTCGGTCTCGGCCGCGCCCCCGGCACGGACGGCGCCACCGCCGCCGCCCTGCGCCGCACCGAGCGGCTGAACGAGGGTGCCGACGACTTCCCGCAGCAGCTCATGGAGCTCACCCGCTTCCTGGACGACGACTTCCCCGACGGCCACCCCTACGCCCGCATCCACGCGGTCCCCGGCCCCGTCCAGGCCACCTCCGAGGGCGGTGTCCAGTCGCCGGGCCGCCCGCCGCTGTGGCTGCTCGGCTCCTCCGGCTTCAGCGCCCGGCTGGCCGGCATGCTCGGCCTGCCCTTCGCCTTCGCCCACCACTTCTCGGCCCAGAACACCATTCCGGCCCTGGAGCTGTACCGCGAGTCCTTCAAGCCGTCCGCCGTGCTGGACGCCCCGTACGCCCTGATCGGCGTCGCCGCCCTGGCCGCCGACGACGAGCGGGAGGCCCGCCGCCAGGTGCTGACCGGCGCGCTGTCGATGCTCCGCCTGCGCTCCGGCCGCCCCGGCCTGGTCCCGACACCCGAGGAGGCGGAGGCGTACGCCTTCACCCCGATGGAGCGGGAGTTCGTCGACAGCTGGCTCGTGAACATCGTCCACGGCACCGCGGACGAGGTCCGTACCGGCCTCGACGACCTGGCCAAGCGCACCGGCGCCGACGAACTGATGATCACCGCCAACGCCCACGGCGGCGAGGCCCGGCTGCGCAGCTACGGCCTCATCGCGGACGCGTACGGCCTGCCGGGGGCCTGAGGGGCTGTCGGTGCTCAGGCCTTCAGGGCCCGGGCGCCGAGCAGTTCCGCGATGCGTTCCGGGGCGACCGCGCGGGAGTAGAGCCAGCCCTGCCCGGTGTCGCAGCCGATCCGGCGCAGCCGCTCCGCCTGGCCGGCCGTCTCCACGCACTCCGCGGTGACGGTCAGGCCCAGGCGGTGGGCCAGCTGGACCATGGCCTCGACGATCGTCTCGTCGGCGGGGCTGGGATGCGTACCGTCCTCGTACCGGAAACCGCGCACGAAGGCTCCGTCCAGCTTCAGGACGGAGACCGGCAGGCGGCTCAGATAGGCGAGGTTGGAGTAGCCGGTCCCGAAGTCGTCGATGGCGATCCGGACGCCCATGTCGCTGAGCGACTGGAGGGCCTGCAGCGGCCGGCCGGCCGACCCCATCACTGCGGACTCCGTCAGCTCCAGTTGCAGCAGCGCCGGGTCCAGGCCGGTCTCCGCGAGGATCTCCGCGACATCGGTGACCAGGTCGGAATCCCAGACCTGGCGTACGGCGACGTTGACGCTGATGAACAGCGGCGGCTCGTCCGGGTGGTCCAGCTGCCACCGTCTGGCCTGCCGGCAGGCCGCCCGCAGCACCCAGCGGCCGAGCTGCACGATCGAGCCGTCCTCCTCGGCGATCGCGACGAACCGATTCGGCGAGAGCATGCCGAACTGCGGGTGGTTCCAGCGCACCAGCGCCTCCACCCCCCGTACGACCCCGTCGGCCATGCAGACCAGCGGCTGGTACTCGATGGTGAACTCGCCGCGCTCGACCGCCGGGCGGAGGTTGGACGACAGGGCCTGCCGGGTCATCCGGTGCGCGTTGCGTTCGGGGTCGAAGAGGGTCCAGCGGGCCTTGCCGTCCGCCTTCGCCCAGTAGAGCGTCGTGTCCGCCGCCTGCATCAGACCCGTGGCCGAGGTGCCCGCGACGGGCCGCTCCACCACGCCGATCGACGCCGACACCGAGAGCCGCTGACCTGCCAGGTCGAAGGGCTGCTGCAGCGCGGCGAGCACCGTGCGGGCGAGGTCGGTCAGCTGCTGCGTACCGGTGGACTCCTCGACCAGGATCGCGAACTCGTCCCCGCCCATGCGCGCCACCAGATGGGCGCCCGTGGGATGCGGGCCCTCCTGCTCGGCGCAGTCCGTGAGCCGGGCGGCGACGGCGGCCAGCAGCCGGTCGCCGACCCGGTGGCCCAGGGTGTCGTTGACGGCCTTGAAGCCGTCCAGGTCGAGGTAGACGAGCCCGATCCGGCCCCGCCCGGGCATGCTGTCGTCCTGGTACGGCGCCGTCTCCAGGACCGCCGAGAGCCGCTCGAAGAACAGCGTCCGGTTGGGCAGCCGGGTCACCGGGTCGTGCATCTGGAGGTGGCGCAGCCGCTTCTGGAGCTCGCGCCGGTCGCTGACGTCGGCGACGGACAGCAGCACCTGGCGGGGCGCGGCTCCGGCGCCCTGCTCGGGGGCCGCGGTCATCGGCACGACGGTGATCTCGGCCCACAGCGAGCGCCCGTCGGGGTGCTTGAGCCTGCTGGTGCAGCGGAAGCGGGAGCGCCGGCCGTGCAGCACCTCGCGGTACGCGTGCCAGGTGCGGCCGTCCGCGGCGAGATCGACCAGGTCGGATGCGGACTGGGCGGTCAGCGCCGCCGCTCCCACACCGGTCAGCGCGGCCAAGGCCTCGTTGGCTGTGACGATCAGGCCCTCGTGGTCGACGACGGCCATCGGCAGGGTGGCGGCCCTGAACGCGGCACGGTAGTCGTGCAGCTCGGACGGCGACCCGGCGGACGGCCACATGTCGTCACGCTCCGTGAGGGGTGACGGTGGGGAAGGGGCTGCTGTGCCTGCCGCGGGCCTGGGCCCTTCGGAGGTTCCGCTCACCGTTCGCTCCCGCCGTGCAGTTCTGTCCCGGACGCCTCTGGTCGGACTGGCCCGCCGCGTGGAGCGCCGTCGTCAGGGGCGGGAACCGCGCAGGATAGCGAGGTGAAGCATAGAGGCTGGCGCCTCGGCCGTTCCAGCGCCCCGACGGTTACGGACCCCGCGTCTGCCGTGCTTGAGCCATTCGCAGGGCGACCCGGTTTGCCCTCGCCTGATTGTTTCTGCGCGGTTCTGGTCTGTCCCGGCGCCTCGGTGATCGATTGTGACTGTCCGTGAAACATGTGCTCGGTTCGGCCGCTGACCCGACTGGTGCAGCCCAACAGGACGTACCTCATGAAACGCCACAAGGTGGTCAGGAGGGTCCTGGAGCCCGCACCCCGCACCGGAGGTAGATGTGCCGCGTCAGCAAGGGCCCGGAGGGGTGGAGAGACCCAGCCCCCGCGCGGTGGCGGCCGGACTGATCTCCCTCCTCGCACTCGCCGCCACCTCTCTGGTCGCAGGCCCCGCCGTGGCCGCTTCCGGAGAGGCGGCCCCCTGCGCGCTGCCCCGGACCGACGTCCACCACTCGCTCGGTGTGGACAGCTGGAACGGCGCCTATCCGCGCCCCGACCACACCCTCGACGCGGTCATGGTCTTCCTCTCCTTCCCCGACGCCCGGCCCGCCACCACCC
>NZ_JAELVH010000238.1 GCF_019399235.1 Streptomyces poriferorum | reverse complement strand
TGTATTAGGTGTATTGCCCTGTGAGGTTGGGGACGCGGCTGGCGGGTGGTTTGCCTGCGAGTGCGGTGTGGCCGCGGTGGTGATTGTAGGAGTGCAGCCAGTGGGGGAAGGCGTCGCGTCGCTCCTGCTCTGAGCGGTAGGGCTTTGCGTAGGCCCATTCGTCGAGCAGGGTGCGGTTGAGGCGTTCGACCTTGCCGTTGGTCTGCGGTCGGTAGGGCCGGGTTCGCTTGTGGGTGATCCCGGCCTCGGTCAGGGTCTCTCGCCAGAGGTAGGACTTGTAGCAGGCGCCGTTGTCGGTCAGGACTCGTTCGACGGTGATCCCGACGTCGGTGAAGTAGGCGTGTGCGCGTGCCCAGAAGGCGGTGGCGGTCTCTTTCTTCTCGTCCGTGTGGATCTCGCTGTAGGCGAGGCGGGAGTGGTCGTCGACGGCGGTGTGGATGTAGCTGTAGCCAGCTCCGGAGCGGGTCTTGCGGCCTGCCTGGCGGCCCAGGGCCTTGTGGCCGCCGCCGTCGGGGATGTTGCCGAGTTTCTTGATGTCCACGTGCACGAGTTCGCCGGGCCGGTCGCGTTCGTAGCGGCGTATGACGCGGCCGGTGGCCCGGTCCAGGTGGCTGAGCCGGGCCAGGCTGTATCGGGTCAGGACGCGGTGCACGGTTGAGGGCACCAAGCCCAGCAGATGGGCGATGCGGGCGGGCCCCCATCGGCGAAGGACACGGACCTTGATGATGCGGCGTTCGGTGCGGGTCGGGGTCCTGCGGGGGCTGTGGTGGGGGCGGGAGGAGAGGTCTGTCATCCCGGCCTCGCCCAGGGTCCGGTAGCGGCCGGCCCACCGCTGGGCGGTCGTGGGCGAGACCTGGAAGCGTTCGGCGGCCCGGCGCAGGGGCCACCCGTCCTCGACAACGCAGCGGGCCAGCCGCAGGCGTCCGGTCTCGGTCAGGGGTGCATTACGGTGGGGCATGAGGGCCTTTCGGGCTGGTGTAGACGTCGCAATCCACACCGAACCCGGAAGGCCCTCACTCGTTCAAGATCCCCAGACGGTGATCACTGTCACCGCACCCAACCTCCGTGGACAGAACACCTAGTGCGCAGTCCCCTTGTGTTGGCGCCGTCGATCCGGGCGGCCTCGTCAGAGTCACCTTGTGTGCCATGAGCCTGGGAGCCACCGCAACTCCGGTCGTCGCTATGAGAATGACCAATGTGGACTGTCCGAAATGCTGCGAACGAGAGCTAGCGAGGTAGCCAGCGGTGACCGCGGTTCGCCGCTCAGTATGGCGCGCACTGGCACGACGTGACGTCTAGGGACCGATCGGTCAGTGCAATCGACTCGGGTAGGCGGGCATTCGTGCGGACGACTTACAAGTAGGCACGATATGGCCATTTTGCACCTTATTTACCAGCTAAGCTGACGTCTCTGACCTTGGAAAGCCAGGCCTGAATGCTGGCTATGAGTTCAGATGTTGCCACGTTTAAACGTTCGTTCAGAGTTCTGGTACTCTGTAAGCATGGAGGAGAACAAGACTCTGAGGGGCGCCCTGGAGGTGTCGCAGCGGCAGCTCGCCGAAGCCGAGGGCGAGTTGCGGGAGATTCGGGAGCGTGTCCGGAATCTGCGCGCCGTCGTCTTTGGGCTCAAGCAGTTGCTTGACCCTGGTGACTCCTTCGCCAGCCCTGAGCCGGATCCCAACGAACTCAGCCACTCCTCCGGATCGGTCCGGCCCGAAGGTGAGGCGGGGCAGCAGCGAGAACCCGGACGGCGTGACGAGGTAGCAGGCGGCTCAGTCTCGATTGAGAGGGCCGTCCAGCTCTTGGCCGAAGCCGGTCGGCCGATGCGCATGGAGGAGATCCGCGACGAGTGGGAGCGCCGCGGGTGGGTCAATCCTCGATGGAAGGCACCAAAGTCCGCCATCAACATGGTCTACCAGCGAGCCTTCAAGGCCGGGTTGGTGGGGCGGATGCCTGATCGTTCTTGGGTTCTGCCGCTGGTCGTACAGGATCGCCTTACCGACGCTGCTCCGGACGAGGGCGACGGTGACTGACTGGTGAAGCTATCGGGGAGCCCAGGCTTTACCGCACTCCATACAGCAAGGCGTACCGGCGTATCCCGAAACGGTGCCGTCCTGGCGAAGGCAGACTGCGCCGGCCCCGGATCCTCCGGAGACCCGGAGTTCGAACCAGCCGCTGCCGCACGTGCAGATGGCGGTGTCTGGAACAGCCCGAGCCGCGGACCTCCGCGAGCTCAGATCGATCACGTCCATAGATAATCCCCAGAAAGGAACCGCACATGAGCAAGAGAAACTGGCCCAAGGGGCCGAACGGCGAGTGGAAGACCGGGCAGCGAGTCCCGACGACCGGTTCGTACGAGGACCAGCACGGTGTCACTACCTTCCATGAGAAGGGGGCCACGTTTCCGCCGTGCATCGACCGTAAGGGCGAGTGCGCCTACCGGACGCTCAGCCAGGCTATGACTGCCTAACTGAGTCGTTAGATGGCTGCAACCATCTAACTCCTGCTGTATCCGAGGGGTGGGGGGCCGAAGGCCTTCCACCCCTCTCCCATGCCCTTGCGGTCGTGCACTGAGCTGTCATCCGAAGGTAGAGGCTATTAAGGCGGATCGGGGCGACCTTGTCTAGACCGACGATCCAATCTCACCCGAACGACAACGACCGGTTGACGCGCTAGTTCAGAGTACGACACCGGTTTTTATGCGGCGAGGCGGGCCGAGTTTGGCCCGTCGGCGGAGCGGGTTTGGCCGGTGTCCTGCCCGGTTTGGGGTCGAGCATGATCAGGGGGCCATACGCTGGCCGGCAACTCGGGCAGGCTGTGATCCTGCCCGGAATTTGAACGAGTGGCCCCCTGGTCTTGCTCGACGCGGGACCCGAACCGGGGAGGTGGCTAAAGCCGTGGAGCCGACCGCCCCAGCCACAGAGGGGTCTCCCCTTCATGCCCGCAGCTGCCGAGCGCGCCGCCTGGCGCGGCCAGCCGGGGCGAAGACAGAGGCAGGCCGCGCCGCTGAGGCGGCGCGCGCCCGCGCCGTGCGCGGGTCTTGATGAAGTAGAGAAACTCTTACCGCGCTCCTTGGGTCAGAGCGCGATCGGCTTGTAGGCCAACGCTCGATCGATGATCCTGTCCGCGCTTGGGTCGGGATCGAAGTCCCAGTAGATGTACTCGCTGATGTGGGGGCAAGCGAGTCCGCGGTGCAGGGCGTCCAGGATCTCGTCGCCTTCGGCTTCGCTGGCAATGTCGCCGTCCAGGAGGCGCTGAACAAGGGGTAGAGCTTCATCACGGCTCATCCTCTCTTGAGGGCCTGGAGCCGTCACTGTGTCTTGTTCAGCCGATGGCCGTCATGGCTCCGCACGTGCGGGCCGGCTCCGTCCAAGGCGTCGAGTAGACGGATTGCGTAGACCTCGGACATGCGCTCGGTGATCTGCTCCGGGGTGAGCCAGTCGACCGCGGTCGATTCGGATGATGTGCGCTCGGTGCCCCCGGAAGGCTTGCACCGGAAGACCATGGCGACGATGCCCCTGGTCGTGTTCTTGTAGACGCCTGTGAGCTCGTCGACCTCGACGCGGATGCCGGTCTCTTCCCAGACCTCGCGGCTGACGCCCTGCTCCGGGGACTCCTCCAGCTCCAGCACTCCGCCCGGAAGCTCCCATGTCCCGTTGTCCGCGCGGCGGATCGCCAGGAGTCGGCCGTCCTCGCGCACGACAGCCCCCGCCACGGACACACTGTGCTTCGGCGTTGACGGAGCTTCCTGGGCGCTGTTACTCATGTACAGGAGCATAGGAGAGTGAGTAGGTCGATGGGAACAGCAGTAGGAGGTGACAGGGCCGTACCTCGGTACGTTCAGATCGCCGAGGAGATCGTTCAGCAGATCCGGGCCGGTGTCCTCAAGCCCGGCGACATGGTGCCCAGCGAATCCGAGTTGGTGGACCGCTACGGTGTATCCGGCGGGACGATCCGTAAGGCCATGGTGGAGGTCCGTGCAAGCGGCCTGGTGGAGACCCGGCACGGCAAGGGGTCCTTGGTGAAGGCCCGACCCCCGGTGCGTCATCGGTCTTCCGATCGCTTCCGGCGCTCGCATCGCAAGGGTGGCAAGGCCGCGTACCTCGCGGAGTCGGAGCAGGCCGGCGCGACCGCCAAGGTGAGCGTGCTGTTCATCGGCCCCGCCGATGCACCCGCCGACATCGCGGAGCGTCTCGGTGTGGACCCCGGATCCAAGGTACTGGCCCGCCGCCGCCTCTACTTCCGCAACGGCACCCCGGTCGAGACTGCAACGTCCTACCTGCCGTGGGACGTTGTGAAGGACATCCCAGAGCTGTTCTCCGAGAACCCCGGCCCCGGTGGGATCTACGCCCGGCTGGAAGACGACGGCCATGTCTTCGCGGAGTTCGTCGAGACCCTCCAGGCGCGGCCGGCCTCGAAGGCGGAGTCCTCCGAACTCGCACTGAGCCCCGGCGCCCCGGTCATTCACCTCATCCGAGATGCCGTGACCGAAGAGGGTCGTGTGGTCGAGGTCTGCGACACCCTCATGGCCGCTGACCAGTTCGTCTTCAGCTACAGGATCCCCGCCACCGACTGACGTCCGCTCAACTCACCCCAGCCCGCTGCGATTTCCTCTTCGTAGCGGGTTGACTCATGTACAGGAGTGATGCACTCTTCTTTATGTCACTCATATACATGAGTGACGGAGTTCAGCACCTACAGAGGAGTGATCTGCTGTGCGTCAGATTCCCGTCGACACCACGAACGCGACCGTGATGGTTGCCAAGGCCCCCCAGCCCAAGGTCAAGGACCGCCGTACCGGTGAGATCGCCCTCGACAAGGACGGCGTGACGCTGATGACGGTGGAGGTCATGTTCTCCACGCCGGACGAGGTGGAGATCCTCAAGCTCACCGTTCCCCAGCCGGGCGTCTCCGAGGACCTGGCCATGGGCACCCCGGTAGCGCTGACGGGTCTGGTCGCGTCGGCGTGGGAGAACGAGTTCAACGGGCAGAAGCGGCACGGGATCGCGTTCCGCGCGGTCGCTGTCACCTCGCTCGCCGCCGCTGCATCGCAGTCGAAGGCGGCCTGAGCGTGACCGGCTTCACGGTCGCCCTGGTGCTGGTTGTCGCTGCCGCAGTGATCCTGCGGTGGCGGCGCCCCGCCTGGTACTGGCTGGCCTTCGGCGCTGTCTTAGCCGCTGTGCGGGTCTTGGTCCGCTACGTCTCCGTGATGGACGCGTGCGGGCTGACCGTCCCGCCCTCCCGCTGGCGTCTGGCCCTGGCCCGGATCGCGAACCGGCCCGTGCCGGAGTCCCGCGCCCCGCGCATCCTGCGCGTCCACCCCACCCGCACCGGCCTGGTGCTACGCCTCAAGCTCCGCCCCGGACAAGACGCGTTCGACGTCTCCGCAGCCTCGGACCGGCTGCGCCACTCCTTCGGCATGTACGGCGTGACCTCACGCGAACTGCGCTCCGGCGTCGTCGAAGTGCGGATGACCGGATATGACGTGCTCAAGCGGGTGCAGATGCCCGCGAAGACCGACCCTGCACCGATGCGGGTACCGGTCGCCCTGCGCGAGGACGGGGCGGTCCACTACCGGGACTACCGCAGCGTTCCGCACGGGCTCACCCTCGGCGCCACCGAGTCGGGGAAGTCTGTCTACCAGCGCAACCTGGTGGCCGGCCTCGCGCCCATGGACGTCGCACTGGTCGGAATCGACTGCAAGCAAGGCGTCGAACTCTTTCCACTGGCCCGCCGGTTCTCCGCCCTCGCCGACAATCCCGACACCGCCTTGGAGCTCCTCGAAGCTCTCGTCACACACATGGAGAACGTCTACCAACTGATCCGGGCTGAACAGCGGATCACGGTGAACGTGCCGGACGCGGCAATAGCCGCTGACATCTGGGACCTGCCCGAACACCTGCGGCCGGTGCCGGTCGTGGTCCTGGTGGACGAGGTCGCCGAACTGGCCCTGTTCGCGTCCAAGGACGAGGAGAAGCGTCGCGACCGGATCATCACCGCACTGGTCCGCCTCGCCCAGCTCGGCCGCGCTGCCGGGATCTACCTGGAGATCTGCGGACAGCGCTTCGGCTCCGAACTCGGCAAGGGCATCACGATGCTCCGCGCCCAGCTCACCGGCCGCACCGCCCACCGCGTCAATGACGAGTCCTCCGCCAACATGGCCTTCGGCGACATCGCTCCGGACGCTGTCCTGGCCGCTATCCAGATTCCCACCGAGACACCCGGCATCGCCGTCACCGGCGACTCCTCCGGCGGCTGGGCCCGCATCCGCGCCCCGCACACCTCGCTGCGCCAGGCCGTGAACATCTGCAACCGGCACGCCGACCGCACCCCGGCCCTGCCCGTCCTCGCGGCCTTCCGCCCCATGGTCGGTTCCCTGGCCCCGGCCTCCGAGCCGCTCGCCAAGGCCACCCCCGCCACGGCCTGAGTCCTCCCGCACCCCCGGTCGGCGCGACCGCATCGCGCCAGGTCCCTACCCGCTCCATGCCTGAAGGAAGGGAGACCGACTCCCATGTGTGAGCACATCGAGGACTTCCACCGCACCGTCCTGATGCTCGGCGCTCTGGCCCTGTATGCGGAAATGCCGGGTGCCGACGACGCGTTCATCGACTCCATTGGTCCGTCCCTGGCCGTGTCGCTTCCTGAGCCGCCGCCGGGGATGTTCCCGCCCGGCTACGACCCCATCGGCGGCACCGACCACCCCGGGGGCGTCTGATGGCCCGCCCCGCGTTCCGCGTGGACGCCGTCCTGGTCCAGGCCGTCATCGCCGGTGCCCTCTCCTTCGCCCACCTGCACGACCTCGCCGACGCCGCTGGGCAGGACGGCTGGAAGGCCTGGGCCTACCCGATCTCGGTGGACCTGCTCCTGGTCGCTGCCTGGCGGCGCCTGCGCAGTGAGGGTCCGTCTCGGCTGGCCTGGTGCTGGTTCCTGATCGCACTGTTCGCCTCGCTGGGTGCCAACGTCGCGACCGCCGGATTCCTCGACCTCACCCACCCGCCGGCCTGGCTGCGGTTCGGCATCGCGGGATGGCCCGCGCTCGCCTTCCTCGGCGGCACCCTCCTCGCCCACTCGCACTCCGCCGAGGAGCCGGAGCTCGTTCCGCCGGCACCCGCAGTCCCGCATTCCGGGACAGAAGTCGAGCGGGAACCCGCCCCCGATCCGGCACCCGAGCCCGAGCCGATCACCGCAGCTGGCGAGAACACCCCGGCACTCGCCCCGGCCGGTCCGTCGGTCCCGGCCGCGCTGGTCGACCACGCCCGCAAGCTCGCCGCCGACCACCACGCCCGCACCGGCGCCCCGATCGACACCGACACCCTGCGCGCCCGGCTCGGTGTCCCGCCACAGCTCGCCGAGACCATCGCCGCCCAACTCGCCTGACCAGACGGGAGAACCACCGCCATGCCCGCTCGTGACCACTTCCACTCCGTGATGCGAATCGGCCCCGTGCAGATCGGCACCCACCGCGACCACCGCGGCCAGACCAAGCACGCCGCCGTCTGCAGCGCCGACCGCTGCGGCTGGTCCGCCGACTACTCCAGCCAGAGCGCCGCCCAGCTGGCTGCCCGCACCCACCGCTGCACCGCCCGATAGGAGAACGGCCCCGTGGATGTCCCGCTCTGGTTCGCCCTGATCATCGTCGGCTGGCTCGGCATCAAGCTCATGCGCCCGCCCATCTGGCTCGTCGCCGTCCTCCTGCTCGGCGGCTACCTCCTCGCCGACAGCCTCCTTGCTCCCGTCATCGACACCGCCGTCAAGTAGCCACCTGCGAAGGGAGATCCATCGTGCTCAAGCCCAAGGTCCCGACCATGCCCCAGCCCACCGGCCTCATCACCCGACCGACCGTCGTCGAGCCGACAGCCGTGGTCCAGCACACCCCGCCGAGCCCTGCCCCGCTGACTGTCCCGACCAGTGCGGCCAGGCCCACCGTGCAGCTCACGCCCGGCGCCGTCGTCGCCCTCGTGGGAGGTGGGACGGCCGTCGTCCTGGTCGTCGGCGCGGTCCTGGTCTCGATGCTCCTTGCGGTCGCCGTCACCGGCGCATCCGTCGCCATCTGCGCCCTGGTCATCCGCTCGCTCATCACTTCCGCAGACCAGCGCCGCTGACCGGCCCCCGGGCGGCGCACAAGCCGCCAAGCATCGCCGCCGCCCGGACAGCCCGGCCCCTTCCAACCGCAGCCGAAAGGACCGCCACCATGGCCCAGCACAGCCCTGCCCCGCCGCGTCTCTGCCCGGACTGCAACGGCTTCCCCGTCGTCGCCATCGACACCGGCACGCTCCTCGACAACGGCACCCGCGCCACCCTCCTGGTCGCCTGCCACCTCTGCCGCGGCACCGGCTCGCCCCGCACCGCCACTCCCGCCCCGGTCGTCCAGCGGGAGCACGCGTGACGGACTCGATCCTCGCGAGCCTGGACCCGGCCACCCTCGGCGATCTGCTGCGGGTGGCCGGGTCCACCGGCTTCGACCGCTGGCAGGACCAGATCCGCCGCACCGGCGGATGCTCCAACCCCATCCACCTCTCCGGCTGGACCCTCACCAAGGACAGGACCACCGGCCAGACCCTCTACCGCTACTCCACCAGCGCCGAGCCCGGAGGACGACTCCGCGTCGCCTGCGGCAACCGCCGCGCCTCACGCTGCGCGGCCTGTGCCTGGACCTACTCCGCCGACACCTACCACCTGATCCGCGCCGGACTCGCGGGCGACCAGGACAAGGACGTCCCCGCCACCGTCCGCGACCATCCCCGCGTCTTCGCCACGCTCACCGCCCCGTCCTTCGGCCCGGTCCACAACCGCCCCGACTCCGGCCGCTGCCGCTGCGGCACCGCTCACAGCACGGATGACGATGCCCTCGGCACCCCGCTCGCCCCGAACACGTACGACTACGCGGGCGCGGTCCTCTTCAACAACCACGCCGGGGACCTCTGGCAGCGCTTCGCCAACCGCCTCCGCCGCGAGATCGCCGCCCGCGCCGGCCTCACCCAACGCGAACTGAAAGAAGCGGCACGGATCTCGTACGGCAAGGTCGCCGAGTTCCAGAAGCGCGGCGCCGTCCACTTCCACGCCGTCATTCGCCTCGACGGTCCGGACGGACCCGACAGTCCGCCACCCTCCTGGGCCTCCGTGCAACTGCTCAGCGACTCCATCCGCGCCGCCGCCGCGCACGCGTACACGACCATCACCGTCCCAGCCGCCGCCGGCCAACCCGCCCGCCCCCTGCGCTGGGGCACCCAGCTCGACATCCGCCCCATCCGCGCCTTCGACGCCGGGACCGACATCACCGAACAGGCCGTCGCCTCCTACGTCGCCAAGTACGCGACCAAAGCAGCCGAGACGACCGGCACCGTCGACCGCCGCATCGGCAACCGCGAGGCCCTGGCCCTCCTCGACGTACCCGACCACCCGCGCCGCCTCATCGAAGCCTGCTTCGACCTCGATGCGCTCTACCCAGACCGGCGACTGAGGGCTTGGGCACACATGCTCGGCTTCCGCGGCCACTTCTCCACCAAGTCCCGCCGCTACTCCACCACCCTCGGCGCACTCCGCCAGATCCGCGCCGACTACCGCGCAGCCCAGCAGCGCGAGGAACTCGGCCTGCCCGACCCGGACCAGGACCCGACCGTCCTCGTCCTCGCCGACTGGCAGTACGCCGGACAGGGCCACAGCCCCGGCGAGTCCCTCCTCGCCGCCTCGATCGCCAGAGACCTGCAACACAACCGAGAAACGGCACGCGAAGCCCTCGCCCTGGAAGGAGACCGGTCGTGACTGACCCCCTGCTCACCGTCGACCAAGCCGCCGAACGCCTCGGCACCACCACACGCTTTCCGCGCCGCCTCGTCGCCGAACGCCGCATCGCCTTCGTCAAGGTCGGCAGCCACGTGCGCATCAAGGCGAGCGTCTTGGAGGCGTACATCGAGGGCAACACCGTCCAGCCGATCCGCCGCCGTCGCTCCCGCTACGGAAGGGCTGCCTGATGGGGAACGCCAAGGGAAGCCGCCGGCGCTTCGGTGCCGTGCGTCAGTACAGGTCCGGCCGCTGGACTGCGAGCTACCTGGGCCCGGACGGACAGGACTTCCGAGCACCCGAGACCTTCGACACCAAGAAGGACGCCGAGGTCTGGCTCTCCCAGGTCGAAGCGGACCTCACGCGCGGCAACTGGCAGGACCCGGACGCCGGGGCGGTGAACTTCAAGGAGTACGCCCTCCAGTGGGTGGACGAGCGCGGTCTCTCCGCCACCACCGATGAGCTGTACCGGCGTCTCCTGCGACTCCACCTCCTGCCCACCTTCGAGAGCCTGGACCTCGACGAGATCACCGCACCCCGTGTCCGTACCTGGCGAACCGAGCGGCTGGCGTGCACCGGAGCAGCCACGACCGTGGCCAAGGCCTACCGGCTGCTCAAGGCCGTCATGGAGACCGCGGTCGATGACGAGCTGATCCGCCGCAACCCCTGCCGCATCCGGGGCGCCGGGAAGGAGTCGTCCGCCGAACGTCAGATCGCCACCGTCGCCCAGGTCGACGCGCTCGCGGATGCTCTCGGGCCCCGCTGGCGGCTGATGGTCTACCTCGGCGCTTACGGTCCGATGCGCCCGGAGGAACAGGCGGAGCTCCGGCGTAAGGACGTCGACCTGGACGAGATGACCATCCGGGTCCGCATGGCGGCTCCCGAGTTGACCACCGGTCGCCGCGCTCCTGGCGACACCAAGTCGGATGCGGGCAAGCGGGTCGTGGTCCTGCCGGCCTTTCTGCGGACCGACCTTCGGCGACACCTCGACTGGTACGCCGAGAAGGGCCCGGAAGGACTGCTGTTCGTGGGGGAGAAGGGCAAGCCCTTCCGGCGTTCCACATTCGGGCGGAAGTGGCGCAGGGCTCGCGTGCTCGTCGGCATGCCGGACGGCTTCCGCTTCTACGATCTTCGTCACACCGGTCACACCCTGGCCACCCGGTCCGGTGCCACGCTCAAGGACACGATGGTCCGCGCCGGCCAGTCGTCGGAGAAGGCCGCGTTGATCTACCAGCACTCGGACCTTGAGCGACAGCAGGAGGTGGCGAGCGGGCTGGATGACCTCGTGCGGTCCGCCCGTAAGAAGGCTGATCAGGGGCCTTCTGGTGCGGATCTGGTGCGAGAGCCTTGAACTGGTCCAGACAACAAAGAAGCCCCCGGCCGCTGGCCTGGGGCTTTCTCATGGAGCGGGTGACGAGAATCGA
>NZ_JAELVH010000237.1 GCF_019399235.1 Streptomyces poriferorum | reverse complement strand
CGCAGGACGTCGTCGTCGCCGGTCTCAAGCGGCTGGAGTACCGGGGGTACGACTCCGCGGGGATCGCGATCCTGGCCGACGGGGGACTGGCCGCCGCCAAGAAGGCCGGGAAGCTCGTCAACCTGGAGAAGGTGCTGGTCGAGCAGCCGCTTCCGGCCGGGAGCGCCGGGATCGGGCACACCCGGTGGGCCACCCACGGCGGACCCACCGACACCAACGCCCACCCGCACCTCGACAACGCCGGACGCGTCGCCGTCGTCCACAACGGGATCATCGAGAACTTCGCCGCACTCCGCGCCGAGCTGGGCGGGCGCGGCCACGACCTCCTCTCCGAGACCGACACCGAGGTCGTCGCCCACCTCCTCGCCGAGGCGTACTCGCAGAGCGCGGACCCGGCGGAGGCGATGCGGCAGGTCTGCCGGCGCCTCGAAGGTGCCTTCACCCTCGTCGCCGTGTTCGCGGACGCGCCCGACGTCGTGGTCGGGGCCCGGCGGAACTCGCCGCTCGTCGTCGGGGTGGGCGACGGCGAGGCCTTCCTCGCCTCCGACGTCGCCGCGTTCATCGCCCACACCCGCTCCGCGATCGAGCTCGGCCAGGACCAGGTGGTCGAGCTGCGGCGGGAGGGCGTCGTGGTCACCGGGTTCGACGGGGAGCCCGCCGAGGTGCGTGCGTACCACGTGGACTGGGACGCCTCCGCCGCCGAGAAGGGCGGCTACGCCTCCTTCATGCTCAAGGAGATCGCCGAGCAGCCCAAGGCCGTCACCGACACCCTCCTCGGCCGGATCGACCCGGAGGGCATCCTCCACCTCGACGAGGTGCGGATCACGCGGGGTGAGCTCCGGGAGGTCGACAAGGTGGTGATCGTCGCCTGCGGGACCGCCTTCCACGCCGGGATGATCGCCAAGTACGCCATCGAGCACTGGACCCGGATCCCGTGCGAGACCGAGCTCGCCAGCGAGTTCCGCTACCGCGACCCGATCCTGGACCCGCACACCCTCGTCATCGCCATCTCGCAGTCAGGCGAGACGATGGACACCCTGATGGCGCTGCGGCACGCCCGTGAGCAGGGCGCGAAGGTCCTCGCCATCTGCAACACCAACGGCTCGACCATCCCGCGCGAGTCCGACGCCGTGCTCTACACCCACGCCGGTCCCGAGGTCGCCGTCGCCTCCACCAAGGCCTTCCTCACCCAGCTCGTGGCCTGCTACCTCGTGGCCCTGTACCTGGGGCAGGTCCGCGGGACCAAGTGGGGCGACGAGATCCGGACCGTCATCCGTCAGCTCTCCGAGATCTCCGGCTCCGTCGACCGGGTCCTGGCGACCATGGAGCCGGTGCGGGAGCTGGCCCGGTCGCTCGCCCCGCACGACACCGTGCTCTTCCTCGGCCGGCACGTCGGCTACCCCGTCGCCCTGGAAGGCGCGTTGAAGCTCAAGGAACTCGCGTACATGCACGCCGAGGGGTTCGCCGCCGGGGAGCTCAAGCACGGGCCGATCGCGCTCATCGAGGACGGTCTCCCCGTCGTCGTCGTGGTGCCGTCACCGGCCGGGCGCTCCGTGCTGCACGGCAAGATCGTGTCGAACATCCAGGAGATCCGGGCCCGCGGCGCCCTCACCGTCGTCATCGCGGAGGAGGGCGACGAGGAGGTCGTCCCGTACGCCGACCACCTCATCCGGATCCCCGCAACGCCTACGCTGCTTCAGCCGCTGGTCGCCACCGTGCCGTTGCAGGTCTTCGCCTGCGAGCTGGCGACGGCCCGCGGCAACGAGGTGGACCAGCCGCGCAACCTGGCGAAGTCCGTCACCGTGGAGTGAGCCATCAGCCAACAGTGAGGGTGCGTACGTGATCATCGGGGTCGGGATCGATGTGGCGGAGATCGAGCGGTTCGACGCGGCGCTGGAACGTACGCCGAACCTCGCCCAGCGCCTGTTCATCGAAAGCGAGTTGCTGCTCCCCGGTGGTGAGCGGCGCGGGATCGCCTCGCTGGCCGCCCGCTTCGCAGCCAAGGAGGCCCTCGCCAAGGCGCTCGGCGCGCCCGCCGGGCTGCTGTGGACGGACGCCGAGGTGTACGTGGAGGAGAGCGGACAGCCCCGGCTGCGGGTCCGGGGCACCGTCGCCGCACGCGCGGCCGAGCTGGGGGTGCGGCAGTGGCACGTGTCGCTCAGCCATGACGCCGGGGTGGCCTCCGCGGTGGTGATCGCGGAGGGCTGAGAGCCGGGGCGGGGGCGCGGATTCCTGCGTACGTTGGACCCATGCGTACCGCCTACAGCGTCTCCACCGTACGGGCCGCCGAACAGGCCCTGATGGCACGGCTCCCGGAGGGCACGCTGATGCAGCGCGCCGCCGCCGGGCTCGCCGCCGCCTGCGCCGATCTGCTGCGGCGCGGCGGCCGCGTCTACGGCTCCCGCGTCGTCCTCCTCGTCGGCAGCGGCGACAACGGCGGCGACGCGCTGTACGCGGGGGCCAGGCTGGCCCGGCGCGGCGCGGGCGTCGTGGCCGTGCGGGTGTCACCCGGCCGGGCCCACGAGGGCGGGACGGCGGCACTGCTCGCGGCGGGCGGACGGGTGATGGACGTGGGGGAGGTGGCCCCGCACCGCGACTGGGGCGGGCACATCGACCTCGTCGTCGACGGCATCACCGGCATCGGCGGGCGCGGCGGACTGCGGCCGGACGCCGCCGCCGTGGTGGAGCACTACGCGGCGCACGGGGTGCCCGTCGTCGCCGTCGATCTGCCGAGCGGCGTCGAGGCCGACACCGGCGAGGTGCGGGGGGCCGCCGTGCGCGCCGATGCCACCGTCACCTTCGGCGCGTACAAGCCGGGGCTGCTCGTCGACCCGGCCGCCGAACGGGCCGGCGCCCTGCACCTCGTCGACATCGGGCTCGGCGCCGAACTCCCCGGCGTACCCGATCTGGAGGCGCTCCAGTACGCGGACGTCGCGGCCCTGCTGCCCGTGCCCGCCGCGGAGAGCGACAAGTACCGGCGCGGCGTCGTCGGCATCGTCGCCGGATCGGCGCGCTACCCGGGGGCCGCGGTGCTCGCCGTCTCCGGGGCGCTGCGCGGCGGGGCGGGGGCCGTGCGCTACGTGGGACCGGGCGGCGACGCCGTGATCGCGCGGCATCCGGAGACCCTGGTCCACGCGGGCCCGCCGTCGAAGGCCGGACGCGTCCAGGCCTGGGTGGTCGGTCCGGGGCTCGGCGACGGCACGGACGCCGCCCGGGCGGTCTCCGACGTGCTGGCCACGGACGTACCGGTGCTCGTCGACGCGGACGGGCTGCGGCTGCTGGACGCCGACGTCGTACGGGCGCGCACCGCGCCCACCGTCCTGACCCCGCACGCCGGGGAGGCCGCGGCGCTGCTCGGCGTACCGCGCGAGGAGGTGGAGGCGGGGCGGCTCGCCGCCGTACGCGAACTCGCCTCCCGGTTCCGCGCCACGGTCCTGCTCAAGGGCTCGACGACCCTGATCGCCACCGACGCCCCGCACACCCCGGTGCGGGTCAACCCGACCGGAACCTCATGGCTGGCCACGGCGGGCAGCGGCGACGTGCTCTCCGGGCTGACCGGTTCGCTGCTCGCCGCGGGCCTCGCCCCGCGCGACGCCGCCTCCGTCGGCGCCCACCTCCACGGCCTCGCCGCCCGGCACGCGTCGGACGGCTCCCCGGTCGCCGCGCAGGACGTCGCGGAGGCCATCGCGGCGGCATGGCGGGACGTACGGGCCTGAGTGATGCTGGGAGCGGCGAGAGGGGATGCCAGTGACCGCCGACAGTGACCTGCGCGTACGCAGGGTGTACGACCCCCAGGAGGACGGCGACGGCACCCGCGTCCTCGTCGACCGGCTGTGGCCGCGCGGCGCCTCCAAGGACCGGGCCGCGATCGACAAGTGGCTCAAGGACGTCACCCCGTCGGACGAACTGCGCTCCTGGTACCACGAGGACCGTTCCGAGAACCGGTACGACGCCTTCGTGGACCGCTACCGTGCCGAGCTCGCCGACCCCGTGCACACGGCGGCCGTGGACGAGCTGACGGCACTGGTCCGCGAGGGCGGTCCGGTGACGCTCGTCACGGCGGTCAAGGATGTCCCGCACAGCCATGTGCCGGTCCTCGTCGACCATGTGGAACACGAGCTGAACCGCCGCTGACGTGCGTGCCGACCGGCGTGCCGCGCCCTGGCGCGGCCGACTCCCGGGGGCCCTGCCGCGCGCCAGTGAGACACTGGGCGCGATGAACGAGACAGCGTCCTTGAGAGCCCGTGCCGAGATCGACCTCGCCGCACTCCGCGCCAACGTGCGCGTTCTGCGTGCCCGGGCGGCCGGTGCGCAACTCATGGCCGTGGTGAAATCCGACGCCTACGGGCACGGGGCGGAGCGCTGCGCCCGCGCCGCACTCGAAGCCGGCGCCACCTGGCTGGGCACCGCCACCCCGCACGAGGCGCTCGCCCTGCGCGCGGCCGGCCTCGGCGGCCGGGTGATGTGCTGGCTCTGGACGCCGGGCGGGCCCTGGCGCGAGGCGATCGAGGCCGACATCGATGTGTCGGTGAGCGGTATGTGGGCGCTGGACGAGGTCACCGCCGCGGCGACGGAGGCGGGCCGGCCCGCCCGTATCCAGCTCAAGGCCGACACGGGCCTCGGCCGCAACGGCTGCCAGCCCGCCGACTGGGCCGAACTGGTCGGCGCCGCCCGCACGGCGGAGCAGGCCGGCACCGTCCGCATCACCGGCCTCTGGTCCCACTTCGCCTGCGCCGACGAGCCCGGGCACCCCTCGATCACCGCTCAGCTGGACACCTTCCGCGACATGGTGGCGTACGCGGAGAAGGCCGGCGTCGAGCCCGAGGTGCGGCACATCGCGAACTCCCCGGCGACGCTGACGGTCCCCGCGTCGCACTTCGACCTGGTGCGGACCGGGATCGCCATGTACGGCATCTCGCCCAGCCCCGAACTGGGCACCCCGGCCGACTTCGGGCTGCGCCCCGTGATGACGCTGGCCGCCTCGGTCGCCCTGGTCAAGCGGGTCCCGGCCGGCCACGGCATCAGTTACGGGCACCACTACACGACGTCCGCGGAGACCACGCTCGGCCTGGTGCCGCTCGGGTACGCGGACGGCGTTCCGCGCCACGCGTCGGGCCGCGGCCCGGTGCTGGTCGGCGGTGTCCGGCGGACGGTCGCGGGCCGGGTCGCCATGGACCAGTTCGTCGTCGACCTCGACGGGGACGAGCCGGCGGTGGGCAGCGACGCCGTGCTGTTCGGCCCGGGGGACCGGGGCGAGCCGAGCGCCGAGGACTGGGCGCGGGCGGCGGACACGATCGCGTACGAGATCGTCACCCGGATCGGCGGCCGGGTGCCGCGCGTCTACCGGGACGACGAAACGCCGGAGGGCCCCTCGGCCGGGTCCTGACCGGAAAAGCGCCCCTGACCAGGCACGATCTGAACAGGTCCCGAGCCGGCCGGACGAGAACGCAGGACCTCGGGCGGCCCTGACCGACCCGACGGACACGACACGACCGACGAGGAGCGCGGCACGGTGAGCGAGATCAGCGCGGGGGACGCGGTGGCGACGGCCGCTTCGGCGGCCGGCTGGCGCCGGGCGGGGATCGCCGGGGCCGCCATAGGTGTGATCGCCGCGGGCGCGGCGGCCGGGGTCGCGGTCGAGCGGCTGACTGTCGGCCGCGGCATGCGCAAGCGGGCCAGGCTGGCGCTGGACGCCACCGGACCGTACGGCTCGCTGCGCGGGCTGCCGGGCCGGGCGACGGCCGACGACGGCACCGAGCTGTACTACGAGATCGACGAGGTCGACCCGGGCAGCGGCAAGTCGACGGGCGGTACGCCCCCCGGACCGCGCCGGCGCCGGCTCTTCGGGCACAAGGCGCCTGCCCCGGTGACCGTCGTCTTCAGCCACGGCTACTGCCTCAGCCAGGACTCCTGGCACTTCCAGCGCGCGGCCCTGCGCGGGCTCGTACGCACCGTCCACTGGGACCAGCGCAGCCACGGCCGCTCCGAGCGCGGCCGGGCGCAGGCACAGGGCGTGCACCTCCGCTTCGACCAGCTCGGACGCGACCTCAAGGCCGTGATCGACGCGGCCGCCCCCGAGGGGCCCCTGGTGCTGGTCGGGCACTCCATGGGCGGCATGACGATCATGGAGTTCGCCGACCAGTACCCGGCACTCATGCGCGACCGGGTCGCCGCCGTGGCCTTCGTGGGCACGTCGAGCGGGAAGCTCGGCGAGGTCAGTTTCGGGCTGCCGGTGGCGGGCGTGAACGCGGTGCGGCGGGTGCTGCCCGGCGTGCTGAAGGCGCTCGGCTCGCAGGCGGAGCTGGTGGAGCGGGGGAGGCGGGCGACCGCGGATCTGTTCGCCGGGCTGATCAAGCGGTACTCGTTCGGCTCGCGGGACGTGGACCCGGCGGTCGAGCGGTTCGCCGAGCGGCTCATCGAGTCCACGCCGATCGACGTCGTCGCTGAGTTCTACCCCGCCTTCATCGCGCACGACAAGAGCAAGGCGCTGCCGCTGTTCCGGGACCTCCCGGTGCTGATCCTGGCGGGCGACAAGGACCTGGTGACGCCCAGCTCGCACAGCGAGGCGATCGCGGACCGGCTGCCCGACGCGGAGCTGGTCATCGTCCCGGACGCCGGTCACCTGGTGATGCTGGAGCACCCGGAGACGGTGACGGACCGCCTGGCGGACCTGCTGGTGAGGGCGGGCGCCGTGCCGGAGTCGTCCGAGGCGCGCGGGTGAGGGCGGGCGCCGTGCCGGAGTCCTGCGCGGCGCGCGGGTGAGGGCCGGGTACGTACCGGAGATCCTCTAACGTTGGCGGGCATGGAAGCACCGCACAGCAGCCCGGCGGCCGAGCCCGCCGCAGGCGCCCCGCACGACACCGTCACCGTGACGCTCGCCGTCGAGTCCCCCGAACAGATGCAGGCCCTGGGCCGCCGGATCTCCGGCGTGCTGCGCCCCGGCGACCTGGTGATGCTCACCGGCGAGCTCGGCGCGGGCAAGACGACCCTGACCCGGGGGCTCGGCGAGGGCCTGGGCGTCCGTGGCGCCGTCACGTCGCCCACCTTCGTGATCGCCCGCGTCCACCCTCCGCTCGGCGGCGGCCCGGCGCTGGTCCACGTCGACGCGTACCGCCTGGGCGGCGGGCTCGACGAGA
The DNA here is from genome assembly GCF_019399235.1 of Streptomyces poriferorum. Taxonomy (GTDB): domain Bacteria; phylum Actinomycetota; class Actinomycetes; order Streptomycetales; family Streptomycetaceae; genus Streptomyces; species Streptomyces poriferorum. The sequence goes on along the minus strand of NZ_JAELVH010000237.1, from coordinate 7,614 downwards.
TGGAGGACCTGGACCTCGACGTGTCGCTGCCGGACTCGGTGGTCGTCGTCGAGTGGGGCGACGGCAAGGTCGAGGAGCTCTCCGACGACCGGCTCCACGTGCTCATCGACCGCGCGGTCGGCGACACGGACGACGAGCGGCGCGCGGTGACGCTGGTGGGCTTCGGCGCACGGTGGACGGGGCTGCGGACGGAGTCCTGGGCCCCGTGGGACACGGCCGGACTCTGAGGAGCGGCCGGCCCCGGGTCTGTTTCCGACATGGTGTCGGCAAATTGTTGCGCGGGGTGGTGCGGGCGTGGTGACATGGAGGGCGAGAGCAGGTTAGGTCTGCCTAACCGTGCCTTCCACCGGAGCCCCAGGAGGCGTTCATGCCGACATCGGAGCGAGAAGTGCGGACACCGCCGCGGGCGGTGTCGATGAGAGACCTGCTCGCCGCCGGAGCGGCGGCGACCGCCGTCTCCACCCCGCCCGGCCCACGCCCGCGCGGCTCGGCGCCCGCGCCGCGGGAATCCGCGGGAGCGCACCCGAAGCGCGGCTGAGGCCCACGGACGGGCCCGGCCTCACGGACGGGCCCGGCAGCCCCTACGAGACGACGTTGACCTTCACGCCCACCGTCGCGAACGTCCACACCGCGTTGCCGTCCGCGCGGGACATCCGTACGCCACCCGCCTTCAGCGTCGGGTCCGGGCTCTCCATCGAGCCGTCCTGCGCGGCGCTGAAGCCGATGGCCACGTCGTTGTTCGTCGCGAACCGGACCACGTGCTCGATCGGCACCCCGTCGGAACCCGTGACGCGTCCGGAGCGCGAGGTCACCTGGTAGACGCCGGGCCTGGCCTGCACCGCGCTCGGCATCACCTTGAAGGTCCGGGTCGACTTGTTCCCGGCGTCCACCAGCCATACCCGGCGGTCGCCCAGCGCGTACACCACGCGCATGCCCGTGCCTGAGGCTGCGGGAACGGCGAGCGGGTCCTTCTTCGGCTTCGGCCTGGCGCTGCCGCCCGTGGCCGGTGAACTGCTGGACGTCTTCGGCTTGGCGGCGGCCAGGTCGTCGGGGACGTTCGCCGATGCCTGGTAGGCCAGGAAGCCGACCGCGGCGACGGCCGCCGCGGTGAGCGCGGCCACGATTCCCGAGCTGCCCCTAGCCACCGTGCGCCTCTTTCGCCGTCGTATGCCGTAGACCGTCGTATGTCGTACAAGCGTTTACACGTACTCCGCGTATACCCGGTGACGGTAGCACCGGAGCACCCCCGCGCCGGGACGCCGTACGGGGCGCCGTACCGCCCTCGGCGGAGCCGTAGGCTGTTTGCGTGCTCTTGCTCGCTATGGATACCGCCACCCCCGCCGTCACCGTCGCCCTGCACGACGGGACCCGCGTCGTCGCCGAGTCCGGTCAGGTCGACGCCCGAAGGCACGGGGAGCTGCTGCTGCCCGCCGTCGACCGGGTCCTCGCCGAGGCCGGCGTGAAACTCGACGCCGTGACGGAGGTGGTCGTGGGCGTCGGCCCCGGCCCGTACACCGGACTGCGGGTCGGCCTGGTGACGGCCGCGACCTTCGGCTCGGCGCTGTCCGTGCCCGTGCACGGGATCTGCACCCTGGACGCCCTCGCGTACGCCGCGGGGCAGGCCGGGGTGGCGGGCCCGTTCGCCGTCGCGACGGACGCCCGGCGCAAGGAGGTCTACTGGGCGCGGTACGAGGACCCCCTCACCCGGACCGGTGAACCCGCCGTGGACCGGCCCGCCGACATCGCGGAGCAGCTCGCGGGCCTCCCCGTCGCCGGGGCGGGCGCGGTGCTCTACCCCGAGGCGTTCCCGGACGCGCGCGGCCCCGAGCACGTCGCCGCCGGTGCGATGGCGTCCCTCGCCGCCGGGCGCCTCGCCGCGGGCGAGGCGCTGCTGCCGCCGCAGCCGCTCTACCTGCGCAGGCCCGACGCGCAGGTCCCGAAGAACTACAAGGTGGTCACCCCCAAGTGACCGCCACGACCGCAGTGCTGCGCGAGATGCGCTGGTGGGACATCGATCCGGTGCTCGACCTGGAGCACGAGCTGTTCCCGGACGACGCCTGGTCGGCCGGCATGTTCTGGTCCGAGCTGGCGCACGCCCGCGGGCCGCGGGCCACCCGCCGCTATGTGGTCGCCGAGGACCCGGTGTCCGGCCGGATCGTCGGATACGCGGGCCTAGCGGCCGCCGGCGACCTCGCCGACGTACAGACGATCGGGGTCACCCGCGGCCACTGGGGCGGCGGGCTCGGCTCCGAGCTCCTGACCGACCTGCTGAAGCACGCCACGGCCTTCGAGTGCGCCGAGGTGCTGCTGGAGGTCCGCGTCGACAACACCCGGGCGCAGAAGCTGTACGAACGCTTCGGCTTCGAACCGATCGGTTTCCGCCGCGGCTACTACCAGCCGGGCAACATCGACGCACTCGTCATGCGCCTCCACGTACAAGAAAACGAGACTGACTGATGGCTGACGAACCGCTCGTACTCGGCATCGAGACCTCCTGCGACGAGACCGGCGTGGGCATCGTCCGCGGGACGACGCTGCTCGCCGACGCCGTCGCGTCCAGCGTCGACACACACGCCCGCTTCGGCGGCGTCGTCCCCGAGATCGCCTCCCGCGCGCATCTGGAGGCGATGGTTCCCACGATCGAGCGCGCCCTGAAGGAGGCCGGGGTCACCGGCCGCGACCTCGACGGCATCTCCGTCACCGCCGGGCCCGGACTCGCCGGCGCCCTGCTCGTCGGCGTCTCGGCGGCGAAGGCGTACGCGTACGCGCTGAACAAGCCGCTGTACGGCGTGAACCACCTGGCCTCGCACATCTGCGTCGACCAGCTGGAGCACGGCCCGCTCCCCGAGCCGACGATGGCGCTCCTGGTCAGCGGCGGCCACTCCTCGCTGCTGCTCGCCCCCGACATCACCAACGACGTGCGGCCGCTCGGCGCGACCATCGACGACGCGGCCGGCGAGGCCTTCGACAAGATCGCCCGGGTGCTGCAGCTCGGCTTCCCCGGCGGCCCGGTCATCGACCGTCTCGCGCGGGAGGGCGACCCGAAGGCCATCGCCTTCCCGCGCGGGCTGAGCGGCTCGCGCGACCCCGCGTACGACTTCTCCTTCTCCGGCCTGAAGACCTCCGTCGCCCGCTGGATCGAGGCGAAGCGCGCCGCGGGCGAGGAGGTGCCGGTAAGGGACGTGGCGGCGTCCTTCCAGGAGGCCGTGGTGGACGTGCTCACCCGAAAGGCCGTCCGGGCCTGCAAGGACGAGGGCGTCGACCACCTGATGATCGGCGGCGGCGTCGCGGCCAACTCGCGGCTGCGGGCGCTCGCCCAGGAGCGGTGCGAACGGGCCGGCATCCGGCTGCGCGTGCCGCGCCCCGGACTGTGCACCGACAACGGGGCCATGGTCGCCGCGCTGGGCGCGGAGATGGTGGCCCGCAACCGGCCCGCCTCCGACCTGGAGCTCTCGGCCGACTCCTCGCTGCCGGTCACCGAGACCCATGTGCCGGGCGCCGGGCACAGCCACACGCACGACCATGTGCACGAGATCAGCAAGGACAACCTGTACTCATGAGCGGGAACGGCACCACCGTCGCGCTGATGTGGGAGGCCCGGGCCACCGAGGGCAGGGGCGCGGAACTGCTGGAATGGGCCCGCGCCCGCGCCGGCGAGCTGGCGCGCCCCCCGCTGCGCAGCGAGCTGCTGCGCGCCCCGCAGGACCGCGTCCTGGTCATCACGTGGTGGGAGGGCGCCTACGGCGACGACCTGCCGGAGCTGCCCGAACCGGACGCGGCGGCCATCACCCGGCCGGTGCACCGCTGGCGGTTCGAGTCCCTCGGGCCGGCAGACCGGTGATGATCGCGTCGAGCTCCGCCTCCACCTCGTAGTCGGCGGCGTACGCCCGCCAGTCGTCCCTGATCGCGGTGAGGCGGGGCAGCAGGGCCGCGTCGTCCTCGGTGACCGTCTCGGGGAGTGGGCGGGGCTCGAACCGCCCGGCCCGGTCTCCGGATACGCGACGGCGTTCTGGGCCGCCGCCGGACTGCTCGCGGCGGGGGCCGTCGCCGCGCTGGTCCTGCTTCCGCGCGAGCGGGAAACCGTGGCAGCGACCGCTCCCGGATCCGTGGCAGCGACCACTCCCGGAACGGGCCCGGTGGCCGATCCGGACATTTCTTTGAAGAATTCCGGGGGGAGTGTCGATCCGGCTGTCTCCCGTTCGACGCAGGGGTGAGAGGCGGGGAAGAGGTCCCCGCCCTCCCGACCGAGGAGCCACCATGCCGCGCTTCATGTCACTCATCCGCATCGACGAGCAGGCCGCCGCCGGGTTCGAGCCCGACCCCGACTTCGAGAAGCGCATGGGCGCCCTGTTCGAGGAGATCAGCAAGGCGGGCGTGATGCTGGAGACGGCCGGCCTCACCCCGACCGCCCAGGGCACCCGGGTCCACTGGGCCGGCGGAAAGCTCAGCTGCACCGACGGGCCCTTCACCGAGACCAAGGAGGTCGTCGGCGGGTACGCCATCCTCCAGTGCAAGGACAAGGACGAAGCGCTGGAGTGGACCAAGCGGTTCCTGCTGTGCCACCCGGAGAGCTGGAGCGTCACCTCCGAGGTCCGGGCCATCGACGAAGCGACCGGCTGACCGGCCGGCCGCGCTTGCCCGCGTCCCGGACGGCTGCTCTGATGGGTGGCCGTGACGGCAGCGAGCGCGGTTGAGGCGGTATTCAGGATCGAGTCCGCGCGGATCATCGCCGGTGTCGCCCGGATCGTCCGGGACGTGGGCATCGCCGAGGAACTGGCGCAGGACGCCCTGGTCGCCGCGCTGGAGCAGTGGCCGGAGTCGGGCGTCCCGGACAACCCGGGAGCCTGGCTCATGGCCACGGCCAAGCACCGCGCCATCGACCTCGTACGCCGCCGCGAGACGTACGCCCGCAAGCTGGCCGGGATGGGCCGGGACCTGGAGACCGTCTCCGGCGAACCGGACCCGGGTGCCGCGGACCCGGACCGGATCGACGACGACCTGCTGCGGCTGATCTTCACCTCCTGCCACCCGGTGCTCTCCACCGACGCCCGGATCGCACTGACCCTGCGCCTCCTCGGCGGCCTCACCACCGGCGAGATCGCCCGCGCCTTCCTCACCACGGAGCCGGCCGTCGCCCAGCGGATCGTCCGCGCCAAACGGGCTCTCGGCCGGGCCGGAGTCCCCTTCGAGGTGCCGTACGGACCCGAGCGCGCCGCCCGGCTCGGATCGGTGCTCGAAGTCATCTACCTGGTGTTCAACGAGGGCTACGCCGCGACCGCCGGCGACGACTGGCTGCGCCCCGGCCTCTGCGAGGACGCGCTGCGGCTGGCCCGGGTGCTGGCCGGGCTGATGCCGGGCGAGGCCGAGGTGCACGGGCTGGCCGCCCTGCTGGAGCTCCAGGCCTCGCGCACCGCCGCCAGGACCGGGCCGGACGGTGCGCCGGTGCTGCTCGCCGGCCAGAACCGGGCCCGCTGGGACCGGCTGCTGATCCGCCGCGGCTACGCGGCCCTGCTCCGGGCGAGCGAAACGGCCGCGGAGACGGGGCAGGCCATGGGCCCGTACGCCCTCCAGGCGGCCATCGCCGCCTGCCATGCCCGGGCGGCGCGCTACGACGACACCGACTGGGCCGCCATCGCCGCGCTGTACGACCGGCTCGCCGCCCTGACCCCGTCCCCCGTCGTCGAGCTCAACCGCGCCGTCGCCGTCTCCATGGCAGAGGGCCCGGCCGCCGCTCTCGCCCTGGTCGACGCGCTGGCCGCCGACCCCGCGCTCAAGGCGTACCACTTGCTGCCGAGCGTCCGCGGGGATCTGCTGGAGCGGATGGGGCGTACGGACGAGGCGCGCGCCGAGTTCGTACGGGCGGCGGAGCTCACCCGCAACGAGCGGGAACGGGCCCTGCTCCTGGACCGGGCCGGCCGATGAGTTCCGGGCCCGCCACCGGTCTACCTTGCACGGCAACCGGTACCACCGCGTGAGGAGAAGACCATGCAGAAGGTCACCACGTTCCTGTGGTTCGACAAAAACCAGGCCGAGGAGGCGGCGGACCACTACATCTCCGTCATCGGCGGCGACTCGCGCGTCCTGGACGTGACCCGCTGGACGGCCGCGTCGCCGGGCGAGGAGGGAGCCGTGATGACGGTCCGCTTCCAACTGGACGGCGCCGAGTACATCGCGTTCGACGGCGGCCCCGAGTTCTCCTTCAGCGAGGCCGTCTCCCTCTCCGTGGAGTGCGGGTCACAGGAGGAGGCGGACCGGCTGTGGGACGCGCTCACCGCGGACGGCGGCCAGGAGAGCCAGTGCGGCTGGCTCAAGGACAGGTTCGGCGTCTCCTGGCAGATCCTCCCGCCCGGTCTCGGCGATGCCCTGACCGACCCGGACCCGGACAAGGCGGCCCGCGCCATGAAGGCGATGCTCGGCATGAAGCGCCTCGACATCGAGGCCCTGCGCAACGCCTGACGTGCGATCACCCGGACGCGGGGCGGCACCCGCGCTCGATAGGGTCTGGCCCATGTCCGCTCGCCCCGCGCTGCCGCCGCCCCCTCCGCCCGTGGAGATACGCACCTGGCCCGACCGGGGAGCGCTGCTCGCCGACCGGGCCCACATCCTGGGCGCGCTGGTGAAGATGCACCTCGGCCCCGGCCGGCTCGGACTGCTGTGGATGTGGGGAGCGGTCGGCGCGCTCGGCTGGGCGCTGATCGGCACCGCCATCGTCACCTTCGAGCAGTCGTACGACGTCTTCAGCGCCTTCTTCGGCGTCATCATGCTGGCGCTGGGCGCCTGTTGCCTGGTGCCGGCCGTCGTCCTCGTCGTCATCGGCCTGCGCCGGGACCGGCGGCTGCGCCGACTCCTCGCGCAGTGGGGCGCCCTTGACCGTGATCCCGCGAGCGACACCGCGTACCGGCTGCCGGGGGTGAGCCTGGTGTGGCTCCTCGGCTCCTTCGTCCTCTGCGCCTGCGGGCTGTACGCCTGCTTCGTGGTGCCGGCCGGCGCCGTCCGGGGCGATGACACCTACGGCCTGATGGCCCTGATCATGGGCCTCGGGTTCATCGGCTGGATCATCGGCCTCATCGGCATCACCAAGGCGTTCTGGCACCGGCGTTGGGTCCTGCGGACCCTGCTCGGCGCAGCCGCCCCCGAGCCGCTGGTCTCCGTGCGGGGCGGCGCCCACCGCTGAAGCCGGCCCGGCCGCCGTCAGCGCAGGGCGGCCTCCGGACCGGTCACGGGACGGCCGATCAGCATCGTCGGTACGTTGGCGACCCGGGTCAGGAAGACCGTGGCCGCGTTCGGGCCCTGGAGCTTCATCTTCCGCCGCAGTTCCTCCGGTTCGACGCCCGAACCACGCTTCTTGACCGTGAGGACGCCGACCTCCCGCTCCCGCAGGAGCGCTTTGAGCCGCTTCGTGTTGAAGGGCAGCTGATCGGTGATCTCGTAGCCCGCGGTGTACGGGGAGTCGTACAGCTCGTCGCTCGTGACGTACGCGATCATCTCGTCGAACAGCCGGCCGTGGCACCGCTCCACGATCCCGGCCACCAGATGAGCCCGGATCACCGCACCGTCCGGCTCGTACAGATAGCGCCCCACCGGGCCGACCGGCGGGGCGCTATCTGTACGAGC
>NZ_JAELVH010000236.1 GCF_019399235.1 Streptomyces poriferorum | reverse complement strand
GCCGAGCGGCTGCGGGAGGCGGAGCGCCGCGAGACCGGCCGGGGCGCCGGCCACGCGGCCCCGGAACTCTCCCCCACCGCCCGGGCAGCTCATCCGGCCGGCCGCACCGCGCCGTGCTCCCACGCCCACGCAGCGATCTCCACCCGGTTGCGGGCCTCGACCTTGGCCTGGATCCGCCCCAGATAGGTCTTGACGGTCGACAAGGACAGGAACAACTCGTCGCAGATCTCCTGGTTGGTGCGGCCCACGGCGATCAGCCGCACGATGTCCAACTCCCGTACGCTCAGCCCGAACGCCTCCACCCCGGCCGGCGCCGTACTCAGCTCGGCCTGCTCCAGCCTCTTCAGCAGCCGCACCGTCACCGCCGGGGACACCAGCGCATCCCCCCGGGCGGCGGCGTGCACCGCCTCTACGAGCAAGGCCGGCGTGGCGTCTTTCAGCAGGAACCCGCACGCGCCGTTACGCAGAGCGGTACGCACGTAGTCGTCCTGGTCGAACGTCGTGATCACCACGACGTTCAACGGATCAGCCACCCCCGGGCCGGCCAGCTGCCGGGTCACCTCCAACCCGTCCAGCCGCGGCATCCGGATGTCGGCCAGCACTACCTGCGGGCGCAGCCGGCGCGCCAGCTCCACGCACTCCACGCCGTCTGCCGCTTCCCCGACCACCTCGATGCCCGGCTGTGCGTCAAGGATCATGCGGAAACCTGCACGCACCAGCTCCTGATCGTCGGCAACGACAACGTCAATACTCATTCCGGGCATGCGCCAGTTCGTATCACAGCGACCGCACCGCGAATCCTTCCAGGGGCGCGGCCCCGCGGGCGTCGAGAGTGGTCACGGGCAGCAGCCACCGGCCCCGGTCGGCGCGGGTGGGCCTGATTCGGTGACGGCCGGAGCCGCGTAGGTGGTGTTGTTCTTCTGCTTGGCCAGGGAGTCGGCGTCTGCCTTGACGACGTAGACCTCCCACGGTTCCTGGCCGGGGCCGTGGACCCAGACCTTGTCCTGGAGGGCGTAGCAGCAGGTGATGCCGGTCTCGACGTCGGTCGCCAGCCCTTCGTCCTGGAGGCGGGTGGTGGCGGCGTGGACCGCTTCGGTGGTGCCGACCTCGACGCCGAGGTGGTCCATGCGGGTCTCTGCGTCCGGTGCGCCCTGGACGAGGACGAGTTTCAGCGGCGGTTCGGCGATGGTGAAGTTGGCGTACCCGTCGCGCAGTTTCGCCGGTTCGGTGGCGAAGAGCTTGCTGTAGAAGGCGATTGAGGCTTGCAGGTCGGGGACGCGCAGGGCGAGCTGCACTCGTGACATGACGTTCCTCCTGACTCGTGCGGACGCGCCCGGCCGAAGGTGGCCGGGCGCGGTGGTTCAGGACCCGCAGCAACCGCCGGACGAGGCTTCCTCGGTGACCGCCAGCGGCAGGGAGAGGCCGGTGCCGATCTGTACGAGGGCGGGTGCGGCCGGAGCGCAGCAGCCGCCCTCGTCGCCCTGTCCGGCGGCGGGGTCGTCGAAGAGTCCGGCGCCGCCGCAGACCCCGGTCTCGGGGAGGGTGAGTTCGACGCGGTCGGCGGCTTCGGTGTCGCCGGCGAGTGCGGCGGCGACGGAGCGGACCTGCTCGTAGCCGGTCATGGCGAGGAAGGTGGGGGCGCGTCCGTAGGACTTCATGCCGACCAGGTAGACGCCCTGTTCGGGGTGGGAGAGCTCGCGGTGGCCGTGCGGGTAGACGGTGCCGCAGGAGTGCTGGTTCGGGTCGATGAGCGGGGCGAGCTCCACCGGCGCCTGGAGGCGCTCGTCGAGGGCGAGGCGGAGCTCCGACAGGAACGACAGGTCGGGGCGCAGGCCCGTCAGGACGATGACCTCGTCCACCGGGTCGAGGCGTCGGCCGTCCTCGCCGACGAGGACCAGTCGGCCGTCGGCGGCGGGTTCGACGGCCTCGGTGCGGAAGCCCGTGACGGCGTCGGCGTACCCGTCGTCGACGGCGGCCTTGGCGGCCAGGCCCAGGGCGCCCCGTGCGGGGAGCTGGTCGGCGCTTCCACCACCGAAGGTGGAGCCGCTGATGCCGCGGCGCAGGATCCACACGGAGTGGGTGCCGGGCTCATCCTTCGCTACGCCGGCGAGCGCGGCGAGAGCGGTGAAGGCGGAGGCCCCGGAGCCGATGACAGCGGTGCGCTTTCCGGCGTACCGGGCACGGACGGCCGGGTCCTTGAGGTCGGGGATGCGGTAGGAGATCCGGGCGGAGGCGGCGTGTTCGCCGAGGGCGGGCAGTCCGTCGGCGCTGATCGGGGCGGGGGTGGACCAGGTGCCGGACGCGTCGATCACGGCGCGGCCCAGGATCCGTTCCTCGGTGCCGTCGGCGCGCGTGATGCGGATGGTGAAGGGCTGATGCTCGCGGTCGGCGTCGACGATCCGGTCGCGGCCGAGGCGGGAGACGCCGGTGACGGTGGCGTCGTAGCGGACCTTGTCGCCGAGGACGTCGGCGAGCGGCTGGAGGTACCGCTCCGCCCAGTCACCGCCGGTGGGATACGTGTCTGCCTCGGGCCGAGCCCATCCCGTGGGTGCCAGGAGCTTCTCGGCGGCCGGGTCCGTCAGCTCGCTCCAGGTCGAGAACAGCCGCACGTGCGACCAGCCGCGCACCGCGGTGGCGGCGGTAGGGCCGGTCTCCAGGACCAGTGGCTCGATGCCGCGCTCGACGAGGTGCGCGGCGGCCGCCAGCCCGGCGGGGCCGGCGCCGATGACGACAACCGGAAGATCTGCACTGGTGGTCATGGCGTTGATGTCCTCCGGGATGGGCGACCGTTTCCGGCCGCTGTTTCGATTGCTGTCTATATCCCAAGGTTGCCACTGGTATCGATGAGTGTCAACATAGACGTATGTCGAATTCACGGATGGTGGAGTTGCCGGTGCTGGATGCCGGAACGGTGGTGCCGTGCTGCCCGCCGATCACCGCGGGGGAGTTGTCGCAGGACGACGCGGAGAAGATGGCCGCGATGTTCAAGGCGCTGTCCGACCCGGTGCGGCTGCGGCTGTTCTCCAAGGTCGCCTCGCATGCAGGTGGCGAGGCGTGCGTGTGCGACATCTCCGACGTCGGGGTCTCCCAGCCGACCGTCTCCCACCACCTGAAGAAGCTGCGCGAGGCGGGCCTGCTGACCTCGGAACGGCGCGGGACCTGGGTGTACTACAAGGTCGCCCCGCCCGTCGTGGCAGCCATGTCCGCCATGCTCGACCTGCGCACCTGACCTCCGGTTCGCGCCTGCGGATCGGGTACCTGCTGGACCCGGACAGGGCGGTGCACGGGCAGTTCGTAGCGCTGCTCGTAGTCGCTCAGGTACTCCACGACGTGCCCGGCGTCCGGGTACTCGTGGCCCGGCTGGGCCCGCATGATCCGGCCGGGCAGCGAGGAGAAGGCGGCCGGTGAGAACAGGTGCAGGGAGTCCCAGGTGTGCTGCCAGGCCCCGCCGGGTGTGCCCTGCGCGTCCAGGATCACGAAGTCCAGCTTCTTGCGGCGCAGGTGTATCCGGCGGCGAGCCCGGCTTGCCCGCGGCCGATCACCACCACGTCCGTCTGCCTGGTCACGGCATCAGGACGTATCGCCTCAGGCGTCCTTTTGCGGGGTGGCGAGCGCTGAAGGGGCGAACTTCTTGCGCCAGGCCAGTGCGACGTACACCAGGCCGATCAGGACGGGGACCTCGATGAGCGGGCCGACGACGCCCGACAGGGCCTGGCCGGAGGTGACGCCGAAGGTGGCGATGGCGACGGCGATGGCCAGCTCGAAGTTGTTGCCCGCGGCGGTGAACGCGAGCGTGGTGGTGCGGTCGTACGCGAGGCCGAGGCCCTTGCCCAGGAGGAAGGTCCCGAAGAACATGATCGCGAAGTAGACCAGGAGCGGCAGCGCGATCCGCACGACGTCCAGCGGCTGGGAGGTGATGGTCTTCCCCTGGAGTGCGAAGAGGATGACGATCGTGAACAGCAGGCCGTACAGCGCCCAGGGTCCGATCTTCGGCAGGAACTTCGCCTCGTAGTTGCTGCGGCCCATCTTCTGCTCGCCGATGCGGCGGGTGAGGAAGCCGGCGAGCAGAGGGATGCCGAGGAAGATGACGACGTTCAGTGCGATGTGCCAGACGGACACGTCCAGGCCCTGGCCGTCGCCGAGGTTCATCCAGCGCGGCAGCAGGTCGAGGTAGAACCAGCCCAGCAGGCCGAACGCGAACACCTGGAACACCGAGTTCAGGGCGACGAGAACAGCGGCGGCTTCGCGGTCGCCGCAGGCGAGGTCGTTCCAGATGATGACCATGGCGATGCAGCGGGCGAGGCCGACGATGATCAGGCCCGTACGGTACTCGGGCAGGTCCGGCAGGAAGATCCACGCCAGGGCGAACATGACGGCGGGCCCGACGATCCAGTTGATGACCAGCGAGGACACCATCAGTTTGCGGTCGCCGGTGACCGTGTCGAGCTTGTCGTAGCGGACCTTGGCCAGCACCGGATACATCATGACCAGCAGACCGAGCGCGATCGGCAGCGAGATCCCGCCGACCTCGATCTTCGCGAGCGCGTCGTTCATTCCCGGGATCAGCCGGCCCAGGCCGAGACCGACGGCCATGGCGAGCAGGATCCACACCGCGAGGTAGCGGTCGAGGGTGGAGAGCTTCTTGACGATCGAATCCTCCCCACCGCCGACCGGAGCGGGAGAAGTGGTGGGCTCGGTGGACGTCACGGGCAGGCCCTTTTGTTCTCGGAAGCGGTACGCGCGGAGTCGGCCAGTGCCGCGAACTGCTCGGAGAGCCCGGCCAGGACCTCGGGCTTGAGCTTGTAGTAGGTGAAGCGACCGCAGGGCTCGGTCTCCACCACCCCGGCCTCGCGCAGGACCTTCATGTGGTTGGAGAGGTTGGTCTGCTTCGCGCCGGTCTCCTCGACCAGGTGCGTCGTACAGAGTGTCTCGCGTGCCAGCAGGGTCACGATCCGGAGTCGGAGCGGATCGCCCAGCACCCGGATCAAATCAGGGTCGACTGAAGTCAGCATGCGCTGATACTTTCACATCATCGCTCGCTGATACCAGCGGGAGCTGAAATCATTGGCGGGTGAGTTCCGCCGCGCGACGAGAGAGAACGATCATCATGGCCGACTCTTCCGGCAAGCCGTCCGTCCTGTTCGTCTGTATCCACAACGCGGGCCGCTCCCAGATGGCGGCTGCCTGGCTGACCCATCTGGCCGGGGACCGGGTCGAGGTCCGTTCCGCCGGCTCGAATCCGGGCGCCGCCGTCAACCCCGCCGCCGTCGAGGCGATGGCCGAGGTCGGCATCGACATCTCCGCCGAGACCCCGAAGATCCTCACGATCGACGCGGTCCGCGAGTCCGACGTGTGCATCACGATGGGCTGCGGCGACACCTGCCCCGTCTTCCCCGGCAAGCGCTACCTCGACTGGAAGCTGGACGACCCGGCCGGCCAGGGCGTGGAAGCCGTCCGCCCCATCCGCGACGAGATCAAGACCCTGATTGAGGGCCTGATCAAGGAGATCGCCCCGGAGGCCACGGCGTGAGCGAGATACGTGACGTCGTCATCATCGGGTCCGGCCCCGCCGGCTACACCGCCGCCCTCCACACCGCCCGCGCCCAGCTGCGGGCCGTCCTCCTCGGCAGCGGCTTCTTCGTCGAGTGACCGCACGACCAGGCCGGGCATTCCGGTCGCTGCACGGTTTTTGAGGGGCACTACCGGACGGGAACGGCCGCTGTGGTTGCGGTGCTGCGCTGCTGTACCGCAGGCTCCGGGCGCAACCTCGACCGTCGGCACCATGGGGGCGTGGGCCAGAGGCGCTCATCCACGGGTAGATCATGACGCGCTGACGGCTCACCATCACCGGGCAAGAACGGCTGCGCTACGGGAGGCCGACGACGGGGACGGTCACTGCGGTTGCTTCGGCCTCGGTTTCCGGGGTCATGGGGGAGTCCGGACCGGCTATCAAGACCGTGATGCAGGAGCTCGAAACGATGCCCTGACCTGGCCTGGTACCCGCCGTAGGCTTTGCCTGACCTGGCCCGGTACCCGCCGTAGCCTTTGGGAGGTCCTCCCTGCCCGCACATGGCCGAGGAGATCCAGGTCGGTACCGGCTCCGGACGTTCGAAAACGTGGTAGCCCACAGGGTGACCCCCGCGCTTCCGATCGACGTCCGGCTCGGCGCGGGCCGGGCCTTCGAGGCCGCACCTCGCCAGCCAGGGCTTCAGCCCCGCGCCGGGCTGCGGGCTACGTGCGGTGCCGCGGACGGCCTGAGGCCTTCTTCGCGGGGGTCTTCGCCGCAGAGGTCTTCTTGGCGGCCGCTTTCTTGGCGGGGCCGGTCCTTCTCTCCGGAGCCGGGGATTCCGTCGCCGCCTTCCTGCCACGGCTCGCCCTCTTCGCGGGAGCCGTGCGACGGGGCCTGTCCGGCTTGGTGGACGCGTGCTCCGGAGCTCGGCGCCGACGGCGGGCGGCCGGGCGCTCGGATTCCTCCCCCGCGTCGTCCTGCTCCCCGTGGTCCCGCGTGCTCCCGTCGACCTCGCCGGCCTCCTTCACCGCGTCCGCAGCGCTCCGGCCCACGTCTTCGACGGCGTCGCCCGCTCCGGCGCCGACGCCTTCCACCGCCCTGCCCGCGCCCCCGCCCACGGACTCGACCGCGGTCCCCGCTCCCCGGCCGACCTCGCTCACGGCCGCGCCGGCGCCCTTGCCCAGCTCTCCCGCGGCCCGGCCGGTGCCGGCCCCGACGTCCTCGACCGCCGCACCCACGCCGCGGGTCAGCTGTTCGAGGATCTGGGGGTTGCGATCCACCGTGGCCAGCAGCCGGGTGACGACGGCGGCGATGTGATGGAGCCGGACCTTGAGCTGCGCCTGGACGTCCACACCTTCGATGCCCAGCTGGACCCGCCCGAGCCGCACGTCCGCCCCGACGTTCAGTTTGAGGAGGTCCAACACCTCGGCCTGCAGCGAGACGTGGGCCTCGAGGTCGTCCACCTCCAGGTCCAGCTTGTCCACATGGAGGGCAGGGACGTCCAGGAAGACATCTGACGGCCCCTCATCAGGACCGTCGCAGTCCGGGACCACGATCTCGGCGTCCGGGTCCCGGCCCTCGCGGTCGGCCTTGTCGGAGCTGGGCATGGTGGCGCACATCCTCGTTAGGTTCCCCGAGCAGGATCCTCTCGTCCAAGTGTCGGCCGGGCGAAACCATGACGCAATCGCCGGTGTCCCGCGTCGGACGGCCCCCGGGGGCTCCGGCGCGCGCCGCGCCTGCACCGCCGTGCCTCCCGCGCCATGTTCTGACCGGAGACCAGGGCTGGCTGGGTGCCGGCACACCCGGTGGCGAGTGGAGACCAGCCGATCGAGAACGGGCCCGACCCAGCGACGCCGGGGCACGCTCTACGGCGACGATCCCAAGAGCCGGCGCCGCAGGGTCGTCCCGATGCCCGCCCTGTGCGTCGCACCGCTGCGCCGGCACCGGCTGAAGCAGCGGGAGACGTTCTCCGATACGGGCGTCACATGGTCCGAGGGCGGCTACATCTTCGCCACGCGGAACGGCCGGCCGGTGGAGCCCCGGAACGTCTACCGCTCGTTCACGCGGGTTGCTGCCGGTGCCGGTCTGCGGGTGGTCCGGCTGCACGATGCCCGCCACGGATGCGCCACGCTGCTGACGGCGGCCGGCGTCGCGCGGGGGGTCATCATGGAGATCCTCGGCCACAGCCAGATCAGCATCACGATGGACGTGTACACCCACGTCGTCCACGACACCCAGCGGGAGGCGATCAGCCACATGGACCGTCTGCTCAAGCGCCGTCTGCCGACCGCCTGAGAGAGTGTCGGTGGAATTGCGGCGAGCCCAGGGGTGGGAATGTTCGGGATGATCGTAGTGGGTGCCCTGTTCTTGGGGATGGCCCTAGCCGTCGCGTGGGCCGCCCTCGGAGTACATGCGCTGCTTCTCGGCCGGATGCCTGGACATCGGCTCCCCCGGCGAGTACGGCAGCCCAGAGTGTGGGGAGCGGGGGCCCTGCTCATGGTAGTGAGCTGGTACCAAGGATCGCCGTCGCTGCTGGTGATCGGCATTGGTCTTGTCGCATTGGGGCACGTGATGAAGCCCGCGAGGTGATGCGGCCTGTTCATGGGGCACGACTGCCGTCAAATGGTGCCGTCAAAAAGGCCCGGACCATGATCGGTCCGGGCCTTTTCCCTGGTGCCCCCGGCAGGATTCGAACCTGCGACACCCGCTTTAGGAGTTTTCCCTGATCAATGCTGTGACCTGCGTAAACTTAGCCCCCCGTGTGCCTGACCTGGGAAAACACCCCTCCATAGTTCTCATGGGTTCGTGGGGTTTCCCGGCCTCATGTGTGCTGAATCTGTTCCGGTGGGCAGCGACGACACGATCAGCGTGGATCGGCTCCGCCGCTGTCGGCTGCAAGTGTCTGCGTATGTGACAGGAGGATCCGGCGCAGCGTGGGGTCGACTACGAGAATCTTCACAGTGAGGGTGTCGCCGACTTGGACGACGTCTTCAGGTCTTTCCACACGCCGCTCGGCGAGTTCGGAGATGTGCACCAGACCCTCGAAGCCGTCGTCCCGGTCCTCGACGCGGACGAAGGCGCCGAACGGTACGAGCTTCGTGACGGGGCCAGCGATGATCTGACCGATCTGTTGGACGAGTTCCTCCATTGGATCCACTTGTAGCGACTTCAGTGAGAGCTGCACCTGCTGCCGCGCCATGTCGACGCCGAGGATCTGGACAGTGGTCTCCTGGCCTACAGTCACGACGTCAGAGGGGTGGTCGATGTAGCGCCAGGACAGTTCGGGGATATTGATCATCGCGGTGAAGCCGCCGATATCCACGAACGTGACGCCGAAACTGGCGATCTCGATCACCGTCCCGGCGCAAATCTGGCCTCTGCGAAGGGTCTTCAGGATGGCCCATTGCCGGTCGCTCGGCGTCGGCTCGGTCCTCCACCGGGCCCGCAGTACACCGTCGCTGTCGGGCAGGACTGCGGCGAACAGCGGGTGGCGCTGATCGGTGTCGAGGGACAAGACGGTCGCGCCACGGGCGCCATCGATTTGTTCGGCCAGTTCTGCGAACTGGGTTTCGTCGGCGACGGTGCTGGTGATCTGCCCGTTCTCGTCCTCCCAAACGAATTCGACCAGGCCCTCGTCGGGGAGGCCGGCAAGGACCGTGTCGACGTCCGGGGACAGGTCCGGCCAGACGATCAACTGGGCGCGGGGTGTGAGTCGAGCGCGTACTGCGTCCACTGTGTCGCTTGCGAGGCGGTGCCAGCGCGACGCGTTGCTGATGTAGCACTCTTCCAAGATCGCAGCACTGCCCATGGAGACGGACAAGCGCAATTGTGCCCAGAAGTCGTCGTCGGCAGGGCGTTGCCCGCCCTCCTCCTCATCGAAAGTCGCGTCGTAGTCGTAGGGGGAGGCATCTATGCGTTCCGGGAACAGTCCAAGGGCTCGGGTGCGGGCCACCGCTCGGTCAGGTGGCGTGCTGGTGCCCACGTAGACGTATTGGTCCCACCCGACATGTACGGCGAAGGTGCCTTCCACCTCCAGGCGGCACCAGGCGCCCTCGTCGCGAAGCATCGCCCGGACTAGTTCCAGGCCGATGGCAACGGGCACCTTTGCCCCGTCGTGGTAGCCGGTGAGGTCCGGCGGGAAGATGCCCGTCAGACCGTGACCCGACACTGCCGGCTCCAGGCCGAAGTGGACGAAGCCTGGAGCCTGGGGTTCCCGGATGGCCAGTTGGTCGATCCCGGCACCTGCGGCGAAGGCGGCCATCGCCTGCAGATACGCGTCTTCGACCGGACCGTGGTCGCTGATCGCCTCGGTGGCGCCGATGTAGCTGCCGTGCTCGTCGCGGTCGGCGGGATCATACTTGGTGATCCGGTAGACGTACGGCAGCACGTCACTGCCCACCAATAGGGCGCCCTGCGACTTGGTGAGCCGGCTCCCGGGAGATGCAGTCCTGCTCATTGAGAAGGCACGGTGTGTAGCGGATGGATTCATACATTGCCGCGAGTGTACGGATGGCCCTGGTTACCGAACAGACCACCGAGGATCTCCGGCACTGCGCGTTGGCGCCGTGTTGATTGTTTGGGTGCGCCAGCAGCAAGACTGAACCGAACTCAGCCCATCCGACCTGGTTCAGCGGCAGAGTTGGTCGGGGTCCTCGGCGAAGGTCGCGAACTCAGCCTGCGCCTCGGTGCTGATCTCCCGAGCGGGCCTGC
The DNA here is from genome assembly GCF_019399235.1 of Streptomyces poriferorum. Classification (GTDB taxonomy): domain Bacteria; phylum Actinomycetota; class Actinomycetes; order Streptomycetales; family Streptomycetaceae; genus Streptomyces; species Streptomyces poriferorum. The sequence continues at coordinate 116 of NZ_JAELVH010000236.1, read as the reverse complement.
GGGGGGTGGTCGCGTGCCGCGCGGCAAGATCGGCTAGTGCTGCGTCGTGGCGATCCTCGCGTTCATTGCCCAGTGCGGCTTCCATGGTGGTTTGCATTACTGAGATTTAACTCGTG
>NZ_JAELVH010000235.1 GCF_019399235.1 Streptomyces poriferorum | reverse complement strand
GTCACGGGGACGCTGACCACGACCGGCACCGACGCCGACCGCGGTGACAACGTCTCCCGGATCCCGCTGCGCATCCTCCAGCCGCGCATCGTCTCGGTGCCCGAGGTCGGCAAGCCGGGGTTCGTCACGTCCGTGCGCGGCAAGGACTTCCCGCCCGGCGTTCCGGTGAAGCTCATCTGGAAGCCCGGGATCACCGCGACCGCGCCGCCGGCCCGCCCGATCGGTGACGGCACCTTCATCGCGCAGTTGCTGATCCTGGTGAAGGACCGGACGGGGCCGCGGACCATCACCGCGTCGGGTCCCGGGTTCAGCCCGGTCACCACCGACTTCCTGGTGGTCGGCGGCACCGTCGTGGACCAACCGCNCGCAGGACGAACACCGGCTGCTCTCCGAGGTGTTGCGCTGCCTGATCCGCACGGACGTCCTGCCCGCCCGGATGCTCACGGGCAGCCTTGCCGCCCTGGGGATGACGGTGGAGATGGAGGCGGCCTCGGCGGGTTCCGGCGACCGGCCGTCGACCGTGGACGTGTGGTCCGCGCTCGGCGGGGAGCTCAAGGCCGCGATCGACCTGCGGGTGTGGGCGCCGCTCGGCGGAGAGGTGGTGGCCGCGGGGCCGCCGGTCACCGAGGGCCTGCTCGTACGGACGGTGCCCGAGGCCGACGGCGAGGCGACGGAGCCGGGCCGGCGGCTGCGCTACGACGGGGCGTCCGAGCCCCGCGGGCAGGGCTTCGCCGCGGAACGTGAACGGCAGCTCCCGCCGGGCCGCCGCAGGCGAGGAGGTCCGGCGTCCGGCCCGGTGGCCGCGCCGGCCGGACTCCCCGGACTCCCCGGCCGGGGGCCGGATCGCGGCCCTCGCGCAGCGCTTCGGCCTGGTCGCGCCGGACCTCGATCTGCTGCTCGTCGCGATGGCCCCGGACATCGACGCACGGTTCGAGCGGCTGTACGGCTATCTCAACGACGACCTCACCCGGCGGCGCGCGACGACCGGCCTGGCCCTCGAACTCTGCGGGCTGCCCGCCGCGGGTCCCGGCCGCTTCCGCTTCTCCCCGTCCGCCCCGCTGGTCGTGTCCGGCCTGGTGGAGGTGCTGGAGGCCGAACGCCCGCTGCTCTCCAGGGTTCTGCGCGTACCGGACCGGGTCACCGCGCATCTGCTCGGCGACGACGCGGTGGACGGCCGGCTGCACGGTCTCGTCCGCGTCGCCGGGCCGCCGGAGGAGCCGGACCCGTGTCCGACGACGCTGCGGGCCGCGGCGGCGCTGGGCACCGGCAGCGGCCTGGTGCATCTGCTGGACCGCGGCGGCGACCCCGGCCGGATCGCGGCGGACGCGCTCCTCGCGGCCGGACTCCGCCCGCTGGTGGTGGACGCCGCCGCGCTGGCCGCCGCCCCGGAGCCGGTGCGGGCGGCGCGGATCCTGGCGACGGAGGCGCGGCTGACCGGTGGCGGTCTCGTCCTCGGGCCGCTGGAGACGCTCGCCCCCGAGCAGCCCAAGGGCGCCGGCCTGATCGACGGGCTCTGCGAGGCGGTCGGCGGCGGCTCCCCGCTGATCATGTACGGGAAGAAGCACTGGGACCCCTTGTGGGCCGCCGAGAGCCCGGTGACGGTCCCGGTCCCGCCTCCGGACCCGGCGGACGCGGCACGGCGGTGGCGCCGGGCACTCACCGGGGCCGGGGCCCCGGCAGGCCTCGCCGCCGGCACCGCGGCAGCCGACGCGCGCCTCGTCGACGCCACCCGCGCCTACCGCCTCGACTCCGGCCAGATCCGCAGGGCCGCCGCCGTCGCCTCCCGGCTGGCCGGCCTGGAGGGCCGCCCGGTGGAGGCCCGGGACCTGCGCACCGCCGTCCGGGCCCAGAACGGGGCGGGGCTGGCACGGCTCGCCCGCCGCATCGAGCCCACGGTCGGCTGGGACGACCTCGTACTGCCCCCGTCGACCCGCCGCCAGCTGTCCGACCTGGCGCTGCGCGCACGTCACCGCGAGCAGGTGCTCGGCCGGTGGCGGATGCGGCCGGGCGGCGGCCGGGGCCGGGGCATCGTCGCGCTGTTCGCCGGCGAGTCCGGGACGGGCAAGACCATGTCGGCGGAGGTCGTCGCGGCCGATCTGGGCATGGAGCTCTACGTCGTGGACCTGTCCTCCGTGGTGGACAAGTACATCGGTGAGACGGAGAAGAACCTGGAGCGGATCTTCGTCGAGGCGTCCGACGTCAACGCGGTGCTGCTGTTCGACGAGGCCGACGCCGTCTTCGGGAAGCGCTCGCAGGTCAAGGACGCCCAGGACCGGCACGCCAACGTGGAGTCGGCCTACCTGCTCCAGCGGATCGAGTCCTTCGACGGCATCGCCGTACTCACCACCAATCTTCGGGCCAACCTCGACGAGGCCTTCACCCGCCGCCTCGACGTGGTCGCCGACTTCCCCGTACCGGACGCGGAGCAGCGCCTGGCCCTGTGGGAACGCTGTCTGGGCACGGAGATCCCCCGCGCCCCGGGCCTCGACCTGCGGACCTGTGCGGAGCGTTTCGAGCTGACGGGCGGCTCCATCCGTGCCTGCGCGGTCACCGCCGCCTACCAGGCCGCGGAGTCGGGCCGGCCCCTGGACACGGACCAACTGGTCTCGGCGGTCCTCGCCGAGTACCGCAAGCTCGGACGGCTGGTCCTGGACAGCGAGTTCGGCCCGTGGCTGGAGCGCGCCCGGCGCTGAGCGGCGGGGGACCGCGAGCTCTGGACCCGCTCCCTGGCGTCCGTATCATCGGCGGCATGAATGCTGAGCCCTCGCGATCCGCCGGCCGTATGCGCGCCTCCGACGCCGACCGCGAAGCGGTCGTGGAACAGCTGCGGGAGGCGGCGGCCGAGGGGCGCATCGATCTCGAGGAGCTGGACGAGCGACTGGGCCTGGCACTCACGGCGAAAACCCACGCCGAACTCGCCCCGCTCACCGATGACCTGGGACCGGTCGTCCTCGACTCGGGCGAACCGCTGACGCTGAAGGGCGGCATCCACGGCGCCAAGCGGGCGGGCCGCTGGAAGGTACCGCCGCGCATCCTGGCGTACGGGGGCATGGGCGGCGTACTCCTCGACTTCACGCAGGCCGAATGCCGGCTGCGCGAGATCGAGGTGGAGGTGGACGCGCAGATGGCCGGAGTGGTGTTCGTGGTCCCGGAGGGCTGGAAGGCGGACACGGACGCGCTGGATCTCGGCTTCGGCGGGCTGAAGGACAAGACCGCGGGCGAACGGCTGCCCGGCACGCCGGTGCTCCGGATCTCGGGTTCGTGCGGCGCGGGCGGCGTGATCGTCCGCCACCCGAACCTCCGGGAACGCCGCAGGCGGCGCAAGGAACTGTCGCGCTGATTCCGGTGGTGCGCCGCGCTACACCGGCCGGACGGTGAGGATCTGCTCGGCCCGGCCGACGGGGCCGTGGATGTCGTGCAGGACCGTGCTGGTGATGCCCTGGCCGGTGGGGCCGAAGACGACCGTGGTGTCGAGCCCGGTCCAGTCGCCCTCGGGCCGGCGGTGCAGGTGGATGGTCAGGTCGACGTTCGGGAACATCCAGGCGGTGGGCTGCTCGCGTACGGCGATGCCGTTGGCGGTGTCGACGAGCGCGACGTACGACGCGAGCGGGCCGGCTGGTTCGCCCGCGACGAGGTCGAGGGGCGTGGAGATCCAGGCGGTCGTGCGGCCCGGCAGGGGCTTTCCGAGCGGGCGGACGTCGAGCGAGGCGATGTAGCCGCCCGGCCAGAGCTCGCCCATGGGCCAGGGAGCGAGTTCGCCGGGAGGGGTGAGCCGGTCGTCCCCGCCACCGGCGACGGCTTCAGTGTCTCCCGCGGCGAGGCACCAGGCCCGGGCGCGCACGACGGGACGGTCGCCGATGAGGGCGACGGCTTCGACCAGTTCGATGGTGCGGCCGGGCCGGATGGTCTCGACCCGGATCTCGCACGTGTCCAGGGCGAGCCGGCCCAGGATGTCGAAGCTGATCCGGGACAGCAGGAGCGCCTCCCCCGGCCGGTCGGCCAGGTGCAGTTCGAAGGCGTGGGTGATGAGGCCGCCGAGCGGGCTGAAGTGCACTTCGTCCGTGCTCCACGCACCGCTCGCGTGGGCGGTGGGCTTGAAGCTGTGTTCGTCGATGCGCTCGTAATAGCTGCCGGTGCTCATGCGGTGGTTCCCTCGCGGCTGTGCGGATCAAGGAACACCAGCGTGACACCGCACGGATACCGGCCTCCGCCCGGGTCCTTCCCGCGCAGGCCGGTCACGGCAGGTCCGGGGCCCACGCGACTCCATTGATGTGGGAACCGCCGTCGACGAAGAGCGTGTTGCCGGTCACGTAGCGGGCGCCCTCGCCCGCGAGGAACGCCGCCACCGGGGCGATGTCCTGGTCGGGGTCGCCGATGCGTCCCATGGGGTTCGTGGCGTCGGCCTGCCCCTCCAGTTCGGGATGCTCGCTCATCATCCGCCGGAAGGCCGCGCTCTTCGCGCCCGGGCAGATCGCGTTGACCACCACCCCGGTGGGGGCCCACTCACGGGCGGCGGTCCGGGTCAGGGTGCGCAGTGCCTCCTTGGCGGCGTTGTACTCCAGGGTCCCCATGTGGGCGTTCACGCCGTTGAGGCTGCACATGTTGATGACCCGGCCCCAACCCCGCGCCTTCATGTGCGGAAAGGCGGACTGCATCGCCCAGAGCGGCCCGTAGAAGCCGACGCCCAGGCCGCGGGCCAGCATCGCGTCGGTCTTGTTCTCGACCCGGCCGACATCGCCCGCTCCCCAGGCGTTGTTGACCAGGATGTCGACGCTGCCCCATTCCCGTACGGCCGTGTCGACCATCGCCAGGACCTGCGCCTTGTCACTGACGTCGGTGCGCACGAAGCGGCCGCCGGTCTCCGCGGCCGTGGCGCGGCCGGTCTCCTCGTTCAGCTCCGCGACCAGGACCCTGGCCCCCTCGGCTGCGAGCCGCCGGGCCACGGCGGCTCCGATCCCGTCCCCGGCGCCGGTGACGACGGCGACGCGTCCTTCGAGTGACATGCATGTACTCCCAGCAGTCGGGGCAACCGGACCGGCGTACGCATCCAAACCGGTCCGGCCCGACCGGGCAGCGCTCCGTCCCGGTGGGCGGGACACCGTCCCCGCACGTCCCGCTCAGGGCCGGAAGACCGCCACCGCCTCGGCCCCTTCCTCCCGCCGGAACGTCACCCGCAGCTCCATCCCGATGGCGAGCGCGGCCTCCTCGCACTCCACGACCTCCGTCATCATCCGCGGCCCCTCCGCGAGATCGACGACCGCGGCGACGTACGGGACGCGGGTGCCGAACGGCGGCAGGTCGTTGCGGTGGACGACGGACCAGGTGTAGAGCGTGGCCCGGCCGCTCGCCCGCACCCAGTCGGCCTCCTCGCTCCAGCAGTGGGGGCAGAACTCGCGCGGGTAGTGGTGGACCCGGTCGCAGGCGCGGCAGCGTCGCAGCAGCAGGTGGCCTTCGGCCGCGGCGTCCCAGTAGGGGCGGGTGAACGCGTCGGGTTCCGGGAGGTCGTGGCGGGCGGCCCGCATCGCGCCCGTCACAGGAAGAGCCCGATCGCCCGGTCCAGGGACCAGGTCTGCCAGGACATCGCGAACAGGGCGACGAGCGAGATGAGGGCCATCATCGCGTTCTGGCCCTGCTCGGCCCAGTCGTGGATCATCAGCACCAGGTAGAGCAGATTGAGCAGGAGCCCGGCGACGAGCGCGACCGGGGTCAGGAGACCGGTCACCAGGCCCAGACCCAGGGCCAGTTCCGCGTAGACGACGAGGTACGCCATGGCCTTCGGCCGGGGCGCGACGATCTTCTCGAAGCCGGTCCGGACCACCGTCCAGCGGTGCTTGCCCGCGACATCCGAAGCCCAGGCGATGCCGGTGCCGCGTTCGAACCAGCCCTTCTTGTCCTTGTGGCGCCAGCTCTCCAGCCACCACAGGCCGATGCCTATTCGGAGCACGGCGAGCCACTGGGCTCCGTCGAGCCAGATCGTCCGCATGGGGCCTCCCGTTCGCTAGATCTGACGGTACGTCAGTTCACCTGATGGCGGCGGCGTGCGCAAGAGGCGCGCACCCGTGATCAATTCGCAATCGATTCCGGTCTTGACCGAGACCCATCAAGGGGGCGCGCGATTACGCTCCGAAGCATGTCCGACAGCACAGCTACCGCCGGTGGCAGCAGCACCCCGGCCCCCACCGACATCACCGAGGACCGCCCGGTCTACGTCATCGGCGGCGGTCCGGGCGGCCTCGCCGCCGCCGCGGCCCTGCGCGAGCAGGGGGTCCGGGCGGTGGTCCTGGAGAAGTCCGCGGACGTCGGGGCGTCCTGGCGGCGCCACTACGACCGGCTGCACCTGCACACCACCCGGCGCTGGTCCGCCCTGCCCGGCCTGCCCATGCCCCGCAGGTTCGGCCGCTGGGTCTCCCGGGACGACGTGGTGCGCTACCTGGAGAAGTACGTCGAGCACCACGAGCTGGAAGTGGTGACGGGCGTCGAGGTCTCCCGCATCGACCGGGCGGACGACGGCACCGGATGGCGGCTGACCGCGACCGGCGGCCGTGAACTGACCGGCCGGGCCGTGGTCGTGGCCACCGGCTACAACCACACCCCGCGGATCCCCGACTGGTCCGGGCGCGACACCTTCACGGGCGAGCTGCTGCACGCCTCCGCGTACCGCAACCCGGCCCCGTACGCGGGCAAGGACGTCCTCGTCGTGGGCGTCGGCAACACGGGGGCGGAGATCGCCGTCGACCTGGTGGAGGGCGGCGCGTCCCGCGTACGGCTCGCGGTGCGCACCGTTCCGCACATCGTGCGCCGCTCCACGGCGGGCTGGCCCGCACAGGCGACGGGCATTCTGGTGCGCCGGCTGCCCGTCGCGCTCGTCGACCGGGCGGGCGGCCTGATGGCCCGCGTCGCGGTGCCCGACCTCGCGGAACAGGGGCTGCCCCGGCCGGACACGGGCCTGTACTCCCGGGTCAAGGACGGGGCGATCCCGGTCCAGGACGTGGGACTGATCGACGCGGTGAAGGGCGGCCGGGTGGTTCCGGTGGCAGCCGTCGAGTCGTTCGACAAGGACGCGGTGGTGCTGGCGGACGGGACCCGGATCACCCCGGACGCGGTGATCGCCGCGACCGGCTATCTGCGGGCCCTGGAACCACTGGTCGGCCATCTCGGGGTGCTGGACGAGCGGGGCCGCCCGGTGGCACACGGCGGCCGTACGCCGAAGCAGGCGCCCGGCCTGTACTTCATCGGGTTCACCAACCCGATCAGCGGCATGTTCCGCGAAATGGCCCTGGACGCACAGAAGATCGCGAAGCGGGTGGCGCGCACCATCTGAGCCGGCAAGGCCAATGGGGCCCGCGCCTCCGAGCCCCTCGGGGTCCGCGGCGTCGATGTGGACCGGGCGACCAACTGGTCGGGGCGAGCGCAAGGGCACCCAGGCCGAACAGTGGCTGTCCTCCAGCCCGGAGGCGTTCATCTGGCTCCGGCTCTACCGGAGCGAGAGCCCGCCGCTGGACCCGCAGGCCCCGCCGTGGTGGACACTCCGGCGCCTTGATCACGGCGACGGACTGGCCCACCAGCCGCCGAACCACGAGGCCATGCGCGCGGTGTTCCGCCGGACCAACGCCCTGCTGGGCACGGACTGGTCGATGCACGGCTTTCACCGACATTGCCGCACCCGTCATCTGCTATCGCTTCCTTGCCGACTGATCAACGGGTGCGAACTCGTCCCCTTCGCAAGGCCGGGCAGACAAGGGTGCGGCGCAGGTCGCCAAGGTGGTGCGACGGGCGAGATCGGGCAGGACGGTGGCCAGACCGGCCAGCGCCAGGACAGCGCCGAGCCAGAGCGGAGCGCGCAGCCCCCAGGCGTCGATCACCACGGCGCCGATGGAGGAGCCGAGGATGATGCCCAGGGTGATGAAGGAGGAGTGCACGGTGTTGACCAGGGGGCCGGCGTTGCCGGTGCGCTGGACCCGGGTCACCATGGCCGGGTTCATAGTGACGCCAACCAGGCCGATGCCCATCATGCAGATGACGGCCGGGGCGGGCATATCGGCGAGGAGGGCGAAGCCGGCCAGGAACAGCGTGTTGAGGACGAGGCCGACGGCAAGGACCGGGACGGTGTGCCCGTCGGCGAAACGACCGACCACGTTGTTGCCGATGACGGTGGCGGCGCCGTAGGCAACGAGCAGCAGGGGAACGGTGCCGGTGGAAAAGCCGGTGACGTCGGTGAGGATGGGGTTGAAGTAGCTGAAGGCGGAGAAGGTGGCGCCGATGATCAGTGTGCTGCTGGACAGCACCAGCCACATCTTGGGTTTCCTGAAGACGCCGGCCTCCTGGCGCAAGCCGCCGCTGCTCTCCGCGCGTTCGATGCGGGGCACGCCGAACAGGGTGGTCCCGGCCGCGACCACGGTGATCAGGGTGATGGTCCAGAACGCGGCGCGCCAGCCGAAACGCTCGCCGACCAGCGTGGAGATGGGCAGGCCGAGCAGCGTGCCGAGCATGAGGCCGTTCATCACGACGGCAATCGCGCGGCCCCGGATCTCGGGGCGGGTGATCTGGGCGCACATCGAGATGCCCACGCCGAAGAACGCCTGGGAGGCGATGCCGGTGATGATCCGCGCGGTCATCATCATGCCGTAGCCGATCGCGGTGGCGGCCAGTACGTTGCCGGCGAGGAAGATGACGAACAGCACCATCAGTGCCGTACGTGGTGGGAATTTCATCAGGGCCACGGTCAGGAACGGGCCACCGGCGGCCATGGCCACCGCGAAGGCGGTGATGAGGTAGCCGATCTGAGGGACGGTCGCGTCCAGCCCTTCGGCCATCTGCGGCATCAGCCCGGCGACCACGAACTCACTGGTCACCATGGCGAAGATGCCGAGTGCCAGGACGTATACGGCACGAGGCACGGGTCGATCTCCTTCGAGGTCAGTTATGTATCGAACGGTCCAAAACTTGGGCAGGCGTGGACACGGCCCCCGGATGACGTGCGCCGTCACCCGATGAGTGCGTCCATGGTGATTTCAGCGATCGACTCCAGTGCGGCCCGGTCGGCACCGCCCTGACTGGAGATGCGCATGCCGCCGATCGCCGCGTTGACGAAGCGGGCAAGCGCTCCGGCGTCGCGGGAAGAGGTGATACTGCCTTCCCGCTGCCCCTCCTGGAGCACCGCGCGCAGCGCCGTCAGCCGACGCCGCGTGTCGCGGTCCAGCATTTCCGCCGCCCGCGGGTCCCGGGCGACCAGCTCGACCGTGGTGTTCACGGTCAGACAGCCGAGGCCACGCCCGCCCGGCCGCTGCTCCGTCTCCGTCTCGCCGTCGACGACCATGGCGAACAGGGTGCGCAGCCGGTCAGCGGCGCTGCGCCGAGAGTCCTCCAGGACGGCCAGCTGGGCAGTCGTCATGGAGTCGATGTAGCGGGCCAGTACGCGCTCGAAGAGGTCGTGCTTGCTCTTGAACGTGTTGTAAATGCTGCTGCGTCCCAGCCCCGTGGCGTCACACAAGTCCTGTGTGGAGGTGGCTTCGTAGCCCTTCTCCCAGAACGTGCGCATCGCCGCATCCAGGGCACCTTCCTCGTCGAACGTCCTCGGTCGGGCCATGGCGCGACCTTAGCCGTTTTGGACCGTCCGTTGCAATACTCTTTCGGAGGCCCACTCCCACCGCGACCTGAAGCCTTTGCGGCGCGGTCAGTGCCGGAGGGGCGCATCCGGCCATCACCCCAAGGCCGTCCGCGACACAACCAACACCGACTGCCGCGTACCGCCAAACGCAACAGCTCGCAGTCAGGAAAGACACTCCGACCCCGTGAGGGCACTCCCGAGGTTGAGAGCGGTGGTCCGGGGAAGATCCCGGACCACCACTCTCAAGCTTTCCCGGACCACAGCTCCCGGCCCTTCCCGGATCACCGCTCAAGCTTTCCCTGCACAACCATTCCTGACGGGCCGTCAGTTCAGTAACCTGACAGGGCGTCAGTTTTGTGCCCGGGCACCGCACGTGCCGACGGACTTTCGAGCAGGAGTGGGCGGAACGATGCTTGGATCGACTCACGGCACCCTCACCACCGACTTCCGCGCCAGGGTGGTGGCCTGCGGCGAGGAACCGCACGCCGCCGTCCACAGCATGGCGGCCGCCGCCGCGGAGGGCGACCTCGACGTCAGCGGCCGCCCGCTGCACGCGCCCGTACCGGATCTGGACCGGTTCTTCCGGCCGGAGTCCGTCGCCGTCATCGGCGCGTCCGACACCGAGGGGCGCCCCAACACCGGGATCACCCGCCAGCTGATCGCCTGGGCCGAGCGGGTCGGGGCACGGCTGTATCCGGTGCACCCCACCCGCGAGTCCGTCTTCGGCCGGGCCTGCGCTCCCTCCGTCGCCGATCTGCCGGAGCAGGTGGACCTGGCGGTGCTGCTGGTCGGCGACCCGCTCCCGGTCATCGAGGAACTCGCCCAGGCCAAGGTGAAGTTCGCCGTCGCCTTCGCCTCCGGATTCGCCGAGACCGGTGCGGAGGGCGCCGCCGCGCAGGCCCGGCTGGCCGCCGCCGTGGAACGGTCGGGGCTGCGCCTGCTCGGCCCGAACACCAACCTCAACGCCTTCGAGGAGTTCCGCGACGACCTGGACGGGCCGGCGATCGCGCTGATCACCCAGTCCGGCCACCAGGGACGCCCCGTCTACACGCTCCAGGAGCTGGGCGTGCGGCTCTCGCACTGGGCTCCCACGGGCAACGAGGCGGATCTGGAGACGTCCGACTTCATCGCGTACTTCTCGCAGCGCCCCGAGGTCGGGGCCATCGCCTGCTACGTCGAAGGGCTCAAGGACGGGCGCTCCTTCCTGCTCGCCGCGGACCGGGCGGCACGGGCCGGGGTCCCGGTGGTGGCGGTCAAGGTGGGACGTACGGAGACGGGGGCCAGGATGGCCGCGTCACACACCGGCAAGCTGACCGGCGCCGACCAGGTCGTCGACGCGGCGATGCGGCAGTTCGGCGTGATCCGGGTGGACGGCCTCGACGAACTCCAGGACACCGCGGCCCTCCTGGCCCGGGCCCGCAAGCCGCTCGCCGACGGCGTCGTGGTCTATTCGATCTCGGGCGGCACGGGCGCGCACTTCTCGGACCTGGCGACGGAGGCCGGCCTGTCGCTCCCGGTCCTGTCCGAGGCGAAGCAGGCCGAGCTCCACACCTGGATCCCCTCCTACCTGAACGTGGCGAACCCGGTCGACAACGGCGGCCACCCGGTCGGCGACTGGCGCGGCCGGAAGATCATCGACGCGATCCTCGCCGACCCCGGGGTGGGGGTGCTGATCTGTCCGATCACCGGCCCCTTCCCGCCGATGAGCGACAAGCTGGCGCAGGACCTGGTGGACGCGGCGGAGGCCACGGACAAGCTGGTGTGCGTGATCTGGGGGTCGCCGGTCGGCACGGAGGACGCCTACCGCACGACGCTGCTCGGCTCGTCCCGCGTCGCCACCTTCCGTACGTTCGGCAACTGCATCACCGCGGTGAAGGCGTATCTGGACCACCACCGGTTCACCGCGTCCTACCGCTCCCCGTTCGACGAGGCGCCGCGCACCCCGTCGCCCTCCTTCCGCAAGGCGCAGGCGCTGATGCGCCCGGGCCACCAGCTGAGCGAGCACGCGGCGAAGCAGCTGCTGCGCGCGTACGGGATCCGGGTGCCCCGGGAGCAGTTGGTGACGAGCGCCGCGGCGGCCGTCCGGGCGGCGGGGCTCGTCGGCTACCCCGTCGTCATGAAGGCGTCCGGCGCGCGCTTGGCGCACAAGACGGAACTGGGCCTGGTCAAGGTCGGTCTCACCTCCGCCAGCCAGGTGCGGGACGCCTATCGCGAACTCACCGACATCGCACGCTACGAGGACATCGAGCTGGACGGCATCCTGGTCTGCCAGATGGTCGAGCGGGGCGTCGAGATGATGGTCGGCGTCACTCAGGACGCCCTGTTCGGGCCGACGGTGACGGTCGGCCTCGGAGGCGTACTCGTCGAGGTGCTGCACGACGCGGCGGTGCGGGTCCCGCCGTTCGGCGAGGACCAGGCGCGGGCGATGCTCGGCGAACTGCGCGGCCGGGCGCTGCTGGAAGGCGTGCGGGGCGGTCCGCCGGTGGATGTGGACGCCCTCGTCGAAGTCGTCCTGCGGGTGCAGCGGATGGCCCTGGAACTCGGCGACGACCTCAGCGAACTCGACATCAACCCGCTGATGGTGCTGGGTCGCGGGCAGGGAGCGGTCGCCCTGGACGCGCTGGCGGTCTGCCGCTGACCGACCCCGCCACCACGCCCGCGGAGAGGGCCGCCCGTCCACTCCGGTCCGGGGCTCGGGCCCTTCGGCCTGCCGGCCCGGACCGGAACGCGGGAATCCGTCCTCAACCGCCGGACGGGCTGGATTCCCGTTCGCCCTCCATCTGCTCAGGAGCTGCCTCATGCCGTCCTCCCCCGAAGACACCAATGACCACACCGACCACAGCGACCCGTCCGGATCGCCTGAATCATTGATACTCCACGCCACTGACAACGGCGTCTCGTGGATCACGCTCAACCGCCCCGAGGCGATGAACGCCGTCACCTGGGACCAGCGCGAACGCATCATCGCCCTGCTCGCCGAGGCCTCCGCCGACCCCGGCGTCCGGGCCGTGGTCCTCACCGCCACCGGCCGCGGCTTCTGCGCGGGCGCCGACCTGCGCGGCGCCCCCACCACCGGCGACCGGGTGCCGGGCGACGTGGCCCGCACGATCCGGCTCGGCGCACAACGCCTGATCGCCGCGGTCCTGGACTGCGAGAAGCCCGTCATCGCGGCGGTCAACGGCACGGCGGCGGGCATCGGCTCGCACCTCGCGTTCGCCTGCGACCTGGTGCTGGCCGCCGAGTCGGCGAAGTTCATCGAGGTGTTCGTACGCCGCGGCCTCGTACCGGACGGCGGCGGGGCGTACCTGCTGCCGCGCCTGATCGGTCCGCAGCGCGCCAAGGAGCTGATGTTCTTCGGCGACTCGCTGCCGGCGACGGAGGCGGAGCGCCTGGGCCTGGTCAACCGGACGGTGCCGGACGAGGAGTTGACGGCGACGGCACGCGCGTGGGCCCAGCGCCTGGCCGACGGCCCGACCCGCGCGATCGCCCTCACGAAGCAGCTGGTCAACGCGTCCCTGGACGCGGACCGGGCCACGGCGTTCGCGGCCGAGGCGATGGCTCAGGAGATCAACATGACGACGCAGGACGCCAACGAGGGCGTGGCGAGCTTCGTGGAGCGGCGGGTTCCGAAGTACCGGGGGGTGTGAGCGGCGCCTGCCCACCGTCGCGCCACCAGCTGTCGCCGACGCGTACGAAGGGCTGCCGCGCACCGCAATGGCACCCCGACTTTCGGCAGTGCCGCCCCGGCTTCCGGTTGCGTACGGTCGACCGGGTGGAGAGAGCGATGATCAGCGACGCGGTCCGGCGGGCCGCCGCCCTGGGGAGCCTGCTGACCGTGGCCGCCGGAGCCTGCATCGCGCTGAGCACGGTCAGCCTGTGGTGGGTGCTGCCCGCCGCGGTGACGGCATTCCTCGCCGGGCGCGAGCCGGGCAGGACCGCGCCGACCCTTCTGGTACTCGTCGCGGTGGTGGCCGGTGGAGTGGTGGCGGTGGCCCTGGTGCCTTCCTGGCTGCTGATGGCGGGGCGGTTCGTCGCGGTGGTCGTGGTCGCCGCGATGCTGCCGTGGTTCGCGGGACGGTTCTGGCGTCTGTACCAGGAGCTCGTCCGGGCCGGCTGGGAGCGGGCGGGGCAGCTCGAGCGCGAGCAGCGGCTCGTCGCGGAGCAGGCCCGGTCCCGCGAGCGGGCCCGCATCGCGCAGGACATGCACGATGTCCTCGGACACGAGCTGAGCCTCATCGCCCTGTCGGCAGGGGCCCTCAAACTCGCTCCCGGGCTGGACGAGTCCCACCGGGCAGCGGCCGGGAAGATCCGGGCCCGGGCAGCTGCGTCGGTGGAGCGGCTCGGCGAGGTGATCGGCCTCCTGCGCGAGGAGGCGGACGGGCCGCCCCGGCCGCCCGGTACCGGCATTCCCCAGCTCGTCGCGGAGGCCGCCGCCGCCGGCCTCCCGGTCACTCTCCACGCCGAGGGCGACCCCGCGGCCATGCCCCCGCCGGCCGCACGGGCCGCCCACCGCGTCGTCCGGGAGGCCCTGACGAACGCGGCCAAACACGCGCCGCGCGCCCGGGTGGACGTGCGGCTGGCCCACGGAGGCGGGGTGACGACGGTACGGATCGAGAACGGCCCGGCGCCCGGACCCACGGGCCGGACGGATCCCCCCGGCACCGGACTGGGGCTGATCGGGCTGGACGAACGCGTACGGCTGGCGGGCGGCACCTTCACCCACGGCCCCTACGTCGACGGCTTCGCAGTCGTCGCGCGCCTCCCGCACACCCCGCCCGTCCGTCTCCCCGCCGCCGTGCCCGAAACCGTCCGGCAGGACCTGCCCCCGGAGCACCGGCACGCCCGCAGCCGCGTCCGGCGGGCCCTGGTCCTCGCCGTCGTGCTGCCGTCGGCGGCGTGGGCGGTACTGAGCGCCGCGCTGATGGGGTGGGACATCCACTCGGCCCGGCAGTCCGTCCTGGACCCGGGCGACTACGCACGGCTCCGGGTGGGCCAGGAACAGGCCTCGGTCGCCCACCTGTTGCCCGATCGCGAGACCAGGCAGCGACCAGTGGCCGGGGAACCGAAGGGACCGGGCGTCACGTGTGCGTACTACGCGATGACCGCCGACCGCTTCGACGACCGGTCCGGGGACGCGTACCGGCTCTGCTTCCGGGACGGCAGACTGCTGTCCAAGGAGGCACTCGCACCATGAACGCCGCACGCCCCCTCCCGCACCATCGGGCCAGCACCGCGGAGGAAGACAGATGATCCGCGTCCTCATCGCCGACGACGAGCCGATGATCCGCGCCGGGGTGCGTGCCGTGCTCTCCACCGATCCGGGTATCGAGATCGTCGCCGAGGCGTCGGACGGCCACGAGGCCGTGGAGCAGGCGCACCGTCACCGCCCCCACGTGGCCGTGCTCGACATCCGGATGCCGGGGACCAACGGCATCGAGGCGGCCGCCGAGATCCGGCGCACCGTCCCGGCGACGGGCGTCGTGATGCTGACGACCTTCGGCGAGGACGACTACATCCTCCAGGCGCTCGGAGGCGGCGCCGCCGGATTCCTGATCAAGTCGGGCGAGCCCGAGGAGCTGATCGCCGGAGTCCGCGCCGTGGCCGACGGCGCCGCCTATCTGTCACCGAAGGTCGCGGCCCGGGTCGTCGCCCATCTCTCGGCGACGGGCGCGGGCGCCCTGGCCGGCCGCCGTACCGCCGCCCGGGAACGGGTCCGCACGCTCACCGCCCGGGAACGCGACGTACTGGCCTTCCTCGGCGGCGGGCTGTCCAACGGGCAGATCGCGCGCCGGCTCCACCTGGTCGAGGGGACGGTCAAGGCCCATGTGAGCTCCATCCTGGCCCGGTTGGGCGTGGACAACCGGGCCGCTGCCGCGGTCGTCGCCCACGAAGCCGGGGTCGTCGACCCCGCGCACACGCCCTAGTTGTATTGATCACGAGCGTTG
>NZ_JAELVH010000234.1 GCF_019399235.1 Streptomyces poriferorum | reverse complement strand
GGCCTGGGGGCAGGCAGGAGCCGATGGGCCGGATCCCAGGCGGGGCCCGAGGGCTGGGGGCAGGGACGGCCCGATAGGCCGGAGGTCGTGGCTTCGAAGGCCGGGGCCGCGTGCCCGTCGGGTGGGGCGGATCGTGAGGTCGACGGTCGTATGTTCGGACGCGGACCCCGGGCACCGCTCCGCTCC
Source organism: Streptomyces poriferorum (assembly GCF_019399235.1). Classification (GTDB taxonomy): domain Bacteria; phylum Actinomycetota; class Actinomycetes; order Streptomycetales; family Streptomycetaceae; genus Streptomyces; species Streptomyces poriferorum. The sequence continues at coordinate 10,839 of NZ_JAELVH010000234.1, read as the reverse complement.
CGATAGGCTGGGCGGATGACGCGAGCCGAGCAGCCAACGGTCGTGAGCCCCACCTCCGACACACTTGCCGCAGACTCACGCGAGCGCGCCGTACGAGCCCTGTTGCGTGTTCCCCCGCTGAAGCGGTTGTGGAGCGCCCAGCTCGTCGGCAGTACCGGCGATGCACTCGCCCTTCTCGTGCTGGTGTTGCTGTCGCTGCAAGCGGCGGTCCTTGAGGGCTCATTCGGATCCGGATACCGCGGGGCGGCCTTCGCCGTCGCCGCCGTCTTCGGGGCCCGGATTATTTCCACCCTGCTCTTCGGAGCCGTACTCCTGGGGCCGCTGACGACCCTGACGGCGCCGGGAGGGCCGCTGGACCGGCGATGGCTGATGATCGGCGCCGACGGGCTGCGGCTCGCGCTGCTGGTCGTCGCGCCCCTTTGGATCGACTGGACGCCCGACAAGGCGCTCATGATGATCCTCATCACCGTCTTCGTCACCGGTGCCGGTGAGCGCCTGTGGACGATCGCGAAGGACGGGGCGGCGCCCGCGCTGCTGCCCGCTCCGCCGATCGAGGGCGCTGCGGTGCGCCCGTTGCCGGACCACCTCGACTCACTGCGCCGGCTGTCCCTGCGTACGGACTTCGCCGCCGTTCCCGCCGCCGCGGCCGTTCTGCTGGTCGCCACGCTGATCGGCAACCTGCTGGGCTCGGGCCTGGAGTGGTTCTCCTTCCACCAGGCGGCCCTCGGCTCGTACGTCGCGGCCGGGCTGTTCTCCGCCTCGATCTCCACCCTGTACTTCCTGGAACTGCCCGGCACGCCGACGCCCCGGCCGCGCTCGCCCCTGGAGGGGCTGCGCCGGCCGTCCGCCGGCAGCGGACCGGACAAGGGCCGCACCGGCGCCGTCCCGCTGATCGTCGCGACCTGTGCCGCAGTCGCCGGAGCGATCGCGGCTGCGGCCGCCGTCGCCGTGCTGGACGCCGCCGACCTCGGCGGTGGCCCCGCCACCTTCGCCCTGCTGATCCTCGCCCTGACCGGCGGTACGGGTGTCGGCATCCGTACCGCGCAGAAGGTGCTGCCCACCCTGTCGCGGCGACGGCTGCTCTCCCTGGCCACCGCCGTCACCGGAGTCGCCCTCCTGGCGATGGGCCTGGTCCCGGACACGGCGACCGTCCTCCTGCTCGCCGTGCTCGCCGGATACGCGGCGGGTGTCGCCGCGAACACCGGGCATGTGCTCGTCGACCAGGAGACCGAGGAGTTCCGCCGGGCCCGGACCACCGAGCACCTCCAGGCAGTCGTGCGGGTCCTGATCGCGCTCGGCGCGGTCGGCGGACCGCTGGTGGCCGCCGCCATCGGCACCCACCGGCTGACCGCGGGCGACTTCGTCTTCGCGCACGGCGGCGCCGCCTTCACGCTCATGCTGATCGGCGCCCTGCTGCTGCCGGTCGCAGCGATCGTCCTCGCGAAGACGGACGACCGCTCCGGTGTGCCGCTGCGGCGCGATCTGCGCGAGGCGCTGCGTGGGGGCGACCCGGCGGTCGCGCCCGCCGGGACCGGCTTCTTCCTCGCCCTGGAGGGCGGTGACGGAGCGGGCAAGTCCACCCAGGTCGAGGCGCTCGCCGAGTGGATCCGTGCCAAGGGCCACGAGGTCGTCGTCACCCGCGAGCCGGGTGCGACCCCCGTCGGCAAGCGGCTGCGCTCGATCCTGCTCGACGTGTCGTCGGCAGGGCTCTCCAACCGGGCCGAGGCACTCCTGTACGCCGCCGACCGCGCCGAGCACGTCGACTCGGTCGTGCGCCCGGCGCTGGAGCGGGGCGCGATCGTCATCTCCGACCGCTACATCGACTCGTCCGTCGCCTACCAGGGCGCGGGCCGTGATCTCGCGCCGACCGAGATCGCCCGGATCTCACGCTGGGCGACGAGCGGCCTCGTACCGCATCTGACGGTGCTGCTGGACGTCGACCCGCAGACCGCGAGGGAACGGTTCACCGAAGCGCCCGACCGGCTGGAGTCCGAGCCGCCCGAGTTCCACGCCCGGGTGCGCTCCGGCTTCCTGACGCTGGCCGCCGCAGACCCGACGCGTTACCTGGTGGTGGACGCCGGCCAGGAACCGGAGGCGATCACCACGGTCGTACGTCACCGGCTCGACCAGCTCCTTCCGCTCTCCGAGGCCGAGATCAAGGCCCGGGAAGAGGCGCGCAAGGCCGCCGAGGAAGAGGCCAGGCGCCTCGCCGAGGAGGAGGCCGCGCGCAAGGCGGAGGAGGAGCGGCTGGAGCGCGAGCGCCAGGAGCAGCTCGCCAAGCTCCGGGCCGAGGAGGAGGAGCGCAAGCGCCGCGAGGAGGAGGAAGCGCGCCGCCGCGAGGCCGAACGCCAGGCGGAAGAGGCGCGTCAGCGCGCTGAGGAGGCCCGGCAGCGTGCCGAGGAGGAGCGCGCCCGGGTCGAGGCCGAGGACGCTGCGCGCGAGGCCGAGCAGGCCCGGCTGCGCCGCCAGGCCGAGGAGGAGGCCCGGCTGCGCCAGGAAGCCGAGGCCCGGCGTCTCGAGAAGCAGCGCAAGGCGGAGGAGGCCCTGCTCCGGGCCGAGGCAGCTCGACGCCAGGCAGAGGCGGAGGCCGCTGCCGCCGCGGAGAGCGCCCGCGCCCGGGCGGCGGCGGCCGCGCAGGCGGAAGCCGATGCGGAGGCTGAGGCCGCCGAGGCCGAGCGGGCTTCGCGTGCCAGTGCGAGGCCCGAGAGGCCCGAGCCGCCCGTGTCGGACAGTGAGCTGACGGTTCCGACCCCGATCGTCAACCCGAACGAGATCACGCAGCCGGTGCCTTCCCCGGTGGATCCGCAGTCCGGCTCCGGGCGGCCCCGCAGCGCGTCGCCGTCCGCGCCCTGGCCCTCCGACGAGGCCGAGACGGCGATGATCCCGAAGATCTCCGACGCGTCCGGGCATCCCGGTGCGGCGGACGAGACAGCAGTGCTGCCGCCGGTACGGGACGCGGGACTGCGTAACTCCGGACGCGACGCCAACCCCGCGGACCGGGTACCGCGCGGCATCTTCCGGGACGAGCGCCCGGCGGCCTCCGCACCGGAGGGCGAGAACGAGCGCACCCGCGAGCTGCCGCAGATCACCGACCCGCAGGCGAATCCGCCCGCGGACCGGGACCGGCAGGGATCGTCCGGCCGGTCGGGGCGTCCGCGCCCGGACTGGGCGGAGGAGACGCCGCTGGACGATCTGCCCACGCTGGCGGACGAGCTGCTCGGCGACCACGACGACGAGGACCCCGGACCCAGGGGCCGGGGACGCCGCCCGCGTCGCTGACCTGGTACGACGCCGATGGCCCCGCGCGAACAGGCGCGGGGCCATCGGCGTCCGGGCGCCCGGGCTGCCGTCGTTCCTCCGGCCGTCTGCCGGGATTGTCAGACCCGTCCCCCACAATGGGAGGCCGGACCGGCGAACGTCACGGCGACAGCCATGGCGGGAGCCACAGGAAACCCGCGTCGCCGTTCCACGGAACGGTGGTGCGGCCCGCACACCACCGGAAGGGCGGTGACCCGTGTCCGTATGGGACGACCTGGTCGGCCAGGACCGCGTGCAGGAGCAGCTCGGTGCCGCCGCCCGGGACGCCGACGCGCTGGTCACCGCCCATTCCACGGGGCAGCAGGTGCCGCCCGGCTCGAAGATGACCCACGCCTGGCTGTTCACCGGCCCCCCGGGCTCCGGCCGGTCCACCGCCGCGCGGGCCTTCGCCGCCGCCCTGCAGTGCACCAGCCCGGACCGTGCCCTGGGAGGGGCACCGGGCTGCGGTTTCTGCGACGGCTGTCACACGAGCCTCATCGGTACGCACGCCGATGTCGACGTGATCCGAACCGATCTGCTGTCCATCGGTGTGAAGGAGACCCGCGAGCTGGTCCGCCGTGCCCAGCTCTCGCCGGCCGTCGGGCGCTGGCAGGTCATCGTCATGGAGGACGCCGACCGCCTCACCGAGGGCGCGGGCAACGTGCTGCTCAAGGCGGTCGAGGAGCCCGCGCCGCGCACGGTGTGGCTGCTCTGCGCGCCCTCGCTGGAGGATGTGCTGCCCACGATCCGGTCGCGTTGCCGCCACCTCACGCTGCGCACTCCGTCGGTCGATGCCGTCGCCGATGTCCTGATCCGGCGCGACGGCATCGATCCGGAGCGGGCCGCGTCCGCCGCCCGTGCCACCCAGGGACACATCGGCCGGGCCCGCCGTCTCGCCACCGACGAGCGGGCGCGTGCCCGCAGGGCGGCCGTCCTGAAGCTCCCGCTGCGGGTCGACGACATCGGCGGCTGTCTCAAGGCCGCCCAGGAACTGATCGACACCGCCACCGACGACGCGAAGCAGGCGGCCGAGGACGTCGACGTCAAGGAGACGGAAGACATGAAGGCCGCACTTGGCGCCTCGGCCGGGGGCCGGATGCCGCGGGGCACCGCAGGGGTGATGAAGGAGCTGGAGGACCGGCAGAAGCGCCGTAAGACCCGCACCCAGCGCGACAGCCTCGATCTGGCGCTCACCGAACTGACCGGGTTCTACCGCGATGTGCTCGCCCTGCAACTGGGTTCCCGGATCGCCATCGCCAACGCGGACGCCCAGGACTCCCTCGACCGCATCGCTCGCTCGTCCACGCCGGAGCGCACCCTGCGCCGGATCGAGGCGGTGACCGCCTGCCGCCGGGCCCTGGACCGCAATGTCGCCCCGCTGCTCGCGGTGGAGGCGATGACGATGGCGCTGCGGGCGGGCTGAGACCGCCGGTCATGGCTGCACGACGCGACGGCCGCGCAGCCCGGCCGGTCTCCGAATAGCCGCGCAGCCCGGCCGGTCTCCGAATCACCCGAAAGAGCAGGGAATCGGACGAGCCGACGCCCGGCGGCTACGCTCCGGACATGCATACCAGGCGCCCGCTCCGCACCCTCGCCCTAGCGCTCGGCACCGCCGGCCTCCTCATCTCCGGCTGTACCGATGGGGGTTCGACGACGGGCGCCTCGTCGCCCGCGCAGGCGGCCTCGGCCACACCCTCCGCCGTACCGGCGGCGCTGAAGCCGTTCTACGCCCAGCAACTGAACTGGCGGGACTGCGGGGTCACCGGATTCCAGTGCACCACGATGAAGGCGCCGCTCGACTACGCGAAGCCGGACGGCGGCGAGATCAAGCTGGCGGTCTCCCGCAAGAAGGCCACCGGTCCCGGCAAGAAGATCGGCTCCCTCCTCGTGAACCCGGGAGGTCCCGGCGGATCGGCCATCGGCTATCTCCAGGGATACGCCGCGATCGGCTACCCCGCACAGGTGCGCGCCCGCTACGACATGGTCGCCATCGATCCGCGCGGGGTGGCGCGCAGCGAGCCCGTCGAGTGCCTCACCGGTTCACAGATGGACGCCTACACCCAGGTCGACCAGACGCCTGACGACGCCGTCGAGGTCACGAAGCTGAGCAGTTCGTTCAAGAAGTTCGCCACCGGCTGCGAGCAGCGCTCGGGCGAGATCCTGCCGCACGTCTCCACCGTGGAGACCGCCCGCGACATGGACATCCTGCGTGAGCTGCTCGGGGACGAGCAGCTGCACTACGTCGGTGCCTCGTACGGAACGTTCCTGGGTGCGACGTACGCCGAGCTCTTCCCCGCGCGGGCGGGCCGTCTCGTGCTCGACGGTGCGATGGACCCCTCCCTCCCGTCGGCCGAGATGAACCGGGACCAGACCGCGGGATTCGAGACCGCGTTCCAGTCCTTCGCGGCGGACTGCGTGAAGAAGGCGGACTGCCCGCTCGGTACGACGTCCGCCGCCGATGCGGCGACGAACCTGAAGAAGCTGTTCAGCGACCTCGACGCGAAGCCGATCGCCACGGGCGAGTCCCGCAAGCTCGGCGAGTCCCTCGCCACCACGGGCGTCATCGCCGCCATGTACGACGAGACGGCCTGGCCCCAGCTCCGCGAGGCGCTCGCCGGTGCCGAGGCGGGCGACGGCTCGGGGCTGCTCTCCCTGGCGGACAGCTACTACGAGCGCGAGCCGAACGGCACGTACGCGAACCTCATGTACGCCAACGCGGCCGTGAACTGTCTCGACCTCCCGCCCGCCTTCGCCAACTCCCAGGCGGTCACCCAGGCCCTGCCCACCTTCGAGAAGGCCTCGCCGGTCTTCGGGAAGGGCTTCGCCTGGGCCTCCCTGAACTGCGCGTACTGGCCGGTCCCCGCCACCGGCACCCCGCACCCCATCAAGGCCGAGGGCGCCGCCCCGATCGTGGTCGTCGGCACCACCCGGGACCCGGCGACCCCGTACAAGTGGGCGAAGTCCCTGGCCGGCCAGCTGTCGTCGGGCACGCTCCTCACCTACGAGGGCGACGGCCACACGGCGTACGGCCGCGGCAGCGACTGCATCGACACGGCGATCAACACGTACCTCCTGGAGGGCACCGCGCCCGACGACGGCAAGAAGTGCTCCTGACCTGCGACTGAGGCGTGGAAACGGGGCGGTGCGGAGCACCCCTCGAAACTGTGTAGACTTGGCGACGCCGCTGATCGCATCATGGTGCGACAGGGCGTGCCGCCTTAGCTCAGTTGGCCAGAGCAACGCACTCGTAATGCGTAGGTCTCGGGTTCGAATCCCGAAGGCGGCTCCGCTTAAGCCTCAGGACTCACTCGCCGTGACCTGGGGCTTTTGCTTTTGCCGGATGAGGCGCCTGACACGCCGTTCGCCGGGCCGATCCGGAAAGACGCCCGGCCCCGTCTGATCCCGGTGTCCGGCCGGTGGCCGGGAGGGGAATACGGTGGGGCGGCGCGAGGTGTCTTCGGTGCCGTCTGTCAGGGTCTGATGTGTAAGATCACCGCCCGGGCCGGGCGGCCGGCATTCCGCGCCGCTGCGATGGACCCGATCAGCAGGGTGTTCTGGAGGAGACGGCGGATGACAAGCCCCATGGGCGGGGAGATACCGGGGCCGGCGAGCGAGAGAGCCGTGCTGACGGCGCCCCCGGCACCGGAACGGTCGGCTGCGCCCGCGCCCGGCCGGGGCGGCAGGGATCCCTTTTTCGACAATGCCAAGTTCCTGCTGCTTGTCCTTGTGGTCTGCGCGCACTTCTGGGCCGACTGGATCAACCACAGTGATGCCGTCAGGTCCGCGGCAGCCTGGGTCTACTCCTTTCACATGCCGGCCTTCATCGTGCTTTCCGGCTACCTCTCCCGCAGTTACACCGGGCGCCCGGATCAGGTGAAGCGGCTGATCACCGGGGTTCTGGTCCCGTACCTCATCTTCGAGACCCTCTACGCACTGGTCCGGCAGTACGTCCTCGACGAGGGCGAGATCGACATCACGATCCTCCAGCCCTGGTTCGTGTGCTGGTTCCTCGTCGCTCTGTTCATCTGGCGGATCACCACGCCTGTCTGGCGTGCCGTGCGGTGGCCGGTGGCCGTCGCTGTCGTGATCTCGATGCTTTCGGGCCTCACCAGCAACGGGAACATCCTGCAGTTCGCCCGGGTGCTCCAGTTCCTGCCGTTCTTCGTGCTGGGTCTGCAGCTGCGCCGGGAGCACTTCGAGTGGCTGCGCTCCCGGAACATCAGGGTGGTCTCGGCCGTGGTGATGTGCCTCGCGCTGCCCTTCTCCTATCTGGCGGCTCCTCGGCTGAACGACTGGGAATGGTTCAGCTGGCGGCACGACTACACCGAACTGCACGTATCGCTGTCGTTCTGGTTCTTCATGCGGATCGCGCTGTTCGTCGCCGCGGCCGTCATGACGGCCGCGTTCTTCTCCCTCGTCCCGAACCGCAGGACATGGTTCACGGTCATGGGCACGCGCACCATGTACGCCCTTCTGCTGCACCCGCTGCTCTACCGCGCGGCAGTGGACGCCGGGGTCTACGACCGGCTCGATTCGCCCTGGGGCAAGCTCGCGCTGACCGCCGTGGCCGCCGTCGTCGCCGTCGTTCTGATGACCGCCGTGGTGCAGCGGATCTTCCGGCCTCTCGTCGAGCCTCGTCTGCAAAGGCTCATGGCCTGAGTTCCCGGGGCCTGCGGTGGGTGCCTCCTCGCGGGCGGTGAGGACTACGCCGATCCGCCGTTGCTCTTCAGCAGCTGGCCGTTGACCCACTGACCCTGCGGCGAGCAGAGGAAGTCCACCAGGTGCGCGGTGTCCTGCGGGGTGCCCAGGCGGCCCAGTGGGGTGTTGCGTACGAGGAGTTGCGAGAGGTCGTCGTTCATCCAGCCGGTGTCCACGGGGCCCGGGTTGATGACGTTGGCGGTCACTCCCAGGTGGGCGAGCTCGTGGGAGGCGGCCAGGGTGATGCGGTCCAGGGCCCCCTTGCTGGCGCCGTACGGGAGGTTGCCCACCGTGTGGTCGCTGGTGAGGGCGATGATCCGGCCGGAACCCGGGGCGGCGCGGAAGCGGAGCCCGTACTCCCGGATCAGCAGCCAGGTGGCACGGGCGTTCACGGCGAAGTGCCGGTCGAAGCTCTCGACGGTCGTGTCGAGGAGCCCGGAGTCGACCGACTCGGCATGGCTCAGCACGAGCGCGGTGACCGGTCCGATCCGGCGTTCGGCCTCGTCGAAGACGCGGGACGGGGCGTCGGGGTCGACCAGGTCCGCCTCGATCGCGACCGTGCGCGCGCCCTGTCCGGTGAGGGATGCGGCGATGGCCGCGGCCGCGCCCTGCTCCTCGCCCCAGGACATGCGCCGGTCGTACGGCGTCCAGTAGGTGAAGGCGATGTCCCAGCCCGAGGCGGCCAGTTGGCGGGCGATGCCCGCGCCGATGCCGATCGTGCGGCCGACTCCGGTGATCAGCGCGAGGGGGCGGGCCGACGCGGAGGGCTGGGGCTGCGGGCTTTCATCGGCTGTGGTCACAGCGTGGAATCCTGCGTCATGGGTGTGCGCCCCGGCAATGTCTTTTGGTGCGTGGTGCGTGGTGCGTGGTGCGTGGTGCGTGGTGCGTGGTGCGTGGTGCGTGGTGCGTGGTGCGTGGTGCGTGGTGCGGGGTATGGGGTGCCGGTACGCAGGCGACGCCGGTCAGCCCCGCAGGTACGCCAGCACCGCCAGCACCCGGCGGTTCGTGGTGTCGTCCAGCGAGAGGTCGAGCTTGCCGAGGATGCTGCCGAAGTGCTTGCTGACCGTGCCCTCGCTCACCGTCATCGCCGCGGCGATCGACGCGTTGGACCTGCCCTCCGCCATCAGGGCCAGCACCTCCTGCTCGCGCGCGGTCAGCCGGGAGAGGGGGTCCCGGCGGCGACGGATCAGATGGCGGACCACCTCGGGGTCCACGACCGTGTTCCCGGCGGCGACGCGGTGCAGGGCGTCGACGAACTCCTCTACGTTGCCGATGCGTTCCTTGAGCAGATAACCGACGCCCGCACCATCGGCGGAGTCGAGGAGGTCCTCGGCGTAGGCGCGCTGGACGTACTGGCTGAGCACGAGGACGGGCAATTCCGGTTGGCGGGTGCGCAGTTCGATCGCGGCGCGCAGCCCCTCGTCGGAGAAACCGGGCGGCATGCGCACATCGGTCACCACGATGTCCGGGACGTGGGCGGCCACGGCCGCGATCAGCTCGTCCGCCGTGCCGGCGCCCGCCACCACCTGATGGCCGAACCGCTCCAGCAGCCCGATCAGGCCTTCCCGCAGGAGCACACTGTCCTCGGCCAGTACGATGCGCACGCTCACGTCCTCGTATCCGCAGGTGAGAGGGGGACCTGCAGCCGAAACACCGTGGGCCCGCCGGGCGGACTGGACACTAGCAGGTGGCCGTCGAGCACCGAGATACGGTCGGCCACGCCCTGGAGGCCCGTGCCGTCACGGGTGTCGGCGCCGCCCGTCCCGTCGTCCCACACCTCCACCACCAGCCGGCCCCGCTCCGTCCGGCCGCTCACCCGCGCGTGCACCGCCCCGCTGTGCTTGGCCACGTTGGCCAGCGCCTCGCAGACCGCGAAGTAGACCGCCGTCTCCACCGCTTGGGGGAGCCGGTCCGGCAGGTCGAAGTCCATGTCCACCGGGACCACCGACCGGTCCGCGACGTCCTCGACCGCAGCCTGGAGGCCGCGGTCGGTGAGGACCTGGGGGTGGATGCCCCGGATGAGCTCCCGGATCTCCACCAGCGCGACCCCGGCCTCCTCGTGGGCCTTGGTGAGCAGCCCGGCCAGCGGTTCGGCCGGGTTCTCCAGCCGGGCCAGACCGAGCGTCATGGACAGTGCGACCAGCCGTTGTTGCGCGCCGTCGTGCAGATCGCGTTCGATCCGCCGGCGCTCCGCCTCGAAGGCGTCCACCAGCCGTATCCGGGAGCGGCCCAGCTCCCGCAGCCGGGAGTCGAGGCCGGCCTCGGGCGCGGAGAGCAACTGCCGGGTCAGCACCGCCCGGCCCGCCGCGAGGATCCCCAGCGGATACGCGAACAGGGGGAGCAGCACCAGTCCGGCGAGCAGCGCCGCGCAGGCGGGCGGGTAGCTGTGGATCAGCCAGATCTTGAGCACGCGCGCCTCCTCGCCGCCGCTCGCCGCCAGCATCAAGGGGGCGGCCATCAGCCCGCCGCAGACGACGAGGGCCGTGCCCGCGGCCAGCGCCTCCAGCGGCCACAGGACCAGGGCGAACAGCAGCGCGTAGCCGAGCTCCCGCCAGGTGGCCCGCTCCTGGAGGCGGGTGCGCAGCCAGGCGGAGAGGCCGGTGCCGTCCGGTTCGCGGTGGGCCGGGGCGAGGGGCCGCGGGTCGAGCAGCCGCAGCCTGTGCCGTTCCACGACGGCCAGCGGGATGCCCGCGAGCACGAGGGTGAGGAGGAGCGGGATGCCGATCAGGATCACGGTGAGCGCGCTGCCCGCGACGGCCAGGAGGAGGAGCGCGGTGAGGGTCGCGAGGCCCAGCGGCACGCTCGTCAGCAGGTAGAGCGTGGCGCGCCACGCTCTACCTGCTG
>NZ_JAELVH010000233.1 GCF_019399235.1 Streptomyces poriferorum | reverse complement strand
GGCCGGGCTGGCCGGGCTGGTCCTGCTGTGACGAACTCGACGCCAAGGTGCGGCTGCGTACCCGGTAGAGACCGGTGTCGAGGTCGTCCGCCTTCTCCAGATGGACCTTGATGGGGCCCATGAAGGTGTACCGCTGCTGCTTGGCGTAGTCCCTGACCAGCCCGGAGAGCTCGTCGCCCAGCTGGCCGGAGTACGGGCTGAGACGCTCGTAGTCGGGGGCGCTGAGCTCGACGATGAAGTCGTTGGGGACGACGGTCCGCTCGCGGTTCCAGATGGTGGCGTTGTTGTCGCACTCCCGCTGGAGGGCACCGGCGATCTCGACCGGCTGGACCTCGGACTTGAAGACCTTGGCGAAGGTGCCGTTGACCAGACCTTCGAGACGCTGCTCGAAACGCTTCATGACTCCCATGGGGCACCTCCTCCGGTGTTGTCGTCCCTGTACTGCTTACTGATCGTATCCACGCGTAGGGAAATCGGCTGGTTCCCCTTGTCTGCACTGTGGAGGAGTGTCCCCCCTCACACGGATCGTAGAGGCGGCCTCCTGACAGTGTCCCGCACCTTGGGTGCACTCAGGAGGAGTGGGGGGCGGCGGCTCCGGGTTCCCGGTTCCCTCGGGACGTTCGGCGAAACAAACGGATGTGAATCCACCCTGTCCAGCGTGCTAATCTTCCGTTTGTCGCCAGGCGCTCGCAGCAACAAGCGAGAGTCTGGAAACACCACTCATGCGCGAGTGGCGGAACGGCAGACGCGCTGGCTTCAGGTGCCAGTGTCCTTAGGGACGTGGGGGTTCAAATCCCCCCTCGCGCACAAGAGAGAAGCCCCACAGGCCATCGGCCTGTGGGGCTTCTTCGGTTCCGGCCCGGGGTTGTCCGGTTCCGGCAGGGGCTTGTCCGGTTCTGGGTCAGTCAGGGGTTCCGGTCCGGCCCAGTCGGGGATTCCGGTCCGGCCGTTCAGGGATTCCGAGTGTTTGGTTTCACGTGAAACGTCCGATTCGCAGAGAAGGGCCGGGGTCCGCGGACCCCGGCCCTTCTCTGCTGTCGCGCCCTGATTCTCAGGCGGCGAGGCGGGAAGCGAGGGCCTTGGCCTTCTCGGAGGCATCGCTGAGTGCCTTGGCGCGGGAGGAGTCGGCGAGCGGGATGAGCTCGGCCATCTGCGGATTGCTGTGGGCCAGGGTGAGCTCCGGCACGATGAAGTCGACCTCGGCGGCGAACATGGACGTCAGCAGCGTCGCGAGATAGTTCTGCACGAATTCGGCGCCCTCGCGCGGGGTGCCCGCGGCGTACGAGCCGCCACGGCTGGCGACGACGGTGATCGGGGTGCCGGCGACCGGGCTGTCGGGGCCGACGTTGTGGCCGACGATGATCACGTGGTCGAGCCATGCCTTGAGTGTCGACGGAATCGTGAAGTTGTACATGGGGGCGCCGATCAGGACCGCGTCCGCGGCGGAGAGCTCTGCGGCGAGTTCGCCCCGCAGGGGGTGCGCGGCACCGGCTGCGGCGGCCTCGGCGTTCAGATGCGGCAGGGGCTCGGCCGCGAGGTCGCGGTAGACGACCTTCCCGTCGGGGTGCTGCTCGAGCCAGGTCTGTACGAAGGCGGCGGTGACCTCGCGCGAGGCGGAGCCCTCGGGGAAGACGGCGGAATCGAGGTGCAGGAGGGTGGCCATGAGGGACTCCATGGATCGGTATGGGTTGGTATGGATCGGTAAGGGGAGGGCCGATAGGCGGTCCAATATTTCGTACGTACCTAGTAATAACATAGTGGCTTACGAATAGTAAGTCCCTCACGTCCACGCAGTACTCTGGATGGATGGCGGATCACAGCGAGCAGGCGTGCAGGCGGGTGGACGTGGGCATCAGCCGCGTCTTCGAGCTGTTCGGTAAGCGCTGGACAGGGCCGATCGTCTCCGTGCTGATGCAGCATCCGGTGCACTTCGCCGATCTGCGGCGGGCCATTCCGGGCATCAGCGAGCGCATGCTCTCCGACCGGCTGACCGAACTGGGGGCGGCGGGGCTGGTGCTCCGCGAGGTCGACGAGGGGCCGCCGCTGCGGGTTTCGTACCGCCTGACGCAGGCCGGTGCCGCGATGGAGCCCGCCCTCAAGGAACTGGGGAGCTGGGCCGAGACCCATCTGAAGGACGACCTCGGCGGCTGTTAGGCCCACGTCATGCCGCGGCCGGCCCGAACGGGAGCCCGGGGGTGGGGTGCGGGCGGACAGCGGTACCGTCTGCGGCAGTTGATGCTGGACCGGGACGCCGGACGCCGACGGCGGCGCCGGGTGCGGTCGGGGGAGGCTGCGCGCCATGAGTGAGACCGAAGCGACACTGTCGGTACGGCGGGACGCGAAGGACGGGGCACGCATTCCCGTCGTACCCGGGTTCGCCCACCGTGCGGCCCCGGAGGACCGCACCGCACCGCTGTCGCCGAGAGAGGCCGGCAAGGCGCTGCGCCGGAGTGTGCCCCGCTCCTCCCACGCCTCTCTGGTTCTGCCTGCGGGGCGGCCCGACGCGGTGCGGGCGGTCGAGGAGTCGAATCAGGGCCGGGTGGCGGGTCTCACACCGATACGGGTCGGGCGGATGGCCGCGTCGCCCTTCGCCTTTCTGCGGGGGTCGGCGGGCCTGATGGCCCGCGACCTGGTGGGGACACCCGTCACCGGGATCGCCGCTCAGCTCTGTGGCGACGCACACGCGGCGAACTTCGGGCTCTACGGCGACGCCCGCGGCAGCCTGGTCATCGATCTGAACGACTTCGACGAGACCGTGGCCGGCCCCTGGGAGTGGGATCTCAAGCGTCTGGCCACCTCACTGGTGCTCGCGGGCCGCGAGGCCGGCGCGGACGAGGAGACCTGCCGCAGGGGCGCGTACGACACGGTCGGCGCCTACCGGCGGACCATGCGGCTGCTGGCCCGGCTGCCCGCGCTCGACGCGTGGAACGCCATCGCCGACGAGGAACTGGTCTCGTACACGGACGCGAAGGATCTGCTGGGCACCCTGGAGCGGGTGTCGGAGAAGGCGCGCAACAACACCAGCGCCCGCTTCGCCGCGAAGTCCACGGAGGACTCCGGGGACGGCGGTCGCCGGTTCGTCGACGCGCCGCCGGTGCTGCGCCGGGTCCCGGACACGGAGGCGGCGGCCGTGGCGGCGGGGCTGGGCGACTATCTGGGCACCGTCTCGGAGGACCGGGTGCCGTTGCTGGCCCGGTACACGATTCACGACGTGGCGTTCCGGGTGGTCGGCACGGGAAGCGTGGGCACCCGGTCGTACGTGGTGCTGCTGCTGGACCACCGGGGCGAGCCCCTGGTCCTTCAGGTGAAGGAGGCCAGGCCGTCGGTACTGGCGCCCCATCTGCCCGCCGTGGGCTTCGACGTGCCCGAGGTGGGCCACGAGGGGCGCCGGGTGGTGCTCGGGCAGAAGCGGATGCAGGTCGTCAGTGACATCCTGCTGGGCTGGGCGACCGTGGACGGCCGGCCCTTCCAGGTGCGGCAGTTCAGGAACCGGAAGGGCAGCGTGGACCCTGCGGCGCTGGCGGCCGACCAGGTCGACGACTACGGCCGGATGACGGGTGCGCTGCTGGCGCGGGCCCATGCGCACAGCGCCGATCCGCGGCTGATCGCGGGGTACTGCGGAAAGAACGACGAGCTCGACGAGGCGGTGGCGGCGTTCGCGGTGACCTACGCGGACCGTACCGAGGCGGACCACGCGGACCTGGTCCGGGCGATCGGAGCAGGGCGGATAGCCGCCGAAACGGGGGTGTGAGGTCCGCTGCGCCGACCGTGCGTCCTCGGCACCCCGGCCGTGGCCATACGCTGGACGGGTGACCCACGAAGCCGCCGGGGTGCCGACCACCCGGAACGACGATGCCCTGCAGGACGACGCCCCGCAGGACGAGCGGCCCGGCCCTCCGGCCGGGGCGCAGGCCGAGGCGCAAACGGACGGGCCCGGCGCCGGACGTGATGCCGGTGCGCCCGCTCACGTGGGTGCGACCGGTGATGTGACTGCTGGGACGACTGACGATGCTGCTGCGGGCGCTGCGGGCGCTGCGGGCGCTGCGGGCGGTGCAGGCGCTGCGGGCGGTGAGCAGGCGCGTCCCGAGGCGCGGCTGGCGCATGCCGTGCGGGTCGCCGAGCAGGCTCTCATCGAGTTCGAGATCGCGGTGGAGACGTTCCGGGTCGAGGTCGAGAACTTCTCCAGGCTGCACCACCAGCGGCTGGGCCCGATGTACGCACGGCTCGACGAGCTCGACGCACTGATCGCGGAGGCCCGGGCCGCGAAGTCGGGCGATCCGGAGGATCTCCGCAAGGCGCGGGACGCACGGGCGATCGTGATGCCCATGCCGGGGGTCGACGAGCTTTTCCACGACTGGATCGACTCCGACGGTCTGTCGCCCGAGGCTGCGGCGATGCTGACCGAGCAGCCGGTCCGGCCGCCCAAGCGGGTCCGGCCGACCGACGAGGCACGCAAGCTGTACCGCGAGCTGGCCCGCAAGGCCCATCCGGACCTGGCCCAGGACGAGAAGGAGCGGGCCAGGCGCGACGAGTTCATCACGCGCGTCAACGCCGCATACGGGCGCGGGGACGAGGCGCTGCTCAGGGAACTGGCCCAGGAGTGGGCGGCCGGACCGGTGGTGCCCCCGGCGGAGCTCAGCGAGGCCGACGAGCTGTACGCCCGGCTGAACTGGCTGACGCAGCGCAAGGAACTGCTGACGGTGCTCGCCCAGGAACTGGAGCAGAGCGCGATCGGCGCCATGCTGCGGATGGCTCCGGATGATCCGGACCACCTGCTGGAAGAGATCGCCGAGCAGTTGCTGGGCGAGGTCTCGCAGCGTGAGGCCGAGCTGTCAGGTCTGCAGTAGCGTTTCCGGTGACTTCGGTGCGCATGTGAACGAGAGAAGGCATGACCCATGAATTTCGCCCCGCTTCCCGCAGTCGCCGTCACGGCGGTGCCGGCGGACGGTTTCGTGCTGGACGTCCGGGAGGACGACGAGTGGGCGGCCGGGCATGTCGACGGCGCCCTGCACATTCCCATGAGCGACTTCGTGGGCCGGTTCGGTGAACTGACCGAGGCGGCGGAGGACGGCCGGCGCGTGCACGTGATGTGCCGGGTCGGAGGCCGGTCCGCCCAGGTCACCCAGTACCTGGTGAAGCAGGGCATCGACGCCGTGAACATCGACGGTGGCATGCTCGCCTGGGACGGTGCCGGACGCCCGATGGTCACCGACAACGGGGCGCCCGCCTTCGTCGCCTGACCTCGCGGGGCGCCGCCCGGCTTCGTCGAGCGACCTTCCGTGGCCTTCCGGGGCTTCCGGGGCTTCCCATCGCCTCGCCAGGCTCCGTCGAGTGGCCTCCCGTGGCCCTGCCCTGCCCTGCCCCGCCCCGTCCGCTTGCGCTGCGCGGTGGTGTCAGCCGAGGGGGTGAGCGGCCAGCAGGTCGCCCAGGGCCTCCTCATGTGCCGCTGCCGGGCCGAGGGAGAGCTCGATCTGCTTGGCCCAGGCGTGGAAGCGGTGCAGCGGGTAGTCGGTGTCCGCGCCGAATCCGCCGTGCAGGTGCTGTGCCGTCTGCACGACACGGCGGACTCCGTCGGACGCCCAGATCTTCGCCACCGCGACATCGCCTGCCGGTGGCAGCGCGCCGGCCCCGCCGACGGCGATCCGCCAGGCCGCCTGCCAGAGGGTCACCTCCATAGCCCGCAGGTCGATGTAGCGGTCCGCGGCCTGCATGGCCACGGCCTGGAAGGTCGCGACGGGGAAGCCGAACTGCTCGCGCTTGCCCGTGTACTGGCTCGTCATGGCCAGCACGGCCTCGCCGAGGCCCAGCGCGAGTGCGCAGGTTCCGGTGGTGAGGACGGAGCGCAGCCACTCCCAGGCATCGGCGGCGTCGATCAGCCGGCGGGACTCGACCCGGACGGCGTCCAGCCGTACCTCGCCGAAGAGTTCACCGTTGGTGGAGACCTGCTCCGCGATGGTGACACCGTCGTCGTCGCGGCGGATCAGGGCCAGCACGGCGCGGCCGTCCCCGGCGTGGGCGGGCACCGCGATCCAGTCCGCTGCCTGGGCCCACGGCACCGCCGACTGGACGCCGTCCAGTACCCAGGATGCGCCTGAGTTGTTGTTCCTGCCGCTGCCGCTGCCGCTGCCGCTGCCGCTGCCGCTGCCGCTGCCGCTGCCGCTGCCGCTGCCGCTGCCGCTGCCGCTGCCGCTGCCGCTGCCGCTGCCTCCGACGCCGTCCTCCGGCCGTGCGGTGACGGCGAGTTCGGCCGGGTCGTGGCCGGTGCGGCCGTTGGCGCCGACCGTGAGAACCAGATCCCCCCGGCCGATCGGGGGCAGCAACTCGGCCGCCAGTTCATGGTCGCCGTAACGCTGGACCGCCATCGCGACCGCGCACGTCTCCAGCAGCGGAACCCGGGCGAGGACCTTCGCGGACTCGCGCAGCACCAGGCAGAGCGCGACCAGGTCGAGGCCCGCCCCGCCATGCTCCGGAGCCAGTGTCAGGCTCAGCAGGTCGCCGGCGGCGAGACCGGCCCACAGCGATCGGTCGATGTCCTCGGCGACCGCTCCCGGGACGAGAGCGGGACTGGGCACCGCATCGGGGGCGACGCCCGAGAAGACCGCCTGCGCTGCCTCGGTGGCTGCCTGTTGTTCCTCGGTGAAGGTGAAGTCCACTGTCCTGGCCTCCCGCGAACCGCTGTGCCTGTAGCCCGACCTGACGGAGCGTCAAGATAGAACAGGTTCTACAAGAAGGGAACAGGCCGGGCGGGGTACGAGGTGCGGGGCGCGCGCCGCAGTGGGTCAGCGGTCGAAGTCGAGCTCCACCTCCCCCGTCACCGGATGGGACTGGCAGGCCAGCACGTACCCCGCGTCCGTCTCCTCGGGCTCCAGGGCGAAGTTGCGGTCCATCCGTACCTCTCCCGAGACCAGGAAGGCCCGGCAGGTTCCGCAGACCCCGCCCTTGCAGGCGTACGGCGCGTCGGAACGGCTGCGCAGCACCGTCTCCAGAAGGGAATCGCCCTCCTGCACCGGCCAGGTGCCCGAGCGGCCGTCCAGGGTCGCGGTGAGCGTGCTCTGTGCCGAATTCTCGTCCCGCGGCCGCGCGGAGGCGCCCGGGGTGTCCTCGACGTGGAAGATCTCCTGGTGGATGCGGGTCCGGTCGACGCCCAGGCCGTGCAGCGCGCCTTCGGCGGCCCGGACCAGTCCGAGCGGGCCGCACAGGTACCAGCCCTCCATGTCGGCCACCGATAGCAGGGCCGGCAGCAGTCCGGTGAGTCTTTCGCGATCGAGTCGGCCGGAGGGAAGGCCTGCCTGCTGTTCCTCCCGGGAGAGCGCGGTGACCAGCTGGAACCGGTCCGGGTAGCGGTCCTTGAGGTCGGCGACCTCGTCCAGGAACATGGTCGATGCGGCGGTCCGGTCGCTCCGGATCAGGCAGAACGAGGCGTCGGCCTCGCGGGCCAGCAGGGTCGCCGCGATGGACAGCACGGGGGTGATCCCGCTTCCCCCGACGATCGCGGCGAACTGCCCGGCGCGCGGTGCGAGCACGAAGCGGCCCATCGGAGGCATCGCCTCGACCTGGTCGCCGACCGCCAGTTCCTTGAGCGCGTACGTGGAGAACGCGCCTCCGTCGACGAGCCGGATGCCCACGCGAAGCGCGGGGTCGGCCGGCTGTTCGGTGGCCGGTGCGCAGATCGAGTACGAGCGGCGGATCTCCTCGCCGTCGACCGTGTAGCGGACGTTGAGATGCTGGCCGGGCTTGTGGCGGAAGGTCTCGCGCAGCTTCGGCGGAACGGCGAAGGTGACGGCCACCGAATCGTCCGTGAGCCGCTCGATCGCGCTGACCCGGAGCGGATGGAACATCTACAACTCCTTGAAGTGGTCGAACGGTTCACGGCACGCCACGCAGCGGCGCAGCGCCTTGCAAGCGGTCGACGAGAACCGGCTCAGAAGCTCCGTGTCGGTCGAGCCGCAGTGCGGACAGCGCACCGACAGGGCGACGGGTACGGGCCCTGCCCCTGCGGAGGCGGTCGCGGCGTCGTGCGGCCTCGGAGGCGCGATGCCGAACTCGGCGAGCTTGCGCCGGCCCTCCGCGCTGATGTCGTCCGTGGACCAGGCCGGGGAGAGGACGGTGACCACGGAGACCTCGGTCATGCCGTGGTCGTACAGCACTCGCTCGATGTCGGTGGACATGGTCTCTATCGCGGGGCAGCCGGTGTAGGTCGGGGTGAGCCGCACCGTGACGTGGCCGGGTGCGAGCACCTCCACGCCCCGGAGTACGCCCAGCTCCTCCAGGGTCAGTACGGGCAGCTCCGGATCGGGGACGGAGCCCGCGAGGCTGCGCAGCTCCTCCTCCAGAGGTGTCCAGGTCACCATGACGCCCCCGGGTGGCTGCGGTGCAGGTGCTGCATCTCGGCGACCATCCGGCCGAAGGGTTCCGTGTGGATGCCCTGCCGGCCGGCACCTGCTGTCCAGGCGCCGGTCTGCGGTCCGGTCGGCACGGTCAGCGTGGCCCGCTCCAGCACGGTGGTGAGGGAGTCCAGCCAGCGGCTGTGCAGTGCCTGCCAGTCCACGTCGACGCCTTCGACGGGCTGGAAGAGCTCGCCTGTGTAGCGCCACAGGGCATCCACCCCGTGCTGCATGCGCGCGTGGCTCTCGGCCGTACCGTCCCCGAGGCGCAGGGTCCACTGCTCGGCGTGGTCACGGTGGTAGGCGACCTCCTTGACGGCCTTGGCCGCCAGACCGGCGAACTCGCCGTTTCCGGCCGCCAGCTGTTCGTACAGGCCGTGCTGGTGGACCGAGAAGTACAGCTGGCGGGCGATGGTGTGGGCGAAGTCGCCGTTGGGCTGCTCGACCAGCTGAACGTTGCGAAAGGCGCGCTCCTCGCGCAGATACGCCAGTTCGTCCTCGTCACCCGCCAGGGAGAGCAGGATCCGGGCCTGGCCCAGCAGGTCCAGGGCGATGTTGGCGAGGGCCACCTCCTCCTCCAGCACGGGGGCGTGGCCCGCCCACTCGCCCAGCCGGTGCGACAGCACCAGCGCGTCGTCGCCGAGAGCGAGGGCCGCGGTCACAGGTGCTTCACCCCGTCCGGGATGGCGTAGAAGGTCGGGTGCCGGTAGGGCTTGTCACCCGCCGGTTCGAAGAACGTGTCCTTCTCGTCCGGCGATGATGCCGTGATCTGGCTGGAGGGCACCACCCAGAGGGAGACGCCCTCGGAGCGGCGGGTGTAGAGATCGCGTGCGTTGCGCAGGGCCATCTCGGCATCCGGGGCGTGCAGGCTGCCGGCGTGGGTGTGCGAGAGTCCGCGCCGCGAGCGCACGAACACCTCCCACAGCGGCCAGTCGGTCGAGCTGCTCATGCTGTCGCCTCCCCGTTCGGTACAACCGTCTTCGGTACATCCGTCTTCGCTGCGTCCGCGTTCGGCGAATCCGTGTGCTTCTGTGCGTATGCGGCGGCCGCGTCCCGGACCCAGGCGCCTTCCTCATGGGCCCGGCGGCGCTGGGTGAGGCGCTGCTCGTTGCACGGCCCGTTGCCCTTCAGGACCTCCTGGAACTCCGTCCAGTCGATCGCCCCGAAGTCATGCTGACCGCGCTCCTCGTTCCACCGGAGGTCCGGGTCGGGGAGCGCGAGGCCCAGGACCTCGGCCTGCGGGACGCAGATGTCCACGAAGCGCTGCCGCAGCTCGTCGTTGGAATGCCGCTTGATCTTCCAGGTCATCGACTGCGCGGAATGCGACGAGGCGTCGTCCGGCGGGCCGAACATCATCAGGGACGGCCACCACCAGCGGTTCACGGCGTCCTGCGCCATCTCGTGCTGCGCCGGTGTCCCGTGGCTGAGCGCGAGCAGCAGTTCGTAGCCCTGGCGCTGGTGGAAGGACTCCTCCTTGCAGATGCGGACCATGGCCCGGGCGTAAGGGCCGTAGGAGCAGCGGCAGAGAGGGACCTGGTTGGTGATCGCCGCGCCGTCCACGAGCCAGCCGATGGCGCCGACGTCCGCCCAGGTCAGGGTCGGGTAGTTGAAGATCGAGGAATACCGCTGACGGCCCGCGTGCAGCTTGTCGAGCAGCTCCTCGCGGCCCGTGCCGAGGGTCTCGGCCGCACTGTAGAGATACAGCCCGTGTCCCGCCTCGTCCTGCACCTTGGCCATCAGGATGGCCTTGCGGCGCAGCGAGGGGGCGCGGGTGATCCAGTTGGCCTCCGGCTGCATGCCGATGATCTCGGAGTGGGCGTGCTGGGCCATTTGCCTGACCAGCGAGGCGCGGTAGGCGTCGGGCATCCAGTCCCGTGGCTCGATGCGCTCATCGGCCGCGACCGCGGCGTCGAAGGCCGCCTCCAGGGCCCCGTCCGCCCCATCGGTACTGCCTGCTGCCGCCTGCGCTGTCTGGCCCGCAGTCACTGCCACCATCCCGGACTCCCTACCGACCGATCGTTCGGTTCAATGTCTTCAATGGTGAGTCTGCGGCCCGTAGGGTGTCAACCCTGTGGATAACTGACCGGGATCGACGGGGATCGGGGCGGGATGGATTCGTACGACGACAAGGG
>NZ_JAELVH010000232.1 GCF_019399235.1 Streptomyces poriferorum | reverse complement strand
ACGTGTTCACCCCGGCCGGGGTGAACACGTCACCGACGGGGCCGGGGCCCGGCCGGGGTGAACACGTCACCGACGGCCGGGACCGCTGACGGCCTGATCGGCCACATGCCGGTGGTGTCGGGACGGGCCGGTCGCCGCCCCGGCCGGCCGGTGGCAGGTGCCGCATGCGCGGCGGCCTGCCCGTCAGGTGCTGCGGTCGTCGGAGGCGAGGCGGTCCAGCCACTCCCTCAGGAGCTGCTGCTCCGAGGGGCTGAGGGCCGTCTGTTCGGGAAGTGCCGCACGCAGGGCGCGTGCGGCGCCGGCCGGGCCCGCACTCTGCACGGCGGGTTCCTGATTGGTCACGGCGGCGACCATGGATTCCCGCAGCGCGGTCAGCAGCGCCGGGTCGCGCCGGTCCTCCGGCACGGACAGCCAGGTGAGTACCGCGCCGCGCGCCGTGGCGTGGATGATCATCGCCGCGAGCTCCTCGCCCACGCGCAGCCAGCCGCCGGCGGCCAGCCGCCGGATCCGGCCCCTCAGGACCTCCATCCCCGCCTTGAAGGCGGCCGACGCCGGCTGTGTCGGCTCGCTGTACATCAGCGAGTACAGGGCCGGGTTGGCGAGCCCGAACTCGACCGCCAGATCCCAGCCGGCCCGCAGGTCCTCGATGGGGTCCGACGGAGCGGGGTCGACGCGCTTGGCCGCGAGGAACCGGGCGAAGCCGTACTCCGCCACTGCTTCGAGAAGCCCGTCCTTGTCGCCGAACAGGCGGTAGATGGCCGGCGGCTGAAGGCCCGCCGCGAGCGCGACGGCCCGGGTGGTGACCGCGTCGCGACCCTCCCGTGCCAGCAGGTCGGCGGCGGCCTCGATGACCCGCTGCCGCGGCTGTTCGCGCCCTTGCGCCGCGATGTCGGTCTCGGTGCCGGTGCCCGTGGTGCTGCGTGGAGGTGGTGGCATGTATCGACGATACAGCGATGCTGGTTCCGTCGTTAGTATCAGTGTTATCGTGAAAATGATTCCACTGGAACTAGCTATGGAGTGCACCATGATCATCGTGACCGGAGCCACAGGACAGCTCGGACGTCGGATCGTCGAGAGGCTGCTGGTACGCGTGCCGGCGGACCGGATCGGCGTCAGTGTCCGGGACCCGCAGAAGGCACAGGCATTCGCCGGTCAGGGCGTCCGTGTGCGGCAAGGCAGTTTCGACGAAGCGGCCGGCCTCGCCCACGCCTTCGAAGGCGCCACCCAGGTCCTCATCGTGTCCGTCGACCTCATGGGCGAGGAGGCCGTACGACTCCACCGGACCGCGATCGACGCGGCCGCCGCCGCGGGGGCCCGCCGCATCCTCTACACCAGCCACATGGGCGCCGACCCCGCGTCGCACTTCCAGGCCTGTCGCGACCACGCCGCCACCGAGCAGGCGCTCAGCAAGGCGGGCGTGCCCTATACGGCGCTGCGTAACGGCTTCCACGCGTCGGCCGCGGTGCAGTTCCTCGGCCACGCCGCCGCTTCCGGCAGCCTGGTCCTTCCCGAGGACGGCCCGGTCAGCTGGACCGCACACGCCGACCTCGCCGATGCGGCCGCCGCCGTCCTTGCCAACGAGGGCAGGTTCGAAGGCCCCACGCCCCCGCTCACCTCCGCGCAGTCACTCACCTTCGACGATGTCGCCGCCATCGCCACCGCCGCAACGGGCCGCACCATCACGAGGACCACCGCCTCCGACGAGCTGTTCCGCGACCAACTGCTGGGCAACGGTGTGCCGGCCGAGGCGGCCGGCCGGTTGCTGGGCATATTCGAAGCCGCCCGCGCGGGCGAGTTCGCCGCTGTCGACCCGGCTCTGGCCGGCCTGATCGGCCGAGAGCCGACGGCCCTGAGTGCGGTCATCGGCGAACACCTGTCCTCCGACGGCGGACACTGACGGACGGGGGCGGGCCGGTTGACCGACGCGCGGCTTGCGGTGCGGCGAGTGACCGTACGATCACCCCATGCAGCTGACCGCTCACCCCCTGCGCCTGCTGACCGCCGGCGCGGTCGCCGTCGTCGCCCTCCTGCCGGGCACGCACGCGGCAGCCGCGCCCTCGCAGCCGCCGCCCGCTTCCGGAGCGAGCCACAGCGGATACGACCGGCTCCGTCTGCTCGTCGATCTCTCGGCCCGCCGACTGGCCACGGCGGACGTCGTCGCCTCCGCCAAGTGGGGGACCGGCGCGCCTGTCGACGATCCGGCCCGCGAGCAGCAGGTCCTCGACACGGTGGCCCGGCTGGCGCGCGAGCAGGGGGCCGACCCGCAGGAGACCGTACGGTTCCTCCGGCAGCAGATCGAGGCGAACAAGCTTGTGCAGCGCGCGATGCGCAAGCGCTGGAACGCCGATCCCTCCGAGGCGCCGACATCCCGCCCGGATCTCACACAGGTGCGCGAAGAGATCAACCGGATCAACGTCGAGATGGTGCGTGCGATCGGCGCCTCGGCCTCCGTACGAACGGCCCCTTCCTGCGATGCGGACCTTATTGCCGCCGAGGCGGGTGTAAGCCACCGCCGTCACCTCGACCGCCTCCACGCGAGGGCGCTGAGGTACGCATTGCGCCCTGTCTGCGCGCCGGGTGACGTCAGCACGGTGTAGCGGGGCCGCCCTCCGACGCCGGTTCTGCCATGAGGGCGCGGCTCCGCGTCCGGATGCGCACGGGACGGCAGCAGCGCCTGCCGGGCCGCAGCTCGGAGCCCGGCGGTCAGATATCGGATGATCCGCCGTGGCCGCGTTCGACGCTGGGCGTGCAGGCACGGGCCATGCGTACGTTCGGCAGCCGGCCCCGCCAGAGCTCGCGCTCGCCCGTGGCCTCGAATCCGTACATCTCGTAGAAGCGGACCGCCCGCTCGTTGTACTCGGTGACCCACAGGAAGATGGGCGCGCCTTCGGCCCAGGCGAGGAACTCTCCCATCAGCCGGCCCCCGGCTCCGTGGCCCCGCGCCTGCTCCAGCAGATACATCGGTCCGAGCGTCACTACCTCGTCCCGGCGACCGCACAGGAAGCCGACGATCTCCGTCCCGGAGCGGACCGCACGGCAGAACAGCAGGTCCGGCCGTCGGCCGGCCGTTTCGATGAACTCCCGCCACCGGGCGATGCCCTCCGCGCTCGCTGAGGAGCCGCGGTGCTCGCGTATCCAGGCCTCATCGACGCCCGCCTCCTCGTTGGGGTACGTCTGCAACCAGACCGTCAACTGCAGGGCTCCCAGGGATGCGGCGTCGTCGGGAGCCGGAACTTCGATTACATGGGTCATGCACGCCATCCTTCACGGGCGGCCGGACGGCGGCGGAAATTCACTACCGCCGAAGCAGGGAAACGCGGAGACTCGTTCCGTGGCCGACATGGAACTGTTCCGGGAATCCGTCATCGCGTGGGCGGCCGGCGGGCCCGGTGAGCCCGCGCGTGAACTCGCCGCGCGGCTGCCGGTCCGGGCAGCCGTCCTGCTGGAGGGCCCGAGCGACTCCGCGGCGGTGAACGCCCTGGCGGCGAGCCGCGGCCGGAACCTGGCGGCCGAGGGGATCTGCGTCCTGCCGATGGGCGGGGCCATGAGCGTCGGACGCTTCGCCCGCCTGCTCGGGCCGCCGGGACTGGGCCTTCGGCTCACGGGGCTGTGCGACGAGGCCGAACGGCCCTACTACACGCGTGGTCTGGAGCGCGCGGATGCCGCACAGGAGGAGTTCTTCGTCTGCGCGGCGGACCTGGAGGACGAGCTCATCCGCGCCCTGGGCGTGACGCGTGTGGAGGAGCTCATCCAGGTCGAGGGCGACGGGCGCGCTTTCCGGACCTTCCTGCACCAGCCCGCCCAGCGCAGCCGTACCCCCCAGCAGCGCGTGCGGCGCTTTCTCGGTACGAAGAAGGGGCGCAAGATCCACTACGGCCGCGTCCTCGTCGAGGCACTCGACCCCGGCCACGTACCCGCCCCGCTCGACGGCCTGCTCGCCGGCCTCTGACCGCCGGACGTCGTCGGCTGCGGATGGTACGAGGCCCGGTGGCGGCTGCCGCGCGGCGGTCCGTTCTCGTTCTCGTGGGGGAGAGGGCCCGGCCGGCGGAACGGGCCGTCGGGGGCGGTCCGCTGGAGCAGCATGATGGTCTTCGTCTCGCCGGCCAAGGACTCCGGCGTCCGCAGCGCCGGCGATCCTTGGCAGCGGCCTGCCACGGCGCGCGCCGTGAATCCGGCGTCCTCGCTCCGGCACCGCGTCGCCACGGCTCCACAGTGAACGCGCCCCAGCAGGGACTGGGTCTCCAGGGCAAGGATCCCTGCGCACGGCCATCTCCGACACGCCCGGGCGCCGGGAGAGCTCGGACGCGGAGGCGCGGTCGGCTTCCCGCACCAGTCGCAGGGTCAGGTCCCAACGGGTGACGACACCCGTGTAGTGCAACGTGTGGGTTGCGCGTGGGAGTGTGTTGTGCAACCCTGGAGTTGCAAGTTCAATGGCGACGGGAAAGGAAGTCACCCCATGAGCGAGGACCGGATCGAACGCGAAACCCTGATCGAGGCGTCCCTGGAGCGCGTCTGGTCGCTGGTGGCCCAGCCCGGTTTCTGGGTGGCCGACAAGGCGAGCCTGCCGGGCACCGTGGCAAGGGAAGGTGAACTGCTGGTGGCGAAGCACCCGGAGCACGGCGAATTCCCGGTGCGCGTCGAGAAGGTCATGCCGCCGACGTATCTGGCGTACCGCTGGACCAGTGCGTTCCCGGGCGAGGAACTGCGTGAGGACAACAGCACCCTCGTGGAGTTCACCCTGGCCCAGGAGGGCGAGCGGACGCGGCTGCGCGTCGTCGAGAGCGGGTTCGCGGCGCTGGCGGGATCCGAGGAACTGCGCACCCAGAACCTGAAGGACCACACCGGAGGCTGGCCCATGGAGCTCGACGCGCTCAGGACGCGTGCCGAACAGCCCGCCCCATGACGGAAGAACGTACCGGCGCCGCCGAGGCCGTCAGTCACGTCCTCGGCGCCCTCGCCGATCCGACGCGCCGCCAGTTGCTCGATCTGCTCGCGGCACGGGGTGAGGCCACCGCGACCATCCTGGCCGAACGGCTTCCCGTCTCACGGCAGGCGGTGGTCAAGCACCTGGCCGTCCTGGATGCCGCCGGGCTGGTCTCCGGCACCCGGGTCGGACGCGAGGTGCGGTACGCGGTACGGCCTGCGGCGCTCGACGCCACGGCGCGGTGGATGGCCTCCCTGGCGGCGGACTGGGACACGCGGCTGGCACACATCAAACGCGTCGCCGAGGCGGCGGAGCGGGATGCGCGGACGGCGGGCTCCGAATGAAGCGGAGTACGAGGCCTGCCCAATAGCCCTCCCCGACCTGGCCGAGGGCCGAGTCCGGGCGGTGCGTGATCGAGAACCCGGGCACGGCGGGCGGACGGGATCCGGCCACACCGTGCCGCCCTCTTGGCTGGGCGTTCACGCTGCCGCGATGGTGTGACTCGTACACGTCGCGTCTTCTGGCACACGGCGAGCGGGGGAGGGGAAGAGCCCGTGGAGACCAGGGACATCATCCGGCTGATGGGGCGCCGGACCGTGCTGCGGTACGCGATGGCGGGATTCGTGGCTGCCGCGGTCTCCGCCTGCTCGGGTGACGGGGGCTCGACCGACGTCAGGTTCCGGACGCTGGGCGCGTTTCTCGAGGGCAGTTGGGAGTTCGAGGCGGAGAACGGAGCCGGCGCCCGCATCGCGGTGTCGAAGGAAGGGAACTGGCTCATGACGGGGGGTGGCGCGGACAGCCCCTGGTCGGAGGAAGGTACGTGGGCGCTCGACTCCGGCCGCCTGTCGGTGACGATGTCCGGACGCCGCCCGCACGCCATCGAGGGCGTGCCCGACGACGTCGAGAAAGCGCTGGCAGGCGCCTACACCGTGTCGGGCGGACTGACCGACGACCAGGACATCGGCTATCGCCGGATGCGGGTCGGCCGCACCGAGGGAAAGGTGCTGCTGACGTTCCCCGACGAACGCGCGGACGGCCGGATCCGGGTGGTCACCTGCACCCGGGTGGAGACCGCGGAGGCTCCCTGACGGAGGAGGCGGCCCGCACCCGGGTGGAGACCGCGGAGGCTCCCTGACGAGGAGGCGGCCCGCACCAGGGCGCAGGCCGCGGAGGGGACCCCGGCGGAGGGAGCGGCCGGCCGGTAGGACGTCCCTGCCGGCCCAGGCCCGTTCGCGTCCGGACCCGGTGCGTCGAACGGGTGCCCCGCGGGCGGGAGCAGGGCGCCCGTTCGATGTCATGCCCGCCCGGCCATACGGGCGCTCAGGGTCCGGACCACCTCGGTCAGGACCTTTTCGCGCCAGTTCTTGTCGGCCTCCGGGTACTCCCCGACACCGTCCGCGGTCGAGGATCCGCTCACCTCGAACTCGTACGGACCCTGGTGGCAGACCAGTTGGTCGTCGTCCTCGAGGAAGCACCCCGTCGGTCCGAGCGAGGCGCCGAGGTCCCGGTACTTCTCGGGGTCCTGGCCGCCGTTCTTCGCCGCGTACTCCTGGTCCTTCGCGTAACCCTTCGCCACGAGCGCGGGGTCGGCGACGCTCTGGAACACGATGCGTACGTTGCTGTTGTGCTCACTCCCGTACTCGGCCGGCAGGCCGAACTCGGTCTTGCAGCCCCCCTTCGGGACGTCGCCCGTGGTCCCCGGCTCCGACTCCGTGAGCGGGTTGAAGTTGAGGACGGTGACCTTGATGGGTTCACGCTCGAAGTCCTCCGCCTGCGGCAGGATCGCGAGGATCTCCTCGTCACTCAGGGCCTCGCACGCGTCAGGCCACTGCGCCACAGGGACCGAACTTCCCTGAAGGGGCTGCGCGTCGAGCCGGGCGCCGGACGGCTTCGCCGACCCGAACTCCAGCGCCGGTACGTCGCTGCCGCATCCGGTCAGCACGACAGCCGCTGATGCGACCGCCGCCGCGGCCAGGGGGATATGGTTCCGGTTCATTGTCGGCACGCCCAACTCCGGTTCGAAGACCGGGTACTTGGTATGTCACTCATAGGAATACGGCAGATGCGACTCAGTGTGCGAGGTGAACACGAAGAATGCCGGCGACTTCGTGCGCGGCCTGCTCCGGGACGGGAACGGACGCGTACCGGCCTGCCCGGGCGAAGGCCACGGAACTGGCCAGGCCGTCTCCGTCGATGAGGCAGTCGGAGAGATCGCTTCCCGCACCGTTGCGGTAGAGGGTGCCGACCGGACCTTCCGGGACGCCGGCCTGGCTCGGCAGGAGTTCGGCGCCGGTCTCCCGCGCCCGGCCGCCGTGCTGAAGATCCATGAACACTCCAATGTGATCAGTGAACACATTCATGTGAGCGATGATTACATCCGCCTGCGGTCCGGGTGTCAAGGTGTGGTACGACTGCCCGTATGTACACCCGGGCGGCCGGACGGCCCTACCACCACGGTTCCTTGCCGGAGACACTCGTCGCGCACGCCGTCGAGCTGCTGGACGAGGGTGGCGCCGAGGCGGTGACGGTCCGGGAGGTGGCGCGCAGGGCGGGCGTCTCTCCTTCGGCGCCGTTCCGGCACTACCCCGACCGGGCCGCCCTTCTCGCGGCGGTCGGCGAGGCTGTGGCCATGGACTTCGGCGCGGCCCAGATGGCTGCGGTGGAATCGGCGGACGCGCTGCCGTTCCGGGCGCTGGGTGCCGCGTTCGTTCACTACGCCCTGGCTCATCCGCACAGGTTCGCCCTGCTGCGCGGCGGCGTCTTCGGCGCGCACCGTACGCCCGCGATGGAGGAGGGGCATCGGGTGTTCGTCGACGGCATCACCGAACTGGTCGTGGCCGGACAGCGGCGCGGCGAGCTCCGGCAAGGCGATGCCGAGATGATCAGAATCGCCGCTCAGGCCCTCGTCTACGGCCTCTCCCAGATGTTCGTCGACAACTACCTCGACGCCTCGCGAGCCGATGCCTTGATCAATCAGGTCATCGACCTGTTCGGGCTGGGAGTCCTCGCCCCCGACGGTGAAATGCGTGAGGCGGCCGAGGGCGTCTGACGCGCTTCATCGACGTGGCCGCCAGGGGCGCCGGGGTTCCTGACGCGCGGTGGCCGGCGTGACCGCCGGGATGGCCCGCGCTGTTCGGGCTCGATAGATGGTTCACAGTCATGATTATGTTTCAGATACATGTCCATTGACGTGAACATGATTGGCCTTTAGTGTCCATGGAAAGCGCTTGCACGCCGCGATACAGGTTCCTCTCCGTGAGACCCCGTTCACGGACTCGAACAGACACGGTGTCATGACCGAGGCCTCGACAGAAGGGGCACTCACGTTTCTCCCCGGATGTGGCCACGGCCGCGCCCGTACCGACATCGCCGAGCCGGCAGCGCGGTCGCCCGGTCCGCCGCCCCACCCAGAGGCGGACCCCGCAGCCGCACGGATGCGCCACAGCAAATCGTCGAACGAACCAACCCCACCTGGAGTCGAACGATGCAGATCAAACCCGTCATCGCATGCGTCAGCCTGCTGGCCGGCTCACTGGCCGCCGTGAGCGGCGCGACCGCTCAGGCTGCGCCCACCCCGAACCGGTCCGGAGCATCGCCCGCGGCCTGCGCGAGCACCAACGTGGGCGGAGGGTCCTGCCTGCCGGGGCTCGGCGCCGCCGGCGACGCGCAGGTCGCCTCCGCGACGCTGGACGCCACCGCCCTCTACGTGGCGCCGGACGGCACCGACGGCGCAGCCGGAACAGAGGCGGACCCGACGACACTGGCCTCCGCCATCAGCCGAGTCGACTCCGGCGGCACGGTCTACCTGCGCGGCGGAACGTACCACTACGCACAGACGGTCACCATCCCGCCGGGCAACGACGGTTCGTCGAGTGCCCGCACCACCCTGGCCGCCTACCCGGGTGAGAGCCCGGTGCTGAACTTCGCGGCGATGAGCGAGGACCCGGCCAACCGCGGGCTCGCCGTGAACGGCGACTTCTGGCACATCAACGGCATCGTCGTCGAGCACGCCGGTGACAACGGGATCTTCGTCGGCGGCAGCAACAACATCGTCGAACGCGTCGTGACACGCTTCAACCACGACTCCGGGCTGCAGATCTCACGGATCGCCTCGACCACCCCGGGAGACGAGTGGCCCGCCGACAACCTCATCCTGAGCTCGGAGTCGCACGACAACGCCGACTCCGACGGCGAGGACGCCGACGGCTTCGCCTCCAAGCTCACTTCCGGCCCCGGGAACGTCTTCCGCTACACGGTGTCCCACAACAACATCGACGACGGCTGGGACCTCTACACCAAGAACGAGACCGGCCCCATCGGGCCGGTGACCATCGAGGACTCCCTCTCCTACAGCAACGGCACCCTCTCGGACGGGACCGTGAACGCCGACGGTGACCGCAACGGCTTCAAGCTGGGCGGCGACGACATCGAGGTCGACCACGTCGTACGCCGCAACATCGCCTACGACAACGGCCATCACGGATTCACGTACAACAGCAACCCCGGCTCGATGAAGGTGTCGGACAACGTCGCCATCGACAACGAGGAGCGCAACTTCTCCTTCGACAAGGGCACTTCCGTCTACCGCAACAACACCTCCTGCCGCAGCGGCAGCGGCTCGAACGACAAGACGGTCGGCGACGCCGACAGTTCGAACCAGTTCTGGGCCGGATCGAACGGCTCCCGCTGCTCCTCGTACGACGGAGCCCTGGACTGGTCGTTCGCCGCGGACGGCCACCTCGTCGTGACGTTCGGCGGCACCGCCGTGACCCCGTAACCGAACGGCCGGTGTGAAGGGCGGGGCAGCCCGGCCCCGCCCTTCACCGCGCGCGGGCAGCGTGCCGGCGGACGGTCAGCGCAGGATGCCGAGCTGCCGGACAGTCCTCAGCCAGGACGGGAACTCCGACAGGAGCCGGTCGTACAGCTCCGCGTCAGGGACCGTCTCGATGTCGTCCGCGGCGAAGAAGCCGACGTTGTCGACCCGCCGGCCGGGCAAGGTGTCGAAGCGTTCCAGCACCCCGTACTGCGACCGGCCGAGGCCGATGAACTGCCAGAAGACCGGCTCCTCCACCGCCGCACGCAACTCCCGCTCGATCTCGTCGTTGCGGTATACGCCTCCGTCCGAGAAGAACAGGACCAGGGTCGGGTCGGGCACCGGATGGTCACGCACGAAGGCGCGCACTTCGGCGATGACCTTCTGCTCCTCGTTCTGGATCCCGACCGCGCGCATGTCGACCTGCCCCGGACGCAGACCTCTCGGCGGCTTCTTGCGGCCGAAGAGGCCGACCTGGCCGACGCGCACGTGCAGCGCGAGCCATTCGGGCAGTTCACCCACCACGAGGTCGGGCAGCCGGGCGGGATTGCTGGCGAACGTCCAGGCCTGCATCTCCCCGTCGTCGTCGAGCTGGGCCGCGACGGCCGCCATCCGCTCGGTGACACCGGCCATGGTGCCTCGCGTGTAGAGGCCGCCCATCGATCCGGACGCGTCGAGCACGAGGATGACGCGTGCGGTCAGCCGGGGCAGACCGTGCTTGGTCAGGCTGACGGCGATCTGCTGCTTGCGCAGCGACAGGCGCTTGCGCATGTCGACCGGCAGACTCTCCTCGCCCTTGGTGAGCCGGATCGAGGGCTCCTCCCGCCCGGCGGGGGCCGGGGGCCGGACGGGGCCGCGGTGCGG
>NZ_JAELVH010000231.1 GCF_019399235.1 Streptomyces poriferorum | reverse complement strand
GGATGGGACGGTGGTACGGGGGCGGGCGCCGGCGGCCGAGGAGCCGCACCCGCGCCTATCGCGCCCGGTCAGGAACCGACCAGGCGCTCGATGAGGGTCGCGGCCTCGGCGACGGTGCGCCGCTCGGCCCCGTCCAGTTCGGCGGCGACGGCCTCGGCGAGCCAGTTGCGCTTGGCGGCCCGGACCTCCGCGAGGGTCGTGCGGCCGGTGTCCGTCACCGACACGACCGACTTGCGGCCATCGGCCGGATCGGGCGCGCGCGCGATGAGCCCCTGCTCCTCCAGGGCGCCCAGGGTCAGCCGCATGGACTGGGGGCGCACGAACTCGGCGCGGGCCAGATCGGCCGTGGTGGCCGGCCCCCCGTCCTCCAGCCTGGCCAGCACCGAGCGCTGGGTCGGGGTCAGCAGACTCTCGGACGACGAGGAGCGCAGCCGTCGCAGCAGCCGGCCGACGACGGAGGCGAGCTGCTGCGCCACCGCCTCCGCGGTCGGGTCGGCGGGCGTGGTTCCGGACGGTCGCGTCATGCCTCCACCGTAAAAGATGCACAGGACATCTTGCAAGGTTGCCTGTTGGTTCCTGGATGGTCTTGCCCGTTCCCGGCCCGCGATCTAGGGTGAATGCGCTTTCAAAACGTGTACGCCGACATCTCTGTCGGCACGCGTCAGTACAGAGAAGAAGCGGACGGTCGGTCGAGTGAGCGCCCCAACGGTGTACGACGTCGCGGAGCGGTCGGGCGTCTCCATCGCCACGGTTTCGCGGGTCTACCGCACCCCGGAATCCGTGCGCGCCCAGACCCGTGAGCGGGTCCTGGAGGCGGCGCGCGAGCTCGGTTACGTACCGAGCGGCAACGCACGAGGGCTGGCGAGCCGCACCACCGGAGTGCTCGGCCTGTGCTTCCCCGACTACGCCGACCCGGACGCCGAGGCCGACGCCGAGGCGGACAGTGACGCCGACGACGCGGTGATGCTCTACTCCGACCAGATCATCCGCGGCATGGAGCGCGCGGCCCGGCGGCACGGGTACGCGCTGCTGATCGCCGCGTCGCTGGAGGGCGGCCCGGAGAGCCTGGTCGCGAAGGTCGCGGGGCGGGTCGACGGTTTCGCCGTCCTGGCGCAGACCGTGCCGACCGAGGACCTCGAAGTGATATCGCGCCGGCTGCCGGTGGTGATGCTCGCCGGACCGCGCGAGATCGACCACCTCGACCACATCGTCGTCGCCAACGCCGACGGCGAACGTGAGCTGACCCGCCACCTGATCGAGGACCACGGCCTGCGCCGGCTGGTCTTCGTCGGGGGCGACACCGACTCACCGGACGCGGAGGCCCGGTTCCGCGGCTTCCGGGAGGCGTGCCGGGACGCCGGACTGCCGGTGCCGGACGAGCCGGCCCTGCGGACGACGATGATGAAACAGGCCGAGGGAGCGCTGGCGGCCGAGACGCTGCTGGACCGGGGCGGGGAACGGCCCGAGGCGATGCTGTTCGCCAACGACCAGATGGCGGTGGGCGCCCTGCGCGCCCTGGCCCGGCGCGGCGTACGGGTGCCCCAGGACATGGCGGTGACCGGCTTCGACGGGATCCCGCTCGGCCGGATCGTCCAGCCGTCGCTGACGACGGTGCGCCAGCCGATCCGCCGGCTGGGCGAGCAGGC
This sequence comes from Streptomyces poriferorum, assembly GCF_019399235.1. GTDB lineage: Bacteria > Actinomycetota > Actinomycetes > Streptomycetales > Streptomycetaceae > Streptomyces > Streptomyces poriferorum. Next base: position 8,982 of record NZ_JAELVH010000231.1, on the reverse strand, counting down.
GGTCGAGCTGCTGGTCCAGCGCCTGAGCGACACCGGCCGCGAGCCGGTGTCGCTCACCCTCCCGGTCTCCGTGATCCGCCGGACCAGCTGCGGCTGCTGACCGTACGGGCCGGTCTCAGGCCATCCACTTCCCGAAGAACCCGCGCCGCGCCGCCACCAGCCCGGCCACCTCCTGCTCCAGCCCGTCGTACGTGAAGTGCCCCGCCGGCAGCACCAGCAGATCCCGCTCCCCCGCCGGCGCGTTGTGCACGGCGAACTGGCCCGGCGGCGGCACGGACGGGTCGAACAGTGCCGCGGCCACCAGCGTCGGCTGCTCCACGAGCCCCGCGGCCGTCGCGGCGTCGAAGTACCGCAGCACCTCCACGACCTCGGGGTGTTCGCGGTGGTACCCGCGCACGGACTCCCCGCTGCCCGCGCACGGCAGCGTGAGCCGCAGCGGGTGGTTCCCGAACGTGGGCACCGTCAGCTGTGCCGCCCCGAACCGGTCGTCCCACGGCAGGGCCAGCGCCCCGAGCCCGCCGCCGAAGCTCTCGCCGAGGAGGCCCAGCCGGCCCGCCCCGGCGAGCTCCGGCACCAGCTCCACGAGCGCGGAGGCCGCGCACCACAGGTCCGCCACGCAGTCGCCGATGACATAGGTGTCGCGCGACTCGATGCCGTGCAGCACATGCTGCGCGGAGACATCGGGGATGCCCGCCACGAGGCCGCGTGAACCCATCCCCCGTACGCACGGCAGGATCGCGGCCGACCGGGGCAGCGGCAGCGGGACGTCGGGCCCCGGCTCCGCGCGCCCCCCGTACCCGTGCCCGATGACGAACCCGTGGCGTACCGGCTCCGGTTCCACGGGCAGGGCCAGCCAGCCGCCCAGGCGCACGCCGCCCACCGAGGTGTACGTCACACCGTGGATCCGCACGCCGTCGCGCTCTTCCTCCAGCGGCCCTATCTCCGGGTCCGTGGCGACCTTGCGGGCGGCGTCGTACCGCGCCCGCCAGAAGTCCGCGAAGTCGTCGGGAGCGGGCGGCGCGGGCACGGCCATGAGCTCGTCGAGGGTGTGCCCGTAGGCCGGATCGAACGGGAAGTCATGCACGTACGAAGTCATGATCGCGAGAATATCGCCGCCCGTCTCCCGGGCCGGACGCCGTCCAATCCTGGAACCAACCATGCGGAATCAGTCACATCGTCACCTTTTCCGCAAACAGCACGCTTACCGTTCCAAGTTGAACATTCAGATGTCCAGCACGTTGCACGAGTGTGACCTAGCACCCTCTTGCGGATTCCCGAATCTCTGCCGCAGAGTGATGTATGCGCTTACAGGCAGCGCATACATTCGGATTGCTCAAGGAGGAGCCCTCCATGTCCCGCACCGCCAGAACCGCCTCCACCGGCATCGGTATCGCTGTCGTGCTCTCCCTCGGTCTCACCGCGTGCGGCAGCTCCGGTGGCGAGGACGTCGCCGCGGACAGCAAGCAGACGCTGACCGTCTGGGCCATGGGGGCCGAGGGCGAGAAGCTCGCGGACGTGGCCAAGGTGTACGAGAAGGCCAACCCGAACATCACCGTCAAGGTGACCCCGGTCGGCTGGGACGTCGCCCACCAGAAGCTCGTCTCCGCGGCCGCCGCCGGCACCATGCCGGACGTGGCGCAGATGGGCGGAAGCTACATGGGCGAGTTCTCCGAGCTCGGCGTCCTGGAGCCGGTCGACACCAAGACCTTCCAGGAGAAGGACTTCTTCCCGGCCGGCTGGAAGCAGGGCGAGGTCGACGGCCAGGCGTACGGCGTGCCGTGGTACGTCGACACCCGCGTCCTCTACTACCGCACCGACCTGGCGGAGAAGGCCGGCATCACCAAGGCTCCGACCGACTGGAAGGAGATGCAGGCCCTCGCGACCGCCTACCAGAAGAAGGCGGACACCAAGTGGGGCCTGTCCATCCAGCCCAGCGGCCTGGACACGGTGCAGAACTTCTACTCCTTCCTCTACTCGGCCGGCGGCGAGATCGTCAACGACAAGGGCGAGGCCGTCATCGACAGCCCCGAGGCCGTCAGGGCGCTCAAGGAGTACGGCTCGTACTTCGACAAGGGGCTCTCCAACAAGTCCGTGCCGCCCGGCTACGACGTCGTGAAGGACTTCGGCAACGGCCGCGTCCCGATGTTCTTCGGCGGCCCCTGGCACGTCACCCTGCTGAACGAGGGCCAGCCGCAGATCAAGGGCAAGTGGGCGGTGGCCGCCGTCCCCGCCGACAAGTCCTCCACCTCGATGGCCGGCGGCTCCTCCCTGGTGATCTCCAAGGACAGCGAGCACAAGGCCGCGGCCACCGAGTTCATCAAGTACCTGACCGACACCAAGGGCCAGGCCGACTGGTACGAGCGCACCAAGGACCTGCCGGCCAACACCGCCGCCTGGACCTCCGGTGACCTCGCCGACGACGCCGATCTGCAGATCTTCAAGAAGCAGATGGACACCGCCAAGTCCTCCCCCTCGCTGCCCAACCTGAGCGAGATCACCGACAAGGTCGACCAGGCCATAGCGAAGGTGACCCAGGGCAAGGCGTCCGCCGAGGACGCGCTGAAGACCGCGCAGTCCGAGATCGAAGGCCTCGTGAAGTAGGAGCCATGAGCACCACGACCGGAAAGGCCGCGCAGCCGGCCAAGGTGCAGGCCGGGCCGGGGACCACCGTGTCCCCGGCCGCCGGGCCGAAGGGCTCGCGAAGCCGCAGGAAGCCCTCGATGGGCGTGCAGAACATGGCCGGCTGGCTGTTCTCCACTCCCTTCCTGGTGCTCTTCCTCGTCTTCATGGCCGTCCCGATCATCGCCACGCTGGTGATGAGCTTCACGGACTTCGGGCTGCGCAACGTGACGCATCCGCTGGACGCGAACTTCATCGGCTTCGAGAACTACACCAAGCTGTTCAGCGACGAGAAGTTCCTCAAGTCGCTGTTCAACACGGCGTACTTCGTCGTCATCGGCGTGCCGCTGACGATCTTCCTCGGGCTGGTCGTCGCCGTCCTGCTGAACAACGGCATCGACCGGGCCCGGACCTTCTTCCGTGTCGGCTTCTACGCCCCGGTCGTCACCACCATCGTCGCGGTCGCCGTCGTCTGGCGCTTCGTCCTCGATCCGAGCGACGGTCTCGTCGCGGGCCTCTTCTCCGAAGTGGGCCTCACCGCGCCGGACTTCCTCGGCTCCGAGAAGCTCGCCATGCCCTCGATGATCGCGATGGCGGTCTGGCGGAACCTGGGCACGGTCATGGTGCTCTTCATCGCCGGTCTGCAGGCCATCCCCACCGAGGTGCGGGAGGCGGCGCGGCTGGACGGCGCGAACATCTGGCAGGAGTTCAAGGGCATCACCGTCCCGCTGCTGCGGCCCACGCTGCTCTACGCCACGGTGATCACCACCATCGGCTACCTCAACGTCTTCGAGGAACCCTTCGTGATGACGCAGGGCGGACCCTCGGACTCGACGCTCACCGTCTCGCTGAACATGTACCGCGAGGGCTTCAACTTCTTCCACATGGGCTATGCGAGCGCCATGGCGTATGTCCTCTTCGTAGTGATCATGGGCATCACGGTGCTGCAGCTCCGACTGCTGAAGGACAACACGAAATGAGCGCCACCAGTGCACCGGGCGCCGTCTCGACGGCGCCGTCGAAGAAGTCCGGGGACACCGGGCGGCAGAACGGCGGCAAGCAGCCGCGGTCCCTGAAGCGGGTCCTCGTCTACGTCCTGCTGTCGCTCGGCCTGCTGATCATGTCGGCGCCGTTCCTGTGGATGGCCCTGTCCGCGTTCAAGACGACGAACGAGCTGACCGCGAGCCCGCCGGTCTGGATCCCGACCGAGTGGACCCTGGACAACTTCCGGAACCTGCTCGACAAGCTCGATCTGCCGCTGTACTTCATGAACTCGGTGATCGTGGCGGTGCTGGTCACCGTCTCGAACCTGGTGTTCTGCTCGATGCTCGGGTACGCCCTGGCCAAGCTGAGGTTCGCCGGCCGCAACAAGATCTTCGGTCTGGTGCTCGGCGCCCTCATGGTGCCCGGCAACCTGATGCTGCTGCCGCTGTTCGTGCTGATGAGCAAGATGGGCCTGATCGACTCGTACGCCGGTCTGGTGCTGCCGTTCGCGGCGGGCGCCTTCGGGGTCTTCCTGATGCGGCAGTTCATGCAGTCGATCCCGGACGAGCTGCTGGAAGCGGCCCGGATGGACGGCGCCGGCGAGTGGTACATCTTCTGGCGGATCGTGATGCCGCTGGTGAAGCCCGCCCTGGCGACGCTGTCGATCTTCACGTTCCTGGGTTCCTGGAACAACTTCGTCTGGCCGCTCATCGCGACCAACGACCCCGACAAGTACACGCTCCCGGTCGCCCTGGCGACCTTCGCCACCGACCCGAACAAGGCGGGTGGCTCCAACGGCATGCTCATGGCCGGGTCCTTCCTGATCGTGCTGCCGGTCCTGGTCGTCTTCATCGCGCTCCAGCGGCACTTCACCCAGGGCATCGCCACAGCGGGCATGAAGTAGCCCGCCGGCCCCCACCGACACGTACGGGGCCGCGCCCCTCACCTCCCGCGGCCAACCCCCTTCACGCACCAGAAAGACAGTCTGCGATGACGCACACCCAGGTCCCGTTCCCCGAAGGCTTCCTGTGGGGCGCCTCCACGGCCGCCCACCAGATCGAGGGCAACAACACCAACAGCGACTGGTGGGTCAAGGAGCACACCGCGGGCACCCACATCCAGGAGCCCAGCCTGGACGCCTGCGACAGCTACCACCGCTGGCACGAGGACATGGACGTGCTGGCCGGACTGGGCTTCACCGACTACCGGTTCTCCATCGAGTGGGCCCGCATCGAGCCCGCCGAGGGCCGGTTCTCCCGGGCCGAGCTCGCCCACTATCGCCGGATGGTCGAGGGCGCCATCGAGCGCGGGCTGCGCCCCATGGTCACCCTGCACCACTTCACCGTGCCCCAGTGGTTCGAGGCCCGCGGCGGCTTCACCGCCGAAGGCGCGACCGAACTGTTCGCCCGCTACGTCGCGGCCTGCGCACCGGTCATCGCCGAGGGCGTCAGCCACGTCTGCACCATCAACGAGCCGAACATGATCGCCGTCATGGCGGGCCAGGCCAAGCGCGGCGACATCGGCTTCCCGCCCGCCGGCCTGCCGACCCCGGACGACGAGACCACCGTCGCCGTGATCGCCGCCCACCACGCGGCCGTCAAGGAGGTCAAGGCGATCAACGCCGGCATCCAGGTCGGCTGGACCATCGCCAACCAGGTCTACCAAGCCCTCCCCGGCGCCGAGGACGTCACCGCGGCCTACCGTCACCCCCGCGAGGACGTCTTCATCGAGGCCGCCCGCGGCGACGACTGGATCGGCGTGCAGTCCTACACCCGGACGAAGATCGGCACGGACGGCCCGATCCCGACCTCGGACGACGTCGAGCGCACCCTCACACAGTGGGAGTACTACCCCTCCGCCGTCGGGTACGCGCTGCGCCACACCGCCGACATCGTCGGCCACGACATGCCGCTGATCGTCACCGAGAACGGCATCGCCACCGACGTCGACAGCCGCCGGATCGACTACTACACCGGTGCGCTCAACGAGGTCGCCGCCGCTCTGGAGGACGGCCTCAACATCCAGGGCTACCTGGCCTGGAGCGCGCTCGACAACTACGAGTGGGGCTCCTACGCACCCACCTTCGGCCTCATCGGCTGGGACCCGGAGACGTTCGAGCGGCTGCCGAAGCCGTCCGCCGTCTGGCTGGGCGAGATGGGCCGCACCCGCGCGCTGCCGCGCGACGCCGGCTGAGACACAGCCGCCCCCGACCGGGAGCTCCTGACGGCTCCCGCCCGTACGGGAGCCGGCGGAACCTGACCTCCGCCGGCTCCCGTACCGCACCACCCCACCACCGCAGCCCCGGCGCGGTCCGGGCCCCACAGCCCCGGCCTGCTGCAGCAGCCGTTCCGGACCGGCGGGTTCCGCTCCCGGGCGCGGCCGCTGCTCGCCAAGGAGCGGTTCAGCATCTGAGCCGGTCGTACCGGGGGGTCAGTGCCAGCCCTCCCGGTACGCGGCCCAGTCGCCGTCCTCCGCGGCGAAGTCGACATAGAGCGCGACCCCGAACCGTTCCCGGCCGCGGTCCGTGCGCCCCAGCCCCAGCCTGGTGCCGCGGACCGCGGCCGCGACCGTCTCCGCCGACGCGTGGTGCCCCAGGTCGTTCTCGTGGAAGAACGGCAGCCCCATCAGCAGATCGGTGTCTCGGGGCGTCGCTTCGAGGGCCAGCGCCGTCTGTTCGGCGACGTACCCGCCGTAGAGCCCTTCCAGCGGCATCCAGGTGTCGTACGACATGACGGCGATCTGGTCGACCCGGCGGGCCACCTGCCCGAAGTACTTCTGCGACCACCACTTGCCCCGGCCGGAGACCGCGCCGAGGACGGTCTGCGCGGCGGGCAGCGGGTCGATCTGGTGGGCGGCGACGGACAGCGGCACGGCGCGGGCCCGGGTGAGGGCGTGCAGGTCGTCCAGGAGCCAGAGGTAGTGCGCGTCGCCGGAGTGCAGCGGTTCCAGGTCGAAGTGCACGCCGTCGAACCCGGCGTCCAGGATCTGCCGCGCCGATCCGACGACCGCTTCGCGTGACGCGGCGCGCTCCAGTCGCAGCCCGTCGGGTCCCTCGCTCGCCAGCCTGTCCCCGAGCCAGGCCTGCACCCGGATGCCGGGCATGGTGCGGTGCACGGCGTCGATCAGCCAGGAGGCCCTGGGGTAGCGGGAGGCGGGCAGGGTCCCGTCGTGCTCCAGCGGGCCGGCGTGGACGTACAGGTCCTTGATGCCCGTCCCCTTGATCCGGGCGGCGAACGCGGCCAGGTCGGCGTCCTTCTTCCGGCCGTCGACCCAGGCGTGCCCCAGCCAGATCGCGTCGCGGCCACGGGTCCGGGTGCCGTCCCCGGGGTCGCCGGTGAAGTTGAGCCGCAGGGCGACGCCCGCGGTGAGGACCGGCACCACGATCACCAGGACCAGCCCGAACGCGATCCGCCGCGGCCAGGTGCCGAGCATCCGGGCCGCCCCGCTCCGCACGGCGGCGGACACCCGCCCCATTCGCCCACGCACGTGCGTGCCCCCTGCATGTCTCGGTGTACTCCGGCTGTACGAACGGACAGGGCGCGTCCCTCGGTGCGCCGTGCCCGTACGAACAGCAGGACGCACCAGGTGCGGGGGCCGTTCCCGGGCGGGGCGTGCGGAGCGTTTGCCGGGTCGCGGGGCTCCTGAGGCGGACATAGCCTCGCAAACGTGATGCCGCCTGTGAGCCGAACCCGGATCCTGATACCGGGCCGGGCCCTGCTCGCCGTGCTGTTGACGGTGTGCTGGCTGGCCCTTCCCACCGCGCTGTCCGCTCGCGCCGACGACCCGGTCACCCTGTCCCGGGACGGGCAGATCACCGACAAGGTGGGTGCGCTCGGGGACCGCAGGGCCCAGGTGGTGACCGCGCTCGACCGGCTCTACGACCAGCGCCGCATCCAGCTCTTCGTGGCCTACGTCCGTGACTTCTCCGGGCGGTCCCCGCAGGACTGGGCCGACGAGACGGCCGACCGCAACGGGCTCGGCCTCGACGACGTGCTGCTGGCCGTCGCCACCCACGACCGGCAGTACGCCTACTCCGTCGACCAGGGCTCCCGTCTCACCGACGCACAGCTCCAGGACGTGGCGGGCACCGCGATCGAGCCGGCGCTCAAGGAGAACGACTGGGCGGGTGCCGCGATCGGGGCCGCCGAAGGGTACTCCGCCGTCCTGGCGGGTTCGCCCGTCCCCACTCCGGCGATCACCCCGGGCGCCGACGACCCCGGCACGGGGAGCTCCGGCGGGACGAGTACCGGGGACCTGGTGCTGCCGATCGTCCTCGTCGGCGGCGCCGCGGCGGTCGCCGCGTACGCGTTCACCCGGCGCAAGCGGCGCGCCACCATCCGTACGACGCCCGGCGCGACGGGCTGGGGGCCGGCCGGAGGCGGGCGGAACGAACCGCCGCAGCCCCCTACCCCGCTCCCGGAACTCGACGCCCGGGCCAAGGAGACGCTCGTCGCCACGGACGACGCGGTCCGCACGAGCGACGAGGAACTCGGGTTCGCCACAGCCCAGTTCGGCGAGGAGGCCGCCGCACCGTTCACGGAGGCGGTCGCCTACGCCAAGGGCGAGCTGACCACGGCGTTCCGGTTGCGTCAGCAGCTCGACGACGCCATCCCCGAGGACGACGCCACGCGGCGGCGGATGCTGGACGAGATCATCAGCCGCTGCGCGGACGCCAACGCCCGCCTGGACGACGTCTCCGAGGACTTCGACCGGCTGCGGGAACTGGAACGTGACGCCCCGCAGGCACTGGCCGCGGCCGAGAGCGCGTTCCGTGCGCTCGCCGGCCGGGTCACCGCCGCCGAGGCCACGCTCACCACGCTGCGGGGCCGTTACGCGGAGTCCGCGTCGGCCCCCGCGGCGGGCGGCATCGAACAGGCCAAGGACCGGCTCGTCTTCGCGACGTCGTCGCTCAATCAGGCCCGCCAGGCGGTGGACGGCGGCGACCACGCCGCTGCGGCGGTGTACGTACGGGCCACCGAGGGTGCGATCGGTCAGGCGGCCACCCTCGTCGACGCCGTCGACCGGCGGGCACGGGAACTGGAGGAGGCGGCGGCCAGGCTGCCGGCCGCGCTCACGGAGACGGAGACGGATCTCGCGGACGCGGGAGGGCTGTTGGAGGGCACGGCGGAAGGCGTGTCCACCGCGGACCTGCGCGGCCGGATCGCCCGCGCGCAGACCGTGACCCGCGATGTGCGGGCGGAGCTGGGCGCGGGAGCGTACGACCCGATCGACGCCCTGCGGCGGGTGGAGGAGGCCGACGCGGTGCTGGACGAGGCGCTGGCCGGGGCGCGTGAGCAGGAGCAGGGCAACCGGCGGGCCCGCTCCCTGCTCGACCAGACGATGCTCACCGCCCGGTCGGCCGTCGGCGGCGCCGCCGAC
>NZ_JAELVH010000230.1 GCF_019399235.1 Streptomyces poriferorum | reverse complement strand
CCCCGGACCCCCACCACCGGCGTGGGCGCGGCCGCACCCCGCGGAGCGACCCGCACCACATCAAGCCCGTCCGGCGATTGAGGACGGAACCCCGCGCCCCGGACCGGGACAAGGTCAAGGCCCCCACTGCCGCCCGCCCAAGGGCTACGCGTCAGGCTCGATCACAGTGAAATACGCGGCGAACGCCGCCACCGCGTCCGCCTCCGCGATCCGTCCGTCGCGGTCCGCGTCCAGGCTCTGCGCGGCGAACGCCGCCGCGTCCGCGCTCGCGCCGAGGACCCGCAGGGCCCGCTCGACGGCGGACACCGCGGCGGCGCCGTCGTTCTCCGGGTCGGCCACGGCGATCGCCGCCCGCAGGAAGGGGCGGGCGATCTCCGCGAAGCGCTCGGGGCTGTCGCGGAGGCGTTTCACCGCGCCGCCCACGAATTCCTCCCGGTTGACCCGCTGGTCCCCGTCCACGTCGGCGATGCCCGCCATGCCCTGCCAGAACGCCTCGGCGCCGCTGTAGAGCGCTTGGCCCTTGTCGCAGCGGGCCGTCGTACCGAATTCGGTGAGCAGACGGGCCGCGGCGGCACTGAAATCCGCGCGATCGATGTATCCGTTGCCGTCCTGGTCGAAGGCGGCGAAGCGGAAGGCGATCTTGCGCTCATACTCTGCGCTGTCCATGCGGGGAGCGTACGACGCCCGCAGGCGTCACGTGTCACTTACGCGCGTCACCAGTGTGACAACCCGGTATTAATGTCCGCCGCGGACCGGTGACCGCGGCCGTTCAGGCCGAGAGCGGCTGGGCTTCGTCGTCGACGGCGGAGTCCCAGTCCGGGTAGACCTCGAACAGCCGACGTACGCCCAGCGCGCCGAGCACCCGGTTGACGTGGGAGCCGTCCTCGGCGCCCCGCGCGGGCAGGATCAGCCGCAGCCGGCCCCCGCAGGAGCGCATCAGACGGCGGGAGGCGATCAGGACGCTGACGCCGCTGGAGTCGCAGAAGAAGACCTCGGAGAGGTCGAGTACGACATCGTGGCGGCCCACGGCCACCGCGTCGTGGACGGACTGGCGGACGACGGGTGAGGTCACCAGGTCCAGTTCGCCGTGCATGTGCAGAACGGTCCACTCGCCCCGCTCGGTCTCGGCCACTCTCAGTGTCACGCGACTGGGCCTCTCGCTCCGGGGATCCCGGGGGATTCCAGTGATCCGGAAGTTTGCGTTCCTCCTCGCGGCTGCCCCGGCGTACTCCCCATGAAACACCGCCTCCCGCACGTAGGCCCAGAACGGTTTCGGGCAGAAGCGATCACTTCGGGACCGATTCCGACCCTGCGGGGCGCCGCATTCCCTACCATCCGGGGCGATCGCAGGGACGTACTTGCCGTAAAGGGGCGTGCTCGGTCAGCCTTGCCGACTACATTCGATGTGACGAGGGGTACAGGGCACGAGGCCCTGCCGGGACAGGGCTGGGGGTCGGATGGCCAAAAACACACCACCCCGCTGGGACCGCAGCATGCAGCAGCGGCTGGCACGCGGCGAGGCCGCGGCCCTCGGTGAGCTCTACGACCGGTTCGCCTCCCTCGTGCACAGCCAGGCCAGCCGGATGCTGGACGACGAGAGCGCCGCCGACCTCGTCACCCGCGAGGTGTTCGGTTACGTGTGGGAGAACCCCGACGCCTACGACCCCAAGCAGGGCTCGATGCGCGCCTGGGTCGCCCGGCTCACACACCGCGAGTCCGTGCAGCGGCTGCGCAGGACCGCCGCCAAGCGGACGGACGACGAGTACGACGGGCGCGGGGACGACGACGGGGACGACGCGGCAGGCTTCGCGCCGGCCGACCTGGAGGAGCGGGTACGGCTGGCCACCGCGGCGGCCCGGGCCGACTACATCGTCGCGTCCATGCCCGCACCGCTGCGGGCCGCGCTGGAGCTCGCGTACATCCAGCGCCGCGACTACCGGCAGACCGCGACCGACCTCGGCGTCACCGAGGACGAGGCGCGTCGCCGGCTGCGGCTCGGGCTGCAGCTGCTGTCCACCGCGCACACCCGTCCGCTGGAGGGCTCCTCACCGCCCGGATACGGGCGGCCGCTGTGACCGACGACCCGGACGGCCGCGACGAGGGCAGCCGCGAGGGGGACAAACGGGACGACGAGGTGCGAGGCGCCCGCCGCATACCGGGCCCGCGGGCCGCCGCCGACGACTTCGACCCCGACCGGTTCACCCCGCCGCCCAAGGCCGCCGACGACTTCGACCCCGACCGGTTCGCCCCGCCACCGAAGGCCGTCCCCGTGACCCAGGAACACGACGCCGGACCGCCAGCTTCGAAGCTGCCGCACCGCGTCCTGAAGGCCCTTCTCGGAGCCTGGGCGCTGACCGCGTGCTCGGCCGCGGAGACCGACGCCGTCGAGGCGCACCTCACCGAGTGCGCCCCCTGCGCGGACGAGGCGCTGCGCCTGCGGGACGCGGTCGGTCTGCTGCACACGGACCGCAGCCTGGACCTGGATCCGATGCTCCGGAGCCGGGTGCTGGAGAACTGCCTGAGCCGCCGGCCGGCCAAGATCCCGGTGCCGGAGTGGGCCTCCCCGTACGACGCGGAGACAGCCAGGCTCGACGCGCTGCTGCGCGACATCGGTGACTCCGAGTGGCACGCCCCGGTACGGCTGAAGTGGTTCGAGGGCGAGCGCGGGGTGAACCGCAAGACGACGGTCGCCGGCGTCATCGGTCATCTGATGACCGTCGACGGCCTGGTCAGCACCGCCCTCGGTCTCGACGACCCGCTCGCCGAGAGCGTCCCCGACGCCCCGCGCCGGGGCTCCGGGCTGCCGCTCGCCCCCACTCATCGCACCGAGACGTACTGGTCGGCCGCCCGGCGTCCGCCGACCCGCACCGTCCGCGAACCGTGGCGCGACCAGAGCCACACCCTCATCCGCACCGTGTCCTTCGCGGGACGCGGCGTCTCGGACCTCTCCGTCTCCTACGGCGACTTCGCCCTGCCGTTGCAGGACGCCCTGCTGGACCGCGCCTTCGAGTGCTGGGTGCACGCCGGTGACATCGCGGAGGCCGTGGACTACCCGTACGAGCCGCCCTCCGCCGCCCACCTGCACCGGATGATCGACCTGGCCGCACGGCTCCTGCCGGCCGCCCTGGCCGAACGGCGCCGGGCGGGGCTCGCCGGTCCGGCCCGCCATCTGGTGACGGCGGGGTCGCCGGGCCGCTCGCTCCATCTGGAGGTCGAGGGTTCGGGCGGCGGCAACTGGTACATCGCCCTGGACTCCCCCGCCGCGCTCGGTTCGCCCGATCACACGGTGGCGCAGGTCGCGCTGGACGGGGTGGAGTTCTGCCAGCTGGTGGCGGGGCACGTGCCGCCCGTGGAGGCGGCGGCCGGTCAGCGCGGGGACCGTGACGCGATCCGGGACGTGCTCTTCGCGGCGGCCTCGCTCAGCAGGCTGTGACCGGCCGGGAAACGACAGGCCCTACGCGAAGATCACCGTGCGGCGGCCGTTCAGCAGGATGCGCCGCTCCGCGTGCCACTTCACCGCACGCGCCAGGGCCTGGCACTCCACATCGCGTCCGACGGCGACCAGCTGGTCCGGCGTGACGCCGTGGCCCACCCGCTCGACCTCCTGCTCGATGATCGGCCCCTCGTCGAGGTCGGCCGTGACGTAGTGCGCCGTCGCACCGATGAGCTTCACCCCGCGGGTGTGCGCCTGGTGGTACGGCTTGGCGCCCTTGAAGCTCGGCAGGAACGAGTGGTGGATGTTGATGATCCGGCCGCTGAGCTGCTTGCACAGATCGTCCGAGAGGACCTGCATGTAGCGGGCCAGGACGACGAGCTCCACGTTCTCCTCGCGCACCAGCTCCAGCAGCTGCGCCTCCGCCTCCGCCTTGTTCTCCCTGTTCACGGGGATGTGGCGGAAGGGGACGTCGTACGAGGCGACCAGTTCGGCGAAGTCCGTGTGGTTGGAGACGACCGCCGCGATATCGACCGGCAGGGCCCCGATCCGGGAACGGAACAGCAGGTCGTTGAGGCAGTGGCCGAACTTGCTGACCATCAGCACGATCCGCATCCGCTCCGAGGAACGGTGGATCTGCCAGTCCATCCGGAAGGAGTCACCGATCGCCGCGAAGCTCGCCCGCAGCTTCTCCGGTGTCACCGGGCTGTCCGCCGAGAAGTGGACGCGCATGAAGAACAGACCCGTGTCGTGGTCCCCGAACTGCTGGCTGTCCTCGATATTGCAGCCGGTCATGAAGAGATAGCTCGACACGGCGTGCACGATGCCCTGTTTGTCGGGGCAGGAGAGGGTGAGGACGTACTGCTCGGGGGCGGTGTCAGCAGGCTGCGGCGCGGTCATCCCCGTAGCGTGCCACACCGTCAACCTTTACGAGGCGGCCTCTCAACTCCTGGTCATGATGCGGAGCACGTCCAGCGAGCGCGGCGGGACGTCCGGGTCCTCGCCGTCGTTCGTGGCGAGCAGCACATGGGCCTCGCGGGCGGCTCTGACGGCCTCCGGCCAGCCGTGGTGCTCCAGATAGGCGGAGACGGGGGCGTCCGCGCCGACCTGGTGCATGATGCGCAGCACCCGCAGCACGGCGACGTCGACGAGGGCGGCCTCACCGGAGTCCCGGAAGACCGTGCCGACGTACTTCTCGGCGGACCAGTTGTCCAGCCAGGTGTCCTCGACCAGGCGGTACACGGCGTCGGTGACGTCGCCGTATCCCTCCCGGCCGGCCAGCCAGCACTCGTGATGGAAGACGGGGTCGGAGAGCATGTGCAGCGCCGAGCGCACGTTGCTGCGCCAGCGCCACCACGGAATGTCGTTGAGCGGCATGCCGCCCATGGTGGAGGAGCGACGGCCGCGACGGGAAGAGTTCTCGGAACCTTGCTGCACGGTTGTCGATCGTACGTTCCCTTTCCGGCTTTCCGTACGGCCCCCTGTAATTCACCTGGGCGTCACCGAGCGTTGAACGGAGCACACTGCGGCGTTACCCGGGGACGGGAAGTGTCTGTGCCCATGACCGGACGGCGACGCCCCATCTCCCCCCGCCCCTTCAGATTGCTCACCGGTGCGGTGGCGGCAGGGGCTTTGCTGATGACCGGCTGCGGTGTGCTCCCTGGGGCCTCGGGGGACTCCAGGGAGCCCGTCACCGTCGTGACCTGGGCCCCGAGCGGCGCCTCGGGGCCGGACGCCGCCAACATGGCGGGCATGACCGCGATGGCGCAGACGTACGCCCGCTGGATCAACCAGGAGGGCGGGGTCGACGGGCACGAGCTGCGCGTGGTCACCTGCGACGAGCAGGACAGCTCGATCGGCGCGGGCAACTGCGCCCGCCGGGCCGTCAAGGAGAAGGCCGTCGCGGTCCTCGGCTCCTACAGCCGGCACGGGCGGGCGTTCATGGCGCCGCTCGAAGTCGCCGGGATCCCGTACATCGGCGGCTACGGCGCCTCCGAGGAGGAGTTCCGGAGCTACATGTCCTACCCGGTCACCGGCGGCCAGTCGGCGCTCCTGGCGGGCAACGCGAAGCAGCTCGCCGCCACCTGCGACCGGGTCTCCCTGGTGCGCCCCGACACCCTGGGCGGCGACAGCCAGGCGTGGCTCCTCAACACCGGCCTCGCCGAGGCCCGCCGGCCCGCACCGGTCGACGTCCGGGCGGACGAGGGGGCCACGTCGTACGACGCGGCGGCCGGACGCGCGCTGACGGGGGCGGGCGAGGACGGCGGCTGCGTGACGGCCGTGCTCGGCGACCGTACGGAGACCTTCTTCGACTCCTTCAGACGGCTGGAGCCGGCCGGCGGATCGGTGCGGATCTCCTCGGTCCTCGGCAGCATCGGACAGCCGCTCATCGACCGCACCGGCGGTCGCGACAGCCCGTTCGAGGGCGCGTACGTCACCGGGTGGTACCCCGCCCCCGGCGACGCGCGCTGGGATCTCATGCGGGACGTGATCAGCAAGCACGCCTTCGGCGACAACCGGATCGATCCGGACGACACGGGCGTGCAGACGACCTGGATCGCCTACACCGCCCTGAAGTCGATCGTCGAGTCGCTGAACGAGGCGGACATCACGTCCCGGAAGGTCACCAAGGCCCTCAACGGCGGCACCCGGGTGGACACCGGCGGCCTCACCCCCGCCCTGCGCTGGCGCTACGAGGACATGATCGGCTCGTCCTCGTATCCGCGCATCGTGAACAGCAAGGTGACGTTCCAGGTCGTGCGTGACGGCCGGCTGGTCGCCGACAGCAAGAACTTCGTGGATGTCACGAAGACGCTGTCGGACGCCAGCGCGACCGGCTAGCGCGCGGCGGGCAGCGTCTGCCCGTAAGGAGCGGCGTCCGGTGCGGCGAGAGTGCGTGACGGCCGGAAGTCCTCGTGCGTCCGGCCGCCGAAGCGCCGGAAGCCGCGCCGGGTGGCGCTCTCGGCGTTGGCGGTACTGAGCGTCACCTCGGCGCTTCTGGTCGTCTCGGCCGACGAGGCGCAGCAGCCGGCGCCCGAGGCGCCCGCAGCGGCCCTGGCCGCGTATCTCGCCCCGTACACCGGGGAGGGGCGTCCGCGCGACTTCGGGAAGGGCGCCGTGTCCCGGCTGCACCGCCCGGCCAACTGGTCTCCCTGGACCGGCCGTGCGCAGCCCCGGACCGGGCCCTGCGCGCTCGACGGCACGGTCCTTCTGTGCGCGGGCACGGGAGGAGCGCTGACCGCCCTGGACGCGAACTACGGCCATACGCTCTGGTCGCACAGAGGTGACACCTCTGCGGCAGGAGCCACCGCCGCCAACCTGGGCGTCGTCGCGGGCGTCGCATACGTCAACGGGCCCCGGGGAACGGACGGATACCGCGTCCGGGACGGCGACCGGGTCGTCCATCACGACCCTCCGCCCGGGCGCTACACGATGGGCGGCGCGGAGACGCTCGACGGCGTCATGTACTCCGTCTACGCGGGCCCCTTCGACGGTGACGGGACGGGGCTGCTCACCGCGCGAAGGCTGGGATCCGGAGACGAGGGACGAGGAGACGGCGGGCGGGAGCTGTGGCGCGTTCCCGTCCCCGGCGGCCCCCAGCAGCCGTTGGTGGCCGGCGGCCGTGTCTACGTGCCCCGGCTCCTCCAGGGGCTGGTCTCCTACGACGCACGGACCGGGGGCGACCGCGTCGACAGCGACGGCGTCTCCTGCGAATGGGGGCAGGTGCGGGACGGCCGGCTGGTGTGTGCGGGCGCCGACGAGCAGGGCGGTGTGCACGTTCTGGACGCGCGCACACTGAAGCGGCGTGCGCTGGTGGGCCGGGGGCGCCATGTCAGGTCGGGCCCCGCGCTCGGGCCCGGCGGCCTCCTGGCGTTCGGAGACGGAGAGACCGTCTCCCTGCACGACTTGGACACCGGGCGGACCTTGTGGTCCGAGTCCGTGGAACACATGGACGGCAACCCCGGACCGCTGTACTTCGCGGACGACCGGCTCATCCAGGTGAACGGAGCGGAGATCGCGAACTTCGCGGTGGCGTCCGGGGAACCCCTCTCCAGGACGTACCCCGGACCGAAGGACTGGGAGACGGACGAACTGCTCCAGAACGGCGAATGCATCGCCGTCGGCGGGATTCTCTACGTCACCTTCTCGGACGGAACCGTCGTATCCGGTTACCTCTAGGGCCTTTCCTTCGGATCAGGCCGGGGTCACCTGATCCGAAGGAAAGGCCCCGGACCCGGGGGCCTGCCGCCGGGTCCGGCCTCAGAGCGCGGTGGACGCCCGCTTCGTCAGGCCGTACTTCGTCGCGATGGCGTTCCACAGCCTGGACGCCTGCTTCTTGGCCGTGGTCGCCTCGCCGCTCTGCACGTTGGCCTGCTGGTAGTGCGTGGTGAAACGGGCCTTGCCCTTCTTGCACACCTTCTTGCTCTTGGCCTGCGCGGCCCAGGCCGCGTAGTGGTCGTCCGCCGAGGCGGACGCCTGCCAGGCCTTGGTGAGCGAGGCGGACAGCTGGACGTTGTCCGGCAGCTTGTCGACCGACAGCCCCTTGAGCCGGGTCACCAGATCGCGTCGCTGCTGGGCTGCGCCCTTGAGGTCGGCCACGGCCTTGTCCAGGTCGGTGCAGTTCTTGGCCTTCTCCACCGCGCCGATCACCGCGGACCGGCTGTTGTTGCTGTCCGCGAGCAGCTTGTCGAGCGCCTCGGCCTGCGGCTTCGCCGGGTCCGGAGCGGCCTTCGTGGCGGGCTGGGAGGCGGGTGAACTCGCCGACGCCACCGGCTGCTTGGCGTCCTCGCCCTTCTCGTCGCCACCGCTCATCAGGGCGCCGGCCCCGAGCCCGATCACGGCGCAGCCCACGACGACCGCGGCGATCAGCGGGACGTGTGCGGACTTCTTGCGCCGCCCGTCCTGCCCGCTCTGCGGCAGCCCGTCGTCGGGCCCCGTGTACGGGGGCGCCTGCTGGTACGCCTGAGGGGGCGGCCCGCCCTGGTACTGCTGCTGCCCGCCCGGGTGTTGCTGGTGCTGCTGCGTGGGGTCGAACCGGGGCATCTGCTGGGTGGCGCCCGCGGGTTCGTCGCTGCGGAAGAGGTTGTCGAACTCCGCGGGCGGCTGCCGCTCACCGGGTGCCCCGGGCCGGATGCCGTACGGGGCGCCGCCGGGCACGGGCGGTATGCCGCCACCGGGCACGGGCGGTATGTACTGGGTCGCGTCGGCGTCCTGGCCGCCCTGCGGAGGCGGCGCGGCGTGGCCGCCGGACTGCTGGTACGCCTGCTGCGGGTCACGGCCGAGGAACTGCGTGGACTCCGCGGGAGCCTCCGGCGGCAGGCCGCCCGGCCCGGGACCGGGACCGGCCGGAACCGCCGCGATGTACTGCGTGGCGTCCGCGTCGCTCCCGCCGGGCGCCGCCTCGGGCGGCAGCGGCTGGGCGTACGGCGACGGCTGGTGGGGCTGGGGCTGCTGAGGCCGGCCGTACCCGGAGTCCTGCTGTCCCTGCCCGTACGAACCGTGCTGCGGCTGCGGTGCCTGCTGCCCGTACTGCCCCTGCTGCTGCCCGTACGCGCCGCCCTGCTGGTCCTGTCCGTACCCGCCCTGGGCCTGGTTCCGCTCCTGCTGCGCGGGGTCCTGGTGGGACGCCTGCGGTCCCCAGGGCCGGCCCCACGGCTGACCGCCGGCCGGGGCCGCCTGGTCCGCGGGTCCCCCCGGCGTCCAGGGCTCGCCGCCGCCCGCGGGCAGCACGACGCCCTCGTGCGCGGGTCGTACAGCAGGGAGCTGCTGCTCGTCACCCTGTCCGCTCTGTGTCACCGGGACTCCTACGTGTGAACCTATGGAATCGTCGGCTCACGCTACCGGGTGGTCCCCGCCGTTCGCCAAGCGCGTGTTGTCACTCACCAGCCCTTCACACCGGCTGTAACACTCGGCTGCCTCAAGACGCAGTTAAGGGGGCGCCCGCGCACCACGGGTCCGTACACGTCCTCCCGTCAGGCCGCCTGAAGCTCCAGGCGGGCTCCGAACTCCCGTACCGCGGGCTCGTCCCCGTACGGCACCAGGCGATGCTGCAGGTCGTCCAGATACTCCGCGCCCCGGCTGGAGCGCACCGTGCCCAGCAGCTCCATCGCCCGCGTCCCGGTGTGGCAGGCCTGCTCCACCTCACGCAGCTGCACCTGCGCCGCGGCCAGCAGGGCCAGGCCGATGCCGCGGCGGCGGGCACGGGACTCCGGAAGGCCGCCCAGGGCCTCCTTCGCCCGGCGCGCGGCCGCCTCCGCCTGGCCGAGGTCACGATGGCAGTGCGCCAGCTCGTCGGCCAGATAGGCGTGGTCGAAGTGCGTGATCCAGTCGGGATCGTCCCCGCTTTCGGGATCGGCCTGCTCCAGCGCCGCCAGCGCCCGGCCCGCCACCGCCTGGCTGGTGCGGGCGTCCCCGAGCAGTGCGTGGCCACGCGCCTCCGCCGCGTAGAACATCGCCTCCGCCCGCGGCGTCACCCTGCCGCGCGCCCCTTCCTGCGCCGCCCTGGCCAGCTGGGCGATCTCCCGCGGATTGCCGAGCTGGGCCGCGAGATGGCTCATCGAGGCTGCCAGCACATAGCCGCCGTAGGCGCGGTCGCCCGCCGCCTGGGCGAGGCGCAGCGCCTGGATGTAGTACCGCTGGGCCAGGCCCGGCTGGCCCGTGTCGATCGCCATGTACCCGGCGAGCTCGGTGAGCCGCGCGACCGCGGCGAACAACTGCCGCCCGGTCGACTCGCGGTACGCCCCCGAGAGCAGCCCGGAGACCACACTGTTCAGGTAGTGCACCAGAACCGGCCGCACCTGGCCGCTGCCGAAGCGGTGGTCCAGGTCGACCAGCGCAGCGGTCGTCGCCCGCACCGCCTCGACGTCCGGCATTCCGACCCTGGCCCCGGCCACCCGCGCCACCTGCGGGTCCGCGCCGGTGATCAGCCAGTCCCGGCTGGGCTCGACCAGCGCCGAGGACGCGACCGCGGAACCGGACAGGAAGTCGCGGCGGCCGACGTCGCTGCGCCAGAGCTCGCAGACCTGCTCGATCGCCCCGACCACCGTCGGGGCGAACTGCAGGCCGACGCCGGAGGCCAGGTTCTTGCCGTTGGCCATGCCGATCTCGTCGATCGTGACCGTACGGCCGAGCTTGCGGCCGAGCGCCTCGGCGATGATGCCCGGTGCCCTGCCGCGTGGTTGCTGTCCGCGCAGCCAGCGGGCCACGGAGGTCTTGTCGTAACGGAGGTCGAGCCCGCGCTCGGCCCCGACCATGTTGACGCGGCGGCTGAGGCCCGCGTTGGAGCATCCGGCTTCCTGAATGAGCGCCTGGAGCCGTTCGTTCGGCTGGCGTGCGACGAGAGGCCTGGCTGCCATGTTTGTCCCCCTGAGGCCGCAGTGATCGGTAAAGGATCAGTGCCCGACATATGCCTGAGAAATTCGCCGATTCATCGTGTTGGTCACTTTTGAGGCGTCTCCGCCCTTATCTCCCGGCACGCACCCTAGGATGCCGAATGAACTGTGCCGGATCTCCGGTATGTGGTTACCCGCCCACCGCCCACGGCCCTCCCG
>NZ_JAELVH010000022.1 GCF_019399235.1 Streptomyces poriferorum | reverse complement strand
GCCCAGCTCGTCGCGGACGGCGTGAAGTTCGCGCAGAAGGAAGACATCGTCCCGGCCGAGGCCGACCGCAGGGTCTTCCAGCTCGCGCCGGCCGTCGCGCTGCTTCCGTACCTCCTCGTCCTCCTCGCGATCCCGATCGGCCCCGGTGAGGGCGCGGTCGGCCAGGTCGTCGACGCGGGCATCTTCTTCGTGCTCGCCGTGATGGGCGTCGGCGTGCTCGGCTCCCTCATGGCGGGCTGGGCGTCCGCCAACAAGTTCTCCCTGCTCGGCGGCCTCCGTACCGCCGCGCAGCTGCTCGCGTACGAGCTGCCGATGCTGCTCGCCGCCGCCTCCGTGGCGATGGCGGCCGGCACCGTCTCGCTCCCCGGCATCGTCGACGCCTTCGAGTGGTGGTGGCTGCCCTGGCAGATCGTCGGTGCCCTGGTCTTCTTCGTGGCCGGCCTCGCCGAACTCCAGCGCCCGCCGTTCGACATGCCGGTCGCCGACTCCGAGATCATCTTCGGCGCGTACACCGAGTACACCGGCCTCCGCTTCGCGCTCTTCCTGCTCGCCGAGTACGCGGGCATCGTCGTGCTGTGCGGGCTCACCACCGTCCTCTTCCTCGGTGGCTGGCACGGCCCGCTGGGCGCCGACGGACTCGGCTGGGTCTGGACGCTCCTGAAGGCCGGCATCCTCGCCTTCGTCGTCATCTGGCTGCGCGTGAGCTATCCGCGGCTACGCGAGGACCAGCTCCAGAAGCTCGCCTGGACCACACTCATCCCGCTCGCTCTCGCGCAGATCGCGCTCACCGGCATCGTGAAGGTGGCGATCAACTAGTGCCTCCGATCCCCGGCTCAGGTCTGGCCAAGGGTCTCGCCGTCACCCTGCGGACGATGACGAAGAAGACCGTCACCGCGCAGTACCCGGACGTGCAGCCCGACCTCCCGCCCCGCTCCCGCGGTGTCATCGCGCTGTTCGAGGAGAACTGCACGGTCTGCATGCTCTGCGCGCGTGAGTGCCCGGACTGGTGCATCTACATCGACTCCCACAAGGAGACCGTGCCCGCAGCGGTCCAGGGCGGCCGAGAGCGCAGCCGCAACGTGCTGGACCGGTTCGCGATCGACTTCTCGCTCTGCATGTACTGCGGTATCTGCATCGAGGTGTGCCCGTTCGACGCGCTGTTCTGGTCACCGGAGTTCGAGTACGCGGAGACGGACATCCTCGAACTCACCCATGAGCGCGACAAGCTGCGCGACTGGATGTGGACGGTTCCCGAGCCGCCGGCCCTCGACCCGGCCGCCGAGGAACCGAAGGAGATCGCCGCCGCCCGCAAGACGGCGGACAAGCTCCGCACGCAGCGCGAACAGGAAGCGGCAGAGCGGGAAGCGGCAGCGCAGGCGGCGGATGCGCAGAACGCGGCAGGACAGAACGCGGCAGGACAGGAAGCGGCAGACCGCGAAGGCACCCAGGAGGGACAGGAGTGATGATCGCCACCGGAGTCGCCTCCCTTGACCCCGCCCTCGCCGCAGCCGCGAGCCACCCCGGCTTCCTTTCCCCGACCGGGGTCGAGATCGCCTTCGTCCTCGTCGGCATCGCCACCCTCGGCGCAGCCCTCGTCACCGTCACGACCAGACAGCTGGTGCACGCCGCGCTCTGGCTGATCGTGGCGCTCGGCGGTCTCGCCGTCGAGTACCTCCTGCTCACCGCAGAGTTCATCGCCTGGGTGCAGGTACTGATCTACGTCGGCTCCGTGGTCGTACTCCTTCTCTTTGGCCTGATGCTCACCAGGGCCCCCATCGGCCGCTCCCCGGACGCCGATTCGGAGAACCGCTGGACCGCCCTCGCGGTGGCCGTCGCCGCGGCCGGCACCCTCGTATGGGTCGTCGTCGACGCCTTCCGCACCACCTGGATCGAACTGGACGGCCCGGCCCAGGGCTCCACCGAGGCCACGGGCTCCTTCCTCTTCCGGCACTGGGTGCTGCCCTTCGAAGCGCTCTCCGTCCTCCTGCTCGCCGCCCTCGTCGGCGCGATCGTCCTGTCCCGCAGGGGCAGGGAAACCGCGCCCGGAGCGACCGCGCCCCGTGCGAGCGCACCCGGTGCGAACGCCCCCCGAGCGACCGCACCCCGAGAGGACAAGCGCTGATGCACCTCGCCTATCCCGCCGTGCTCGCCGCCCTCCTCTTCTGTACCGGGCTGTACGGAGTCCTCGCCCGGCGCAACGCGATCCTCGTCCTGATGTCCGTCGAGCTGATGCTCAACGCCGTCAACCTCAACCTCGTCGCCTTCGACGTCTGGCTCCGCGACGCCCTGCACTCCGGCCAGGCCCTCACCCTGTTCACCATCGCCATCGCGGCGGCGGAGATCGGCATCGGCCTGGCGATCGTCCTCGCCGTCTACCGCAACCGGGCCAGTTCGGACATCGACCGCCTCCGCGACACCGCCGAGACCGACGAAGCCGAAGAACTCCCGGACGACCCGGACGACGAGAGCGACGCCGAAGCCCCCGAAGACCAGGCCACTGCTCCGGCAGGGAAGGCAAAGAAGGCTGAGGCCACCGCGTGACCACCACGACCCTCGCCGCGCTCGTCCCCCTTCTCCCGTTCCTGGGCGCGGCGGCCGGCCTCCTCCTCGGCCGCAGCGCACCGGGCTTCGTCCGGCCGCTCGCCGTCCTGCCCTCCCTTGCCTCCCTCGTCATCGCGGCCGTTGTCGCCGCACGCCAGGGCGGCGGGCCGGCCATCGACGCGTCGACCCAGCTCACTCCCACCGGCTCGGTCCCGATCGACCTCGCGCTGCACCTCGACGGCTTCGCCGTCCTCGTCGCCGTCCTGGTCGGCCTCGTCGCGAGCTGCGTGCAGATCTACTCGACCGCCTACCTGCGCGACGACCCCCGCTATCCCTCGTACGCGGCCCTGGTCTCCCTCTTCACCTCCGCGATGCTGCTCGTCGTCTACTCCGGCGACCTGATGGTGCTCCTGGTCGGCTGGGAGATCATGGGCATCTGCTCGTACTTCCTGGTCGGCCACTACTGGGAGACGCCTGAAGCCCGTGCCGCCTCCCTCAAGGCCTTCCTGGTCACCAAGCTCGGCGACGTCCCCTTCCTCATCGGTCTGTTCGCCCTCGCCGCCGACACCGGCACGTTCCGCATCACCGGCATCCTCGGCTCCGTCGCCCATGGCGGTCTCGACCACCCCACGCTGATCGCCCTGCTCCTCCTCGCCGGTGTCGCGGGCAAGTCCGCGCAGTTCCCGCTGCACACCTGGCTGCCCGACGCGATGGCCGGCCCCACGCCCGTCTCCGCGCTGATCCACGCGGCGACGATGGTGGCCGCCGGTATCTACTTCGTGGCCCGGCTCCTCCCCGTCTTCGCCGAATCCGGCGCCGCCCTCGTCGTCCTCGCGGTCATGGCCGCCGTCACGATGATCGGTTCCGGACTCGCAGCCCTCGCGCAGGACGACATCAAGCGCGTCCTCGCGTACTCGACCATCGGCCAGCTCGGATACATGTCCGGGGCCCTGGCCGTCGGCGACCGCGGCGCCGCCGTCTTCCACCTCATCTCGCACGGTGCGTTCAAAGCCGTCCTCTTCCTCGCCGCGGGCGTCGTGATCCACGCCGCCGGTACCAACTCACTGGCCGCCATGTCCCGTATGGGAGGCCTTGCCAAGCGCATCCCCGACGCCTACTGGACGATGACGGTCGCCCTCCTCGCGCTGGCCGCCATCCCTCCGTTCGCCGGCTTCTTCTCCAAGGAAGCCGTCCTCGTCGCCGCCGAGCACACCGCCCTCGGTGACCGGCACGTCGCCCCGGCCGCGGCAGGCTGGACCGTCCTCGTCGCCGGCCTCCTGGCCGCCGTGCTCACCGCCGCCTACGCCACCCGCCTCTGGCTCCTCGCCTTCCGCGGCCGCGGCGCCGAAGCCCCCGACCACGGCAGGCAGCCCGCCGCCATGACGTCGGTCCTTTGGGTGCTGGCCGTCCCCACCATGGCCTTCGGAATCACCGTCGGCGTGATCACCGACTGGTTCGACGGCCACAGCCTCACCCCGTCGCTGACCACCGCCGTGCTGTCCACAGGCGTCGGACTCGTCGGCGGTCTCGTCACCTACGGAGCCTGGCGCCACACCACGGCAATCGCCGCCCGCACCCCCATGGGTTCGGTCGTGGCCCATCCCGACGCGGAACCGGCCCTCGTCGAGATCGAGGCCCTGGAGAGCCACACCGCCGCCTACGGCCCCGCCGGTGACGCCCCCGACCCGGCCGACCCCGGCCGCCTGCTGCTCGGCCCGCTCCACCGCCACGCCGCCACCGGCTTCCACCTGGACGCCCTGTACGCGGCCCTGTTCGTCCGCCCCGTCCAGGCCGCGGCGAGCCTCGTCCGCTTCCTGGACCGCGAGGTCGTCGAGACCTACGTACGCGGCTCCGCCACCGGCGCACGCTGGCTCGGCACCGCCGTCCGCCGCGCGCAGACCGGCAACGTGCAGACCTACCTCAGCGCACTGCTCGCCGGTTCGCTCGTCCTGGCGGTCGCCGCCGTCGTCTTCGCCAACGTCAACGCCGGGTCGTGAGCCGTGATCGATATCAGCGCATCCGTGATGCAGTTCCTTCTGGCGTTCATCGTCGTCGTGCCGCTCCTCGGAGCCGTGGCCGCTCTGCTCCCGGCCCCGCCCGGGCTGAAGGGCAGGAACCCGGACCAGGCCGTGCTCCGCCACGGCGTGACCGTCACCGGCGTGATCCTCATCGCCGCCATCGTGCTGGCCCTGGGCTTCGACCACGACCACCCGTCGAAGATGCAGGCCACCACCGACATCAGCTGGATCCCGGCGCTCGACGTCCGCATCCACCTCGGCATCGACGGCATCTCGCTCCCCCTCCTCGTACTGACCGCGCTGCTGACCTTCCTCTGCGCGCTCTACAGCTACTTCAAGCTGCAACATGAGCGGCTGACGCCGCGGGCCGCGGGCCCCTCCCCGAAGGCCTTCGTCGCCCTGATCCTCGTCCTGGAGTCCGGCACCCTCGCGACCTTCGCCGTCCTCGATCTGCTGCTGTTCTTCCTGGCGTTCGAGATGGTGCTCATCCCGATGTACTTCCTCATCGCCCGCTGGGGCGGTGCGCAGAAGCAGGCAGCCGCCTGGAAGTTCATCCTCTACACACTGCTCGGCTCGGTCGTCATGCTGCTGGGCCTGCTCCTCATCGGACTGAAGAGCGGCACCTTCGACATGGTGGCACTCGCCACTGACAACGGCCGCGGCCTCACCTCGTCCGTGCAGGTCATCGCCGTTCTCGCGATCGGCATCGGGCTCGCGGTGAAGACCCCGATGTGGCCGCTGCACAGCTGGCTCCCCGACGCCCACACCGCCGCCCCGACGGTCGGCTCGGTCCTCCTCGCCGGCGTCATGCTGAAGATGGGCACGTACGGATTCGTCCGCATCCTGCTCCCGATCGCCCCCGACGGCATGCACACCTTCGCGCCCTACCTCGCGGCCTTCGCGGTCGCCGGCATCATCTACGGCTCGCTCGCCTGCCTGGCGCTCGCCCGGCCCGGTGCCAAGGGCGACCTGAAGCGGCTGATCGCGTACTCCTCCGTCGGCCACATGGGCTTCGTCCTCCTCGGCATCGCGAGCATGACCCCCACCGGCGTCAACGGCGCACTCTTCGCCAACATCGCCCACGGACTCATCACCGGCCTGCTGTTCTTCCTGGTCGGCGCGGTCAAGGACCGGTACGGCACCGCCGACCTCGACACCCTCGCCGGAGCGACCGGCGCCGCGCTCTACGGCCGCGCGCCCCGCCTGGGCGGCCTCCTCGCGTTCGCCGCGGTCGCCTCCCTCGGCCTGCCGGGCCTCGCCGGCTTCTGGGGCGAGATGCTCGCCCTGTTCGGCGCCTTCGACCCCGCCGAGGGCCTGAACCGCGCCGCGTTCCTGACCTTCATGTCCATCGCCGCGTTCGGCACCCTGCTCACCGCCGCGTACCTGCTCATCGTGGTCCGCCGCGTCTGCATGGGCGCCAAGCGCGAGGAACCGCACCCGATCGCCGACGTCCAGAGCTACGAGTTCGCGGCCTGGACGCCCCTCGCGGCCCTCACCGTCCTCGCCGGCCTGTGGCCCGCCGTCCTCCTCGGCCTGACCGACCCGGCCGTGCAGAAGCTCCTCGCAGGAGGCAAGTCGTGATCGTGGCAGCCGAAAGCGCCCCCGGCGCAGCGCACCTCGTCCAGTCAGCGGCCGGGAGCACCACCAGCCTCGTCCAGTCCGTCGACTGGCTCGCGATCGCGCCCCCGGTCGTCGTCGCGGCCGTCGCCCTCGTCGTCCTGGTCGCCGACCTCTTCGTCCCCGCGGCCCGCAAGCCGCTCCTCGGCTACGGGGCCGTAGCCGGACTCGTCGCCGCGCTCGCCCTCCTCATTCCGCTGCACGGCGGCGACCGCTCCACCTTCTGCCTCACCACCGGCACCCGCGCCTGCAGCTACACCGCCGACCACTTCACCCTGGTCATCCAGGCACTCGTCCTCGGCGGCGCCCTGCTCACCGCGCTGCTCTCCATCGGCGACACCCGCAAGCTGCCCGCCGGCGAGTTCTGGTTCCTGCTGCTGTCCTCCGCCGCGGGCGCCGCCCTCCTGCCCGCCGCCCGCGACCTCGCCACCCTCGTCGTCGCCCTCGAAGTCGCCTCGCTGCCCGCCTTCGCCCTCGTCGGCATCAAGCGCGGCGACCGGCGCTCCTCCGAGGCCGCGCTGAAGTTCTTCCTCTCCTCCGTCGTCGCGACCGCCGTGATGCTCCTCGGCGTCAGCTTCGTGTACGCGGCGACCGGCACCCTCCACCTCACGGAGATCGCCGCCCGCCTCGACGACGTCCCCGGTCAGCTCTCGACCCTGGCCCAGGCGGGAGTCGCCCTCACTCTCGTCGGCTTCGCGTTCAAGACGGCCGCCGCACCCTTCCACTTCTGGGTCCCCGACACCTACGTCGGCGCCCCCCTGCCGATCGCCGCCTACCTCTCGGTCGTCGGCAAGGCGGTCGGCTTCTCCGGCCTCATCCTCGTCACCGTGGTCGCCTTCCCGTCGTACGCGGACGTCTGGGGCCCCGCCCTCGCCGTCCTCGCCGCGCTCACGATGACCGTCGGCAACGTCGCCGCGCTGCGCCAGAGCGCCACCCGCGCCCGCAGCGCCGTACGGCTGCTCGCCTGGTCGTCCGTCGCCCAGGCCGGCTACCTCCTGGTCCCGATCGCCGCCGCCGCGTACGCCGGAGACCGGCAGATCGGCTCCACCGTCGCGTACGCACTGATGTACGCCGTCGTGAACCTCGGCGCCTTCGCGGTGGCCGCGCTGGTCGCCCGTACCCACCCCGGCAACCGCATCGCCGACTACCGGGGGCTGTACGCCACGCGCCCGCTCGCCGCACTCGCGATGGGCTTCTTCCTGCTCTGCCTGGCCGGACTGCCGCCGGGCATCATCGGGCTCTTCGCCAAGGTCACGGTCTTCTCCTCGGCCGTCGACGCCGGACTCGGCTGGCTCGCCGTCGTCATGGCGGTGAACGTCGTGATCGCGCTCTACTACTACCTCCAGTGGACCGCGGCCCTGTTCCGCAGCCCCGCCGAGGACGGTACGGAGCAGTCCGTCACCCGCCACCGCACGCCGGCACCGCTCACCGTCGCGATCGTCCTCACCGCCGTCGCCGGTATCGCCCTGTCCGGCGCCCCGCAGACCGTCCTCAGATTCGCCGACATCAACCTGTTCTGACGCCCTCATACGGCGGCTCATACGGCGGCCGCCCGGCGGCCTCGCCCGGTGGTTCCTCCGACGGTCTGGTCCAACGGCCTCCTCCGTCGGTCCGGCCCGGCGGCGACTTCAAGATCGGTTTGCCCCCGGCAGCCCGTACAGGGCAGGGTCATGCCCGCGCATGGCAGATGGCGCATACAACCTTCACATCACCACAGAGGAGCCGGAAGCAGTGCTGAACGGGTTCAAGGACTTCATCCTTCGCGGCAACGTCATCTCCATGGCGATCGGCCTCGCCGTCGGAGCGGCGTTCACCGCGGTCGTCACCGGGTTCAGCAACGCGTTCATCGTGCCGCTGATCGGCATCATCACCCGCGGGACGGGCGACTTCAGCAAGGCGCACTTCAAGTTCGACGGCGTGACGTTCCCCTACGGCCTCTTCGTCAGCGCCGCGATCGCCTTCCTCATCACCGCCGCGGTCCTCTACTTCTGCGTCGTCGTGCCCATGTCCAAGGTCCAGGACCGCTTCACCGCCAAGAAGGACCAGGAGCAGGTCGACATCAAGGCCGCCCTGCGCGACTGCCCCCGCTGCTACACGGCGATCCCCGCCGTCGCCTCCCGCTGCGCCCACTGCACCAGTGAGGTCGAGCCCGACCCCGAGGCCCTGGCGCTCGCGAAACTGCCCGTCCAGCGCTGACCCGGCGGCACCCCCTCCACCCGTACGGCCTACGGCCCGCTCCGGCACGAACGCCCGGAGCGGCCGGGCCCCGCGGCCGTGAGCACAAGGGAACTAGCTTTCCCCGCCTGGCGTTGACCAGTACGGGAGGCTCCACTGGGGAGTGGAGCACCACCAAGCAAGGGTTCCCCTGCGGCACCATTTGGAGGGCGTACCGTGCACCGCCGGCACAACGGGCTGAGAACCGCCGTACTCCTCGGGGGCCTGTCCGCACTCATCATCGTCATCGGCAGCTTCTTCGGACGCACGGGCCTGATCGTCGCGCTCCTCGTGGCCGTCGGCACCAACGCCTACGCGTACTGGAACAGCGACAAGCTGGCGCTGCGGGCCATGCGTGCCCGCCCGGTGAGCGAGTTCGAGGCGCCCCAGCTCTACCGCATGGTCCGTGAGCTCTCCACCGCGGCCCGCCAGCCCATGCCGCGGCTCTACATCTCCCCGACCCAGGCCCCCAACGCCTTCGCGACCGGCCGCAACCCGCGCAACGCCGCGGTCTGCTGCACCGAGGGCATCCTCCAGATCCTGGACGAACGGGAACTGCGCGGCGTCCTCGGACACGAGCTCAGTCATGTCTACAACCGCGACATCCTGATCTCGTCCGTCGCCGGGGCGCTCGCCTCCGTCGTCATGTTCCTGGTCAACTTCGCCTGGCTGATCCCGATCGGCCGCTCCAACGACGACGACGGCCCCGGCATCCTCGGTATGCTCCTGATCATGATCCTGGGCCCGCTCGCCGCGTCCGTGATCCAACTGGCCGTCAGCCGTTCCCGGGAGTACGAGGCGGACGCCTCGGGCGCCCAGCTGACCGGCGACCCGCTGGCCCTGGCCAGTGCCCTGCGGAAGCTGGACGCCGGCACCAAGCAGCTTCCACTGCCCCCCGAACCCCGGATCGAGACCGCGAGCCACATGATGATCGCGAACCCGTTCCGCCCCGGGCAGGGCATGTCCAAGATGTTCTCGACCCACCCGCCGATGGCGGAGCGCATCGCCCGACTAGAGCAGATGGCAGGTCATCGCCCGTGAAGACAATTCTGAACGTCATTTGGCTGGTCCTGTGCGGCTTCTGGATGTTCCTCGGATACATCCTCGCGGGACTTCTGCTGTGCATCACGATCATCGGCATCCCGTTCGGCCTGGCGGCCTTCCGTATCGGCCTCTACGCGCTGTGGCCCTTCGGCCACCGTGTCGTCGACCGCCGGGACGCGGGTGCGCCCTCCTGCGTCGGCAACGTGCTCTGGCTGGTCCTCGCCGGCTGGTGGCTGGCGCTCGGCCACATCACCACCGGCATCGCCCTGTGCATCACGATCATCGGCATCCCGCTGGGCATCGCGAACTTCAAGCTGATCCCGGTCTCGCTGTTCCCCTTCGGCAAGGAGATCGTCAGCACCGACGACCAGTTCGCCGGCTGGTAGCCACCCCGCACGCCGAGCGGAGCACAGGCGGTTCACAGCAGTCCGCAGCAGTTCACAGCCGTTGTCCGCAACCAGCCGACCCGTCACGAACGTCTTGGATTGCAGGACCGAGTGACGGGTAGGTTGGCGCGCATGACCATCATTGGCTGGATCATTCTGGGACTTGTCGCGGGCGTCATCGCCAAGATCCTGCTGCCGGGCCGCGACCCCGGCGGCCTCGTGGGGACCACCCTCATCGGGATCGTCGGCGCCTTCCTGGGCGGCTGGATAGCGACGCGCTTCCTGGACCGCACGATCGACAACGAGGACTTCTTCGACCCGGCGACCTGGGTATCGGCCATAGGCGGTTCGCTCGTCCTGTTGATCGGCTACCGGCTGCTGTTCGGGAACTCCCGCGAACGCCGCTGACGCGCCTCGTCGGGCCCCGGGGCGCCGAGACCTGTCTCGCGCAGCGTCAGATTGAGCCGGCCACCGCTCATCCCCGTCCCGGGACCCGCCGTGCCGGGACGGATCCTCGGAACTCCGTGGAACGCGTGACGTGAGGGCCCGCCGAAGACGAACAGGTCCCCGGAGGCCAACTCCACGTCCGTGTAGGGCCGCCCCCGGTTCTCCGTGTTGCCGAAGCGGAAGACGCACGTGTCGCCGATGCTGAGCGAGACGACAGGGGCACCGGACCGTTCCTCCTTGTCCTGGTGCATGCCCATCCGCGCGGCGGCGTCATAGAAGTTGATCAGCGCGGCATCGGGCGCGTACGTCCGTACCGGACTCTCCGTCCCGTACGCCTCCGCCACCGCCGCCCGCCCCAGCTCCGCCAGCCACTGCGGGAACGGGGCGACCGGCGCACCGTTCACGTCGTCCGCCGTGCGGGTGTACCGGTACGGCTGCCAGTGCCACCCCAGGCACACGGTCCGCACGGACATCACCCCACCACCCGGCAGCGCCGTGTGCCGCAGCGGAACGGGCCCGCGCGCCCATGCACGGCACGCCACCACCAACTCCCGCTGCTGCTCGGCCGACAGCCACTCCGGTATGTGTACGGCGCCCGGCGCGACCATCGCCCGCGGCCTGGGGAAGAGCCCGGTCATCAGCCCGCGGCCAGGGCGCCCTCGAGCCCCAGGAGCCGCTCCTTGCGCTCCAGGCCGCCCGCGTAGCCGCGCAGCGCCCCGTCCGCGCCGATGACCCGGTGGCACGGCCGCACCACCAGCAACGGATTGCGCCCGATGGCCGTCCCCACGGCCCGGACACCCGCCCCGGCGGAACCGACCCGCTCGGCGATCTGCCCGTACGACACCGTCTCACCGTACGGAACAGCGTCCAGCGCGGCCCAGACCCGGCGCTGGAAGTCGGTGCCCCGCCCGTCGGCGTACCGGACGTCGAAGCGGGTCCGCCGCCCCTCGAAGTACTCCCGCAACTGGGCGGCGATCCCCTCGAACGCCGCGGGATCGTGCCGCCAGCCGTCCTGGACGACCGCCGCGCCCTTCTGCCCGGGCAGGGAGAGCGAGACGAGCGCGATCCCCGCCGCGGCGCCGGCAGGGCCCGCGGCCTCCTCGCCGACCAGCAGCAGCTCGCCCAGCGGGCTGTCGACCGTCGCGTACATGGTCATGACTCGTCCCTCTCCTCGTCCGTCGGCCCGCCGTATCGTCGGCCGGCACGGACCAGTCTGCGTTGCCCGAACCACCGCGACCGGCGGTATTCGGACATGCAGTCCGGGTGCGGAGCAGCGCGTTCCGCCCCGCTCCCGGACCACCGCGTCCTACCGGTAGTTCGCGAACTGGACGTCGAACTCGAAGTCCTGGCCCTTCAGCAGCGCCTGCACGGCCTGCAGGTCGTCCCGGCTCTTCGAGCTGACCCGCAGCTCGTCGCCCTGGACCTGCGCCTTGACGCCCTTGGGGCCGTCGTCACGAATGATCTTCGCGACCTTCTTGGCGTTCTCCTGGGAGATGCCTTCCTCGATCGTGCAGAACAGCTTGTACTCCTTGCCGGACAGCTGCGGCTCGCCCGCGTCCAGCGACTTCAGCGAGATGCCGCGCTTGATCAGCTTGGACTGGAAGATGTCGAGGATCGCCTTGACGCGCTCCTCGCCGTTCGCCTCCATCAGGATCTTCTCGCCGGACCAGGAGATCGACGCCCCGGTGCCCTTGAAGTCGTAGCGCTGGGAGATCTCCTTGGCGGCCTGGTTGAGGGCGTTGTCGACCTCCTGCCGCTCGACCTTCGAGACGATGTCGAAACTGGAGTCGGCCATGACGTGTGGCTCCTTGTATCGGGGTGCTGGAAAGGAAGTGCTTACAGGGGCGGTCGCGGCCCCTTCGGGCACCACGCCGCCCACAAAGCCTAGCCACCCGCGCCCGTCCCGGCCGCTGATCAATCCAGTGGCGTAGCACCCCCGGGCATCAGGTATCGTTTACGTCGTTGCCACAGAGCGCCGCCGCAAGGCGGGGCCCCACGGCAGCATCCCTTGGCGGTGTGCCCGAGTGGCCAAAGGGAGCAGACTGTAAATCTGCCGGCTCAGCCTACCCAGGTTCGAACCCTGGCGCCGCCACATAGCAAGGCCCCCGTCCTTCGGACGGGGGCCTTCTCTGTTGTGTGACGCTGTGCCGTGACGAGGGGCGTGAAGATGGAATCCGTGCTGGTCAGCGCGTGTCTGCGGGGTGTGCCCTGCCGGTTCGACGGGCGGGGCAGGGCCTTGGCGGAGATGACCGCCGCCCTCGGCGGGCGGGCGCCCGTCGCCTTCTGCCCCGAGGTGGCCGCGGGGCTTCCCACACCCCGCCGCCCCGCCGAGATCGTCGGCGGTGACGGGCACGACGTGCTGGACGGCCGGGCCCGCGTCGTGGACGACACCGGACACGATGTGACCGACGCTTTCGTGGACGGCGCCAGGAGGGAGCTGGAGGCCGCGCGCGAGGCCGGGTGCACCGAGGCGCTGCTCATGGCCCGCAGCCCTTCCTGCGGGCGCGGCGCCGTCTATGACGGCACGTTCGCCGGCGAGCTGCGCGAGGGCGACGGGGTCACCGCCGCCGTGTTGGAGCGGCACGGCATCGCCGTCCGCCCCGCGACCGGCGACTGACCGGGCCCACGACCTTCTTGCGCCCTGGGGTCAGTTCCCCGCGATGTCCTTCACGGCGACCGACACCGGGACGTTGCCCGAGATCAGTTCCAGCGTGAGCCCCGCCGCCGCCGGGGTGTCCAGCAGCTCCGCGATCGCCGCCGCCACATCGTCGCGCGGCACCGGGCCGCGCCCGGTCGACGCGGCGAGCAGGACCTGTCCGGTGCCCGCGTCGTTCGTCAGCATCCCGGGGCGCAGGATCGTCCAGTCGAGGGCCGTCTGGGCGCGCACGTACGCGTCCGCAGCGCCCTTGGCCCGCAGGTAGACGTCGAACACCTCGTCGCCCGGATGGTCCGGGTCGGCGCCCATGGACGACACCACGACGTAGCGCCGCACCCCCGCCCGCTGGGCCGCGTCCGCGAAGAGCACCGCGGCTCCCCGGTCCACCGTGTCCTTGCGTTCCGTGCCGCTGTTCGGGCCCGCCCCGGCCGCGAAGACCGCCGCGTCGGCGCCGCGCAGCACCTCGGCGGCCTCCTCCACGGTGGCCGACTCGAGGTCCAGGACCACGGGTTCGGCTCCTGCGGCCCGGAGATCCTCGCTCTGCTGCGGGTTGCGGATGATGCCCGCCGCCTCGTCCCCGCGCGCAGCGAGCAGCCGCTCCAGCCGCAGCGCGATCTGACCATGTCCACCTGCGATGACAATGCGCATGAAGTCGACGGTACGCCGCGGAGCGCCGCCGCGCTCAAGGCCCGCCGCCCGTCGCGGAATCAGGCCTCCCCTGGCGTGGCAGCCCGAACGAGCCGCCCGTCTCGGAGTCGCAGTACTCGCGCACCGCGCTGGTCCGGGCGACCACCCGGCCGCGGTGCACCACGATGCGGCTGTACGCCAGGGAGAGCACCCCGGCCAGCTGCTCCCCGCGCACGGCGAGGAGCTCCGCGGGGAAGCCCGCCTCGACCCGGACCTCGGGCAGCCCCATGGCGCGCCGGGCCTCCGTCGAGACGGCCTCGTAGGCGTGCTCGGGCCGCAGCCCGCTCTGCGACGCCAGCAGGAAGGCGGCCTCCAGCGGGTCGCCGCGCCCCACCGGGTTGGCGAGGTCGCGCAACGCCCCGCTGCCCGCCGCGACCCGCACACCGGCCGCGCGCAGCAGCCGTACGGGAGCGGTGCCCCGCCGCTCGGCCCCGCAGCAGCCGCCCTGAGGGAGGCAGATGACCGTCACACCGGCTGCGGCGAGCTGGTCGGCGGCGCGGGCGGCAGCCTCCTCGGGAAGCCGGGAGAGACCGGCGCACGGGCCGATGGAGACCCCCTGCCGCATTCCGCCCGCCATCGCCGCGAACCGGGCGAGCCGGGCCGGATCGTCACTGTCCGTGTGCAGGTCGACGGGGCAGCCGTGCTCGGCCGCGACCTCCAGGACGGCCTCCGTGTACCCCGCCGGGTCGGGATCCAGGTCGGGGCAGCCGCCGACCGCGCCGGCTCCCATCTTCAGCGCGTCGCGCAGCATCGCCAGGTTGCCGGCTCCCGCGACGCCGGTGAGCAGCCGGGGGACGGCGACCGCGGTCAGATCGGCGAGCCCGCGCAGCGAACGGCGGGCCTGAAGCACGGCTTCGAGGGCGCCCAGGCCCTGTATGTCGCCGATCCGTACGTGTGAGCGCAGGGCGGTGGCACCGTGGCCGAGTTGCAGCAACGCGGCCTCGGTGGCGCGTCGCTGGACGTCGTCGGGGTGCTGCGACGCGGGCCCGGGGGTGCCGGGTCCGGCGCCGTCCGCGGTCAGCGCGGTGTCGCTGTGGGCGTGCGGTTCGGCGGGGGCGGGGAGCAGCAGGTGGCCGCCGAGGTCCAGGCGGGCGCCGGGCGCGACGAGGCTCCCGGCGGTGCCGACGGCCTCGATGCGGCCGCCGCCGAGCCGTACGTCCACGATGCGGCCGTCGGCGAGACGGGCGCCGCAGAGCGTCAGCGCGGAGTTCGCCGGGCTGCCGGTGGAGTCGGCCCTGTGGTCGTCCGGCTGCCGCGGCTGACTGTCGGGCATCGCGGCTCCTGGGAGGGGTCAGGATCACTCAGAGTGAGACGAGCCTAGGGGTGTGCCCGGCCCGGTTCGAGGAGGAGCGAAATAGTCGTACCGGCGCGGTCCCGTGGTGCGTGAGGGGCCGGGGATCACGTGAGGGGCCAGGGGTGGACGAGTGGCTGATCAAGGGCCCGGAGCGGGGCCTGGCAAGGCCCTGGAGCGGTGCTGATCGAGGGCGCGGGATGGGGCTTCGAAACGGATTTGGGTGAACGGCGACCGACGTGTAATGTCTTCATCGCTCGCCCCAATAGCTCAGTCGGTAGAGCGTCTCCATGGTAAGGAGAAGGTCTGCGGTTCGATTCCGCATTGGGGCTCTGGTGATCGGGAAACCCCGCTTCGGCGGGGGGACTCAGTCATCAAAGCGGTGTAGCTCAGTCGGTAGAGCAAGCGGCTCATAATCGCTGTGTCACCGGTTCAAGTCCGGTCACCGCTACTAACAGTAGCCGATTGTGGGGTCGGTCCTCCGATCGGCTACTCTTTTTTTGCGTTCATCCGTCCACCGTCCGTCCAAGGAGCACTCACGTGGCTGCCACCGACGTCCGCCCGAAGATCACGCTGGCCTGCGTGGAGTGCAAGGAGCGGAACTACATCACCAAGAAGAACCGGCGTAACAACCCGGACCGTCTTGAGATGAAGAAGCATTGCCCGCGCTGCAACTCGCACACTGCGCACCGCGAAACGCGCTGAATCAGGCTCGTACACGAGGCCGTCCCCATTGGGGGCGGCCTCGTGTCGTTTGTACTGGGCTGTACCTGTAGCTGTGGCCGTAGCTGTGCTGCGGCCCCTTCATCTTTCATCAGGAGGTTGCGAGCTCATGGCGCTCGACCAGTCCTTCGTGGGGCGGACCTATCCGCCCACCCCGGCGTACGAGGTCGGCCGGGAGAAGATCCGAGAGTTCGCCGAGGCGGTGGGCGACGCAAATCCGGCGTACGTCGACCCCGAAGCGGCCAGGGCGCTCGGTCACAGCGATGTCATCGCGCCGCCGACGTTCGTGTTCTCGATCACGTTCAAGGCCGCCGGCCAGGTCGTCCAGGACCCGCTGCTGGGCCTGGACTACAGCCGGGTCGTGCACGGTGACCAGAAGTTCGTCTATGCGCGTCCGGTGCGGGCGGGGGACCGGCTGACGGTCACCTCGACGATCGAGGCGATCAAGTCCCTGGCGGGGAACGACATCGTGGACATCCGTGGCGAAGTGCACGACGAGTCCGGTGAGCATGTCGTGACGGCGTGGACGAAGCTGGTGGCACGCGCCGCCGAGGAGGCGTGATGACGGCGAAGGTGAGTTACGACTCGGTCGAGGTCGGTACGGAGCTGCCGGCGCGGTCCTTCCCGGTCACCCGCGCGACGCTCGTGCAGTACGCGGGCGCCTCGGGCGACTTCAACCCGATCCACTGGAACGAGAAGTTCGCGCGCGAGGTCGGGCTGGAGGACGTGATCGCCCACGGCATGTTCACCATGGCCGAGGCGATCCGCGTGGTCACGGACTGGGCCGGTGACCCGGGTGCGGTCGTCGAGTACGGGGTGCGGTTCACCCGGCAGGTCGTCGTCCCCAACGACGACAAGGGCGCGCTGATCGAGGTCAGCGCCAAGGTGGGCGCGCTGCTGGACGACAAGCGCGTACGGGTCGACCTGACGGCGACGAGCGGCGACAAGAAGGTGCTGGGCATGTCCCGCGCCGTGGTGCAGCTCGGCTGACACCGTCGCGACGTGCTGACGCAAGGGGCGCGGTCCATGGGGCCGCGCCCCTTACGCATGAGGTCGTGAGCGTGGGGCCCGCCCGCCGCGCAGGGGGCGCGGCCCAGGGGCCGAGGTGCCCGGCCGGCGGAGCGTGGACCGTACTCTTGTCCCCGTGCAGGAACTCCACGACGCGCCCCTCGCCCCCCTGACCACCTTCCGGCTCGGCGGCCCCGCCACCCGGCTCCTCACCGCGACGACCGACGCCGAAGTGGTCGAGGCCGTGCGCGAGGCCGACGACAGCGGTACCCCCCTCCTGGTCATCGGCGGGGGCAGCAACCTGGTCATCGGTGACAAGGGCTTCGAAGGCACCGCCCTGCGCATCGCGACCAAGGGCTTCGTGCTGGACGGGCCCACGCTCGAACTGGCCGCCGGAGAGGTCTGGACGGACGCCGTCGCCCGCAGTGTGGAGGCCGGACTGGCGGGCCTCGAATGCCTGGCCGGCATCCCCGGATCGGCGG
Organism: Streptomyces poriferorum; assembly: GCF_019399235.1. GTDB lineage: Bacteria > Actinomycetota > Actinomycetes > Streptomycetales > Streptomycetaceae > Streptomyces > Streptomyces poriferorum. Next base: position 22,471 of record NZ_JAELVH010000022.1, on the reverse strand, counting down.
GGGCCACCCCGATCCAGAACGTCGGGGCCTACGGGCAGGAGGTGTCGTCCACCATCACGGAGGTCGTCGCCTACGACCGGCGCACCCGGGAAACGGTCACGATCCCGAACTCCGAGTGCGCCTTCGCGTACCGGCACAGCCGCTTCAAGGCCGAACCCGACCGGTTCGTGGTGCTGCGTGTCCGCTTCGGGCTGGAAGAGGCGGGCGGCCTGTCCGCGCCCCTCAAGTACCCCGAGACGGCACGTGCCATGGGTGTGGAGGAGGGGGAGCGCGTCCCCGCCGCGGCCGCCCGTGAAACCGTGCTCCGGCTCCGCGCCGGCAAGGGCATGGTGCTCGACCCCGAGGACCACGACACCTGGTCGGCCGGGTCCTTCTTCACCAACCCGATCCTGGACCCGGCGCAGTTCGAGGCCTTCCTCGCCCGGGTGGCGCAGCACCTCGGACCGGACGTCACGCCCCCCGCCTTCCCCGCGGGCGAGGGACGTACCAAGACCTCGGCGGCCTGGCTCATCGACCGGGCCGGTTTCACCAAGGGATACGGCTCCGGCCCTGCCCGCATCTCCACCAAGCACACCCTGGCCCTCACGAACCGCGGCGCGGCGAGCACCGAGGACCTGCTGGCCCTGGCACGCGAGGTCGTCGCCGGGGTCCACGACGTCTTCGGCGTCACGCTCGTCAACGAACCGGTGACCGTCGGCGTGAGCCTGTAGGCGGCGTCAGTACGCCACACCGACCCCCTGCTTCACCGACGCCGGGTCGTCGGTCAGCGCCAGCATCGCGTGCGCCACGTCGGCCCGTGAGATGGACCGGCCGCTGCGCGGGTTGCTGCCGATGACGGTCCGGTAGTCGCCCGTCAGCGGCCCGTTGGTGAGCTTCGGGGGACGCACCGACGTCCAGTCCGTTGCGGAGGCCGCCAGCGCTGCCTCCATGGCGGTGAGGTCCGCGTAGACCTCCTTCAGGATCGCGCCGATCGCCGCGAGCATCATGCGGTCGGGCAGCGGGTCGTCCGCGGGCTTCGGGGCGACGGGGGCCGCGCTCACCACGAGCAGCCGCCGGGTCCCCTCCGCCTCCATGGCCGTCAGCACGGTGCGGGTCAGCCGTTCCGCGATCCCGCCGGCCTTCCGGCCCCGGGCGCCGAGACCGGAGAGCACCGCGTCGCGGCCCGCGACCGCCTCACGCAGCGCCTCCGGGTCGTCGATACGGGCCGCGGTGTGGACCGTGAGGCCGGAGAGCGGCACCGGCAGCCGCGCGGGATCGCGGACCACCGCCGTCACCTCGTGCCCCGCCGCCACCGCCTGCCGGACGATCTCCTGCCCGATGCCGCCTGTCGCGCCGAACACCGTGAGCTTCATGGCACACCCTCCCAAGGTGGGTAAGTATTCACTCACCTCTAGAGTGAGTGGGTACTCACCCACTCGTCAAGCTTCGTTGGAGAGCACATGGAGCAGAAGCCGGCCCGCGCCCGCATCATCGACGCCGCCCACCGGCTGATGCTCACCATCGGCCTGGCCCGGGCCACCACCAAGGAGATCGCCCGGGCCGCCGGCTGCTCCGAGGCGGCGCTCTACAAGCACTTCCCGAGCAAGGAAGAGCTGTTCGTGGTGGTGCTGAAGGAGCGTCTGCCCAAGGTCGACGGGGTCCTGAAGCGGCTCATCGCCGATCCGGGGGAGGGGGAGCGGACGGTGGAGCGGAATCTCACCGAGATCGCCCGCGAGGCCGCCCTCTTCTACGAGCAGAGCTTCCCGATCGCCGCGTCCCTGTACGCCGAGCCGAGGCTCAAGGCGCGCCACAACGCCGCCATGCGCGAGCTGGGGACCGGTCCCCACATCCCCATCCGCGGGCTGGACGCGTATCTGCGCGCCGAACAGACGGCCGGCCGGGTACGGGCCGACGCCGACACGTACGCGGCCGCCTCCCTGCTGATGGGGGCCTGCGCCCAGCGGGCCTTCGCCTACGACGCGACACAGACCGGTGAGCCGCCGCAGCCGCTCGACGCCTTCGCGGCCTCGGTCGCCCGGATGCTGCTGGCCGGGCTCACGGGCGAAAGGCCGTAGACAGCGTCAGTGCGCCGGCTCGGCCAGCCATGCGTCGACGCCCGCCAGAAGCTCCGTACGGACCGCTTCGGGCGCCGCCGAACCCCGTACCGACTGGCGCGCCAGCTCGGCCAGCTCCTCGTCGGTGAACGCGTGATGGCGGCGTACGAGGTCGTACTGCGCGGCCAGCCGGGACCCGAAGAGCAGGGGGTCGTCCGCACCGAGGGCCATCGGCACGCCGGCCTCGAACAGAGTGCGCAGGGGTACGTCGGACGGCTTCTCGTAGACGCCGAGCGCCACGTTGGACGCCGGGCACACCTCGCAGGTCACCCCGCGCTCCGCCAGCCTGCGCAGCAGCCGCGGGTCCTCGGCGGCCCGGACCCCGTGCCCGACCCGTGCCGCGTCGAGGTCGTCCAGGCAGTCGCGGACGCTGGAGGGGCCCGACAGCTCACCGCCGTGCGGGGCCGCCAGCAGGCCGCCCTCCCTGGCGATGGCGAAGGCCCGGTCGAAGTCACGCGCCATGCCGCGCCGCTCGTCGTTGGAGAGCCCGAACCCGACGACACCCCGGTCCGCGTACCGCACCGCGAGCCGCGCCAGCGTCCTGGCGTCCAGCGGATGCTTCATCCGGTTCGCCGCGATCACCACCCGCATCGGCAGCCCGGTATCGCGCGAGGCGCTGTCCACCGCGTCCAGGATGATCTCGATCGCGGGGATGAGCCCGCCGAGCAGGGGCGCGTACGAGGTGGGGTCGACCTGGATCTCCAGCCAGCCGGAGCCGTCCGCCACGTCCTCCTGGGCGGCCTCGCGCACCAGCCGCTGGATGTCCTCGGGAGCCCGCAGACAGGACCGGGCGATGTCGTAGAGCCGCTGGAAACGGAACCAGCCGCGCTCGTCCGTCGCCCGCAGGCTGGGGGGCTCGCCACCGGTCAGCGCCTCGGGCAGCCGCACTCCGTACTTGTCGGCGAGTTCGAGCAGCGTCGTGGGCCGCATCGACCCGGTGAAATGCAGGTGCAGGTGGGCCTTGGGCAACAGCCGTACATCACGCTCCATCCATGGATCTTGCCGCACGGACGGGGTGGCGCGGTAGCCGGTTTCCCCATCGAGTTGCCCATCGAACGGATGCGCGAACGCGAAAGCGACCCCCGGCCGGAGCCGAGGGTCGCCATCCGTGATCGGGGAGTTACTAGGCCTTGGCCTCGCCCAGCAGCTTCTGGAGCCGCGAGACGCCCTCGACCAGGTCGTCGTCACCCAGCGCGTAGGAAAGACGCAGGTAGCCCGGGGTGCCGAAGGCCTCGCCCGGCACGACCGCGACCTCGGCCTCGTCCAGGATCAGCGCAGCCAGCTCGACCGACGTGGCCGGACGCCTGCCGCGGATCTCCTTGCCGAGCAGCTCCTTCACCGACGGGTAGGCGTAGAACGCGCCCTCGGGCTCGGGGCACAGGACGCCGTCGATCTCGTTGAGCATCCGCACGATGGTCTGCCGGCGCCGGTCGAAGGCGGTGCGCATCTCGGCGACCGCGTCCAGGTTCCCGGAGACGGCGGCCAGCGCGGCGATCTGGGCGACGTTGGAGACGTTGGAGGTGGCGTGCGACTGCAGGTTCGTCGCCGCCTTGACCACGTCCTTGGGGCCGACGATCCACCCCACGCGCCAACCGGTCATCGCATACGTCTTGGCGACACCGTTGACCACGATGCACTTGTCGCGCAGCTCGGGCACGATCGCCGGCAGCGAGGTGAACTTCGCGTCGCCGTAGACGAGGTGCTCGTAGATCTCGTCGGTCAGCACCCACAGACCGTGCTCGACGGCCCACTTGCCGATCGCCTCGGCCTCCGCCTCGCTGTAGACCGCACCGGTCGGGTTCGACGGGGAGACGAACAGGACGACCTTCGTACGCTCCGTGCGCGCCGCCTCCAGCTGCTCCACCGAGACCCGGTACCCGGTGGTCTCGTCGGCCACGACATCCACCGGTACGCCGCCGGCGAGGCGGATCGACTCGGGGTAGGTGGTCCAGTACGGCGCGGGGACGATGACCTCGTCGCCCGGGTCGAGGATCGCGGCGAAGGCCTCGTAGATGGCCTGCTTGCCGCCGTTGGTCACCAGGATCTGGGAGGCGTCGACCTCATAGCCGGAGTCGCGCAGCGTCTTCTCGGCGATGGCGGCCTTGAGCTCGGGGAGCCCGCCCGCCGGGGTGTAGCGGTGGTACTTCGGGTTGCGGCAGGCCTCGACCGCGGCGTCGACGATGTAGCCGGGGGTCGGGAAGTCGGGCTCGCCCGCGCCGAAGCCGATCACCGGACGGCCGGCGGCCTTGAGGGCCTTGGCCTTGGCGTCGACGGCGAGGGTGGCGGACTCGGAGATGGCACCGATGCGGGCGGAGACCCGGCGCTCGGAGGGAGAAGTAGCAGCGCTCATGCCCCCATGCTCGCAGACCGTATTCCCCGTCGGCACAGGGGTTTCAGGGACCGGACAGCAGCCGGACACCATGTGGACGGACGACCGGACAGCATCGGACAGGAACGGTCGGGAGCTATCTGTTCGACGCCGGGCCGCTGAGCACGTACACTCACCTGTCGTTGGCCTTCACCAGCCGCACCGTTCCTGCACTCGGGGCATCCGGGGACATGCGGTAGGTTGGTGGAAACCACAAAGGGTCGTAGCTCAATTGGTAGAGCACTGGTCTCCAAAACCAGCGGTTGGGGGTTCAAGTCCCTCCGGCCCTGCTACACACTCCTTCGCCAGGATGTGTGCGCATGTACGTACTTCAATGCACTGCCGTGCGGCTTCACCGGGCGCGGCACGGCCATGACCCGGAATCAGGTGAGAAGCGTGACGGACGCCGTGGGCTCCATCGACATGCCTGATGCCGAGGATGAAGTCCCCGAGTCGAAGAAGAAGACCCGGAAGGGCGGCAAGCGCGGCAAGAAGGGCCCTCTGGGCCGTCTCGCGCTCTTCTACCGCCAGATCGTCGCCGAGCTCCGCAAGGTTGTCTGGCCGACTCGCAACCAGCTGACGACATACACCACAGTGGTGATTGTGTTCGTAGTCGTCATGATTGGTCTTGTTACCGTGATTGACTTCGGTTTCCAGCGGGTCATCAAGTACGTCTTCGGCTGATCCCGCGGAGGGCGCCTCATGGGGGCGCCCCTTTCGCATGTTCCACCCATTTGTATCCAGGAAGAAGCAGCCACCGTGTCTGACCCGAACCTGAACGACGCCGTCGAGCCGACGGCGGGCGCCTTCGAGTCCGCCGAGGACGAGCTCGACATCGTCGAGGCGGCGGACGCTGAGGAGCCGGACCAGGCTGAAGCTGCCGACGCCGCCGCGGGCGAGCCCGCCGAGCAGGCCGCCGTGCACGTCGAGGACGCCGCCGAAGCCGACGACGAGGCCCCCGGGGCCGAAGCCGGTGACGACGAGGACGAGAGCCCCGAGGCCGCGGAAGCCGCCGACGAGGCCGACGAGGAAGAGGCCGAGCCGGCCGAGCCCGTCGACGCCGTCACCGCCCTGCGCGAGGAGCTCCGCACCCTCCCGGGCGAGTGGTACGTCATTCACACGTACGCCGGTTACGAGAAGCGCGTGAAGGCCAACCTGGAGCAGCGCGCCGTCTCGCTGAACGTGGAGGAGTTCGTCTATCAGGCCGAGGTGCCTGAGGAGGAAATCGTCCAGATCAAGAACGGCGAGCGCAAGAACGTACGGCAGAACAAGCTCCCGGGTTACGTCCTGGTGCGCATGGACCTGACGAACGAGTCCTGGGGCGTCGTCCGTAACACGCCCGGCGTCACCGGCTTCGTGGGCAACGCCTACGACCCGTACCCGCTGACCCTGGACGAGATCGTCAAGATGCTCGCCCCGGAGGCCGAGGAGAAGGCCGCCCGCGAGGCCGCCGAGGCCGAGGGCAAGCCGGCTCCGTCCCGCAAGGTCGAGGTCCAGGTGCTGGACTTCGAGGTGGGCGACTCGGTCACCGTCACCGACGGCCCCTTCGCGACTCTGCAGGCGACGATCAACGAGATCAACGCCGACTCCAAGAAGGTCAAGGGTCTCGTGGAGATCTTCGGCCGCGAGACTCCGGTCGAGCTCAGCTTCGACCAGATCCAGAAGAACTAGCGGTTATTCGCCAGCTTCTGGACACATGCCTACCGAGCAGGTCAGACCGGCTGTCACAGCAGGTCTGACCTGCTCGGTTTTTGGTCGCGCAGCTATACCCGTTATCGTTGTGCGGTATGCCTGCATCCGGATGACCGGATGACGGCGAAAACTCTCACTAGGACCCGGAGAGAGCACATGCCTCCCAAGAAGAAGAAGATCACGGGGCTTATCAAGCTCCAGATCAACGCCGGTGCGGCCAACCCGGCCCCGCCGGTCGGCCCCGCACTGGGCCAGCACGGCGTCAACATCATGGAGTTCTGCAAGGCCTACAACGCCGCGACCGAGTCGCAGCGTGGCATGGTCGTGCCGGTGGAGATCACGGTCTACGACGACCGCTCCTTCACCTTCATCACCAAGACTCCGCCGGCCGCCAAGCTGATCCTCAAGGCCGCGGGTGTGGACAAGGGCTCCGGCGAGCCGCACAAGACCAAGGTTGCCAAGCTGACGGCCGCCCAGGTCCGCGAGATCGCCACGACGAAGCTCCCCGACCTGAACGCCAATGACCTCGACGCCGCGTCGAAGATCATCGCCGGCACCGCCCGTTCCATGGGCATCACGGTCGAAGGCTGATTCAGCCCCACCCCCCAGTGGTAGGACCAAGCGCCGGTCCGCACCACGACTCCACATTCTGAAACCACAGGAGTAGAAGTGAAGCGCAGCAAGAACCTCCGCGCTGCGGACGCCAAGATCGACCGGGCGCGGAACTACGCCCCGCTCGAGGCCGTCCGTATCGCCAAGGACACCGCCTCCACGAAGTTCGACAGCACCGTCGAGGTCGCGTTTGCCCTGGGTGTTGACCCGCGCAAGGCCGACCAGATGGTCCGTGGCACCGTGAACCTCCCGCACGGCACCGGCAAGACCGCCCGGGTCCTGGTCTTCGCGACCGGTGACCGTGCTGCGGCCGCGGAAGCCGCGGGCGCCGACATCGTCGGCGCCGACGAGCTCATCGACGAGGTGGCGAAGGGCCGTCTGGACTTCGACGCCGTCGTCGCGACCCCGGACCTCATGGGCAAGGTCGGCCGCCTCGGCCGCGTGCTCGGTCCGCGTGGTCTGATGCCGAACCCGAAGACCGGCACCGTCACCCCCGACGTCGTGAAGGCTGTCAACGACATCAAGGGCGGCAAGATCGAGTTCCGCGTCGACAAGCACTCGAACCTGCACTTCATCATCGGCAAGACCTCGTTCGACGAGACCAAGCTGGTGGAGAACTACGCAGCGGCGCTGGACGAGATCCTCCGTCTGAAGCCGTCCGCCGCCAAGGGCCGCTACATCAAGAAGGCCACGCTGGCCACCACGATGGGCCCCGGCATCCCGCTGGACTCCAACCGCACCCGTAACCTCCTCGTCGAGGAGGACCCGGCCTCCGTCTGAGCCATCGCGCTCGTACGACCGCCGTGTCACGTGTGACATTGACGGGCCCCGCAACCTTTCGAGGTGCGGGGCCCGTCCTCGTATGTACGTACCGATGGCTGTCGGTGCCGTGCGTTGGCGTGCGGGGACCGAGAGCCGAACGAGGGGTGGAAGCTGACATGAGGACCAGTACCGTACGGCGCGTTGGCCTGGCCGTGGCAGTGGCGGCGGCGCTGACGTCGGTCGGGGCCTGCGGCGGATCGGACGACGGCTCCACGAGCAAGGCCAGGGGCAAGGACGCCGGCAGCGGCGTGGTGAAGACCGACGCGATCGCCGCGCTGCTCGACGTGCAGAAGAAGACCGGCGCCGCCAGCTCGGCGAAGGTCGAGGGAACCATGACCGTGGGCAGTGCCATGTCCATGAAGCAGTCCGGGGCGCTCGACTGGAGCGACGGCGTCAGCGGCAGCATGGAGATCACGTACACCGGCGGTGCCATGGCCGACACCATGAAGAAGTCCGGCGGCAACGGCACGATGCAGGCCCGCTACTTCAAGGACGGCTACGCGGCGGACATGGGCGAGGCGATGGCCCAGCAGACCGGTGGCAAGCGCTGGATCAGCTACTCCTACGAGGACCTCGCCGCGCTCGGGGGCGCCTCCGGGGCGGCGATGAAGGACCAGATGCAGAACACCACTCCCGACCAGGGAGTGAAGTCGCTGCTGGCCTCCGGCGATGTGAAGGAGGTCGGCAAGGAGCAGGTCCGTGGTGTCCGGACCACGCACTACTCCGGCACGGTCGACGTCGCCGAGCTGACCGCCAAGACGTCGAAGCTGGACGCCGATCAGCTGGCCGCGCTCAAGAAGCAGCTCAACGACGCGGGGATCACCACGGAGACGGTCGACATCTGGGTCGACGAGAACGACCTGCTGGTGAAGAAGAGCGAGCGCGGGCAGATGAAGACCGGCGAGCTCAACACGACCATGTTCTACAGCGACTACGGGACCAAGGTGTCGGTCCAGCGCCCGCCGGCCGGCGAGACGATCGGCTTCAAGGAACTGTTCCAGCAGCAGCAGGGCGCGACCGCGGGAGCGTCCTAAACCTTCCGGACCACCCGAACCGGGACGGATTTGCCCGGCGCGACCCCGGTCGCGTACTCTTCTGCAGAAGCCAAAGACCGCTGGTCGTTGCTGAAACCCGCAAGGGTGACGGCAACCGAAGGATCCGTTGAATGCGGACGACCTGCGCAGGTGACTGTGGAAAAGCTCCCGTATTTTGTTCGGTCGAGCTTCGCCCTGGCGCCTGCGCCGGGGCGTTTCGTCTTTTCCGGGGCCTTTTGAGCGGTCCTCATCACCCGGAAGGAGGCCGACGCTCATGGCAAGGCCCGACAAGGCTGCAGCGGTAGCCGAGCTCGCGGACCAGTTCCGCAGCTCGAACGCCGCCGTGCTGACCGAGTACCGGGGTCTCACCGTGGCGCAGCTCAAGACGCTGCGTCGTTCGCTCGGTGAGAACGCCCAGTACGCCGTGGTGAAGAACACGCTGACCAAGATTGCGGCCAACGAGGCCGGGATCGACACGCTGGACGACCTGTTCTCAGGTCCGACGGCGGTTGCCTTCGTCACCGGTGACCCGGTGGAGTCGGCGAAGGGTCTTCGTGACTTCGCCAAGGACAACCCCAACCTCATCATCAAGGGCGGTGTCCTTGACGGTAAGGCGCTGTCCGCCGATGAGATCAAGAAGCTCGCGGACCTCGAGTCCCGCGAGGTTCTGCTCGCCAAGCTGGCCGGCGCCATGAAGGGCAAGCAGACTCAGGCTGCGCAGCTCTTCCAGGCTCTGCCGTCGAAGTTCGTCCGCACCGCGGAAGCTCTTCGTGCCAAGCGGGAAGAGCAGGGCGGTGCCGGTACTCCGGCTCCCGCCGAGGCCGCCGAGTAATTTCGCTCAGCGGTCCAGCGGGCTCCACGTACGCCCGCCGACATATACATCCGGCACCTGCCGAATAGTGGAAGGACGCCATCATGGCGAAGCTCAGCCAGGAAGACCTGCTCGCTCAGTTCGAGGAGCTCACCCTCATCGAGCTCTCCGAGTTCGTTAAGGCCTTCGAGGAGAAGTTCGACGTCACCGCCGCCGCGGCCGTCGCCGTTGCCGGCCCCGCCGCCGGTGGTGCCGCTGTCGAGGCCGAGGCCGAGCAGGACGAGTTCGACGTCATCCTCACCGCCGCCGGTGACAAGAAGATCCAGGTCATCAAGGTCGTGCGTGAGCTGACCTCCCTCGGCCTGAAGGAGGCCAAGGACCTCGTCGACGGCGCCCCGAAGCCCGTCGTCGAGAAGGTCGCCAAGGAGGCCGCCGAGAAGGCTGCCGAGTCCCTCAAGGCCGCCGGCGCCTCCGTCGAGGTCAAGTGACCCAGCGAGTCTTCTGACTCCTCTGGGACCCCCGTGCCGCGAGGCACGGGCGTCACTTCGCGAAAGGCGATCACCCGTACGGGTGGTCGCCTTTCGGCGTACCCGCGGTGGGTGCCTTGCTCTTCGCGCGGTGACGAGTATGGTGATCTTCGCCGTGCGCCTCTCGTGGGGAGCACGGGTGGCGCCGAGAGGCGGCGGGACGCGGGTCTCGGGGCCCGTACCGGCTGGGGGGCCTTGACGAACCGCACGAGGCGCGCAATTCTCAAGGCGCGTCGTCACATCGATCCGAATCCGAGGCATGGATCGATGGCGAAGAGGGCAGTAAAGAAGAGCGCACCCCGCGCAGGGCTAGACATAGGTGTTGAGAACAGCTGTTGAGAGCAACGTGGGTCTCTGAGAACCCCGACTGGACATCAGTGTGCCGCTTGGCTACACTGACCCTTTGCGCTGCCTGTTAGCTGCCTCCTGCCCGTCACCAGGGGCATACCCATCTTGTGCACCGTGGACCGTTCATCCCTCATCTGGGATATCTGTCCACCTGTCCAGTTTGGGACCGGTACGCGCGTAGTGAGTCCGAGCCCTCGGAAGGACCCCCTCTTGGCCGCCTCGCGCAACGCCTCGACCGCGAATACGAACAACGGTGCCAGCACCGCCCCGCTGCGCATCTCTTTTGCAAAGATCAAGGAGCCCCTCGAGGTTCCGAACCTCCTCGCGCTGCAGACCGAGAGCTTTGACTGGCTCCTCGGTAACGCCGCCTGGAAGGCTCGCGTCGAGGCTGCTCTGGACAGTGGACAAGACGTCCCCACCAAGTCCGGCCTGGAGGAGATCTTCGAGGAGATCTCACCGATCGAGGACTTCTCCGGGTCGATGTCGCTTACGTTCCGCGACCACCGCTTCGAGCCCCCCAAGAACTCGATCGACGAGTGCAAGGAGCGCGACTTCACGTTCGCCGCCCCGCTCTTCGTCACGGCCGAGTTCACCAACAACGAGACCGGCGAGATCAAGTCCCAGACGGTCTTCATGGGCGATTTCCCGCTCATGACCAACAAGGGCACCTTCGTCATCAACGGCACCGAGCGTGTCGTGGTGTCGCAGCTGGTCCGCTCGCCGGGTGTCTACTTCGACTCCTCGATCGACAAGACGTCCGACAAGGACATCTTCTCCGCCAAGATCATCCCTTCCCGGGGTGCCTGGCTGGAGATGGAGATCGACAAGCGCGACATGGTCGGTGTCCGCATCGACCGCAAGCGCAAGCAGTCCGTCACCGTCCTCCTGAAGGCTCTCGGCTGGACCACCGAGCAGATCCTCGAGGAGTTCGGCGAGTACGAGTCCATGCGCGCCACCCTGGAGAAAGACCACACCCAGGGCCAGGACGACGCGCTGCTCGACATCTACCGCAAGCTGCGTCCGGGCGAGCCGCCGACGCGCGAGGCTGCTCAGACGCTGCTCGAGAACCTCTACTTCAACCCGAAGCGCTACGACCTCGCGAAGGTCGGCCGCTACAAGGTGAACAAGAAGCTCGGCGCGGATGAGCCGCTCGACGCCGGTGTCCTCACCAGCGACGACATCATCGCGACCATCAAGTACCTGGTGAAGCTGCACGCCGGGGAGACCGAGACGACCGGCGAGTCCGGCCGGGAGATCGTCGTCGAGACCGACGACATCGACCACTTCGGCAACCGTCGTCTGCGTAACGTCGGCGAGCTCATCCAGAACCAGGTCCGTACGGGTCTGGCCCGGATGGAGCGCGTCGTGCGTGAGCGCATGACGACTCAGGACGTCGAGGCCATCACGCCGCAGACCCTGATCAACATCCGGCCGGTCGTCGCCTCCATCAAGGAGTTCTTCGGCACCAGCCAGCTGTCGCAGTTCATGGACCAGAACAACCCGCTGTCGGGTCTCACCCACAAGCGCCGCCTGTCGGCGCTCGGCCCGGGTGGTCTGTCCCGTGAGCGGGCCGGCTTCGAGGTCCGTGACGTGCACCCGTCCCACTACGGACGCATGTGCCCGATCGAGACTCCTGAAGGCCCGAACATCGGTCTGATCGGTTCGCTCGCCTCGTACGGCCGCGTCAACGCGTTCGGCTTCATCGAGACGCCGTACCGCAAGGTCGTCGACGGCCAGGTCACCGACGAGGTCGACTACGTCACGGCCGACGAGGAAGACCGTTACGTCATCGCCCAGGCGAACGCGACGCTCTCCGACGAGCTGCGCTTCACCGAGCCCCGCGTCCTGGTCCGCCGTCGTGGCGGAGAGGTCGACTACGTGCCCGGCACCGAAGTCGACTACATGGACGTCTCGCCGCGCCAGATGGTGTCCGTCGCCACCGCGATGATCCCGTTCCTGGAGCACGACGACGCCAACCGTGCCCTCATGGGCGCGAACATGATGCGGCAGGCGGTGCCGCTGATCAAGTCGGAGGCCCCGCTCGTCGGCACCGGCATGGAGTACCGCTGCGCCACCGACGCCGGTGACGTACTGAAGGCCGAGAAGGACGGTGTGGTCCAGGAGGTCTCCGCGGACTACATCACCGTGACCAACGACGACGGCACGTACACCACGTACCGGATCGCGAAGTTCATGCGCTCCAACCAGGGCACCTCGGTCAACCAGAAGGTCGTCGTCTCCGAAGGCGACCGGGTTGTCGCCGAGCAGGTCCTCGCCGACGGTCCGGCCACCGAGAACGGTGAGATGGCCCTCGGTAAGAACCTGCTCGTGGCGTTCATGCCGTGGGAAGGCCACAACTACGAGGACGCGATCATCCTGTCGCAGCGCCTCGTGCAGGACGACGTCCTCTCCTCGATTCACATCGAGGAGCACGAGGTCGACGCCCGTGACACCAAGCTCGGTCCGGAGGAGATCACCCGGGACATCCCGAACGTCTCCGAAGAGGTCCTCGCGGACCTCGACGAGCGCGGCATCATCCGGATCGGTGCCGAGGTCACGGCCGGTGACATCCTCGTCGGCAAGGTCACGCCCAAGGGCGAGACCGAGCTGACCCCCGAGGAGCGCCTGCTCCGCGCGATCTTCGGTGAGAAGGCGCGCGAGGTGCGCGACACCTCGCTGAAGGTGCCGCACGGCGAGATCGGCAAGATCATCGGCGTCCGCGTCTTCGACCGCGAAGAGGGCGACGAGCTGCCGCCGGGCGTGAACCAGCTGGTCCGCGTCTACGTCGCGCAGAAGCGCAAGATCACCGATGGTGACAAGCTCGCCGGCCGTCACGGCAACAAGGGCGTCATCTCGAAGATCCTCCCGATCGAGGACATGCCGTTCCTGGAGGACGGCACCCCGGTCGACATCATCCTCAACCCGCTGGGTGTCCCGTCCCGAATGAACCCGGGACAGGTCCTGGAGATCCACCTCGGCTGGCTCGCCAGCCGCGGCTGGGACGTCTCCGGCCTCGGTGACGAGTGGGCCAAGCGCCTGCAGCTCATCGGCGCCGACCAGGTCGCCCCCGGCACCAACGTCGCCACGCCCGTCTTCGACGGTGCGCGCGAGGACGAGATCACCGGCCTCTTCCAGGCCACGATCCCGAACCGCGACGGCGACCGGCTGGTCCAGCCCTCGGGCAAGGCCAACCTGTTCGACGGCCGCTCCGGCGAGCCGTTCCCGGAGCCGGTCTCGGTCGGCTACATGTACATCCTCAAGCTCCACCACCTCGTCGACGACAAGCTGCACGCTCGTTCGACGGGTCCGTACTCCATGATCACCCAGCAGCCGCTGGGTGGTAAGGCTCAGTTCGGTGGACAGCGCTTCGGTGAAATGGAGGTGTGGGCCCTTGAAGCTTATGGCGCCGCTTACGCCCTCCAGGAGCTGCTGACGATCAAGTCCGACGACGTGACCGGCCGCGTGAAGGTCTACGAGGCCATCGTCAAGGGCGAGAACATCCCCGAGCCCGGCATTCCCGAGTCCTTCAAGGTGCTCATCAAGGAAATGCAGTCGCTCTGCCTCAACGTGGAGGTGCTGTCCTCGGACGGCATGTCCATCGAGATGCGCGACACGGACGAGGACGTCTTCCGCGCGGCGGAGGAGCTCGGTATCGACCTGTCCCGGCGCGAGCCGAGCAGCGTCGAAGAGGTCTGACGGGTTGGCCGGCCGGATCCCCGTGATCCGGCCGGCTCTCCCCGGACCCGTTCAGACCATTGCTGAAGTGCCCCGATTTCTCGCGTGAAGCGAGGGGGCTCGAACCCCCGAAAGAGGGATTGACGACAAGTGCTCGACGTCAACTTCTTCGACGAGCTGCGGATCGGCCTTGCCACCGCGGACGACATCCGGACCTGGTCCCACGGCGAAGTGAAGAAGCCGGAGACCATCAACTACCGCACGCTCAAGCCCGAAAAGGACGGACTCTTCTGCGAGAAGATCTTCGGTCCGACCCGGGACTGGGAGTGCTACTGCGGCAAGTACAAGCGTGTCCGCTTCAAGGGCATCATCTGTGAGCGCTGTGGCGTCGAGGTCACTCGCGCCAAGGTGCGCCGTGAGCGCATGGGCCACATCGAGCTTGCCGCTCCCGTCACCCACATCTGGTACTTCAAGGGCGTCCCGTCGCGCCTGGGCTACCTGCTGGACCTCGCGCCGAAGGACCTCGAGAAGGTCATCTACTTCGCCGCGTACATGATCACGTTCGTCGACGAGGAGCGCCGCACCCGCGACCTCCCGTCGCTGGAGGCTCACGTCTCCGTCGAGCGCCAGCAGGTCGAGAACCGTCGCGACTCGGACCTCGAGAACCGCGCCAAGAAGCTCGAGACCGACCTCGGCGAGCTCGAGGCCGAGGGCGCCAAGGCCGACGTGCGCCGCAAGGTGCGCGAAGGTGCCGAGCGTGAGATGAAGCAGCTGCGCGACCGTGCGCAGCGCGAGATCGACCGTCTCGACGAGGTGTGGAGCCGCTTCAAGAACCTCAAGGTCCAGGACCTCGAGGGCGACGAGCTGCTCTACCGCGAGCTGCGTGACCGCTTCGGCACGTACTTCGACGGCTGCATGGGTGCTGCCGCTCTGCAGAAGCGCCTGGAGTCGTTCGACCTCGACGAGGAGGCCGAGCGCCTCCGCGAGATCATCCGTACCGGCAAGGGCCAGAAGAAGACCCGTGCGCTCAAGCGCCTCAAGGTCGTCTCCGCGTTCCTGCAGACCAGCAACAAGCCCAAGGGCATGGTGCTCGACTGCGTGCCGGTCATCCCGCCGGACCTGCGTCCGATGGTGCAGCTGGACGGTGGCCGCTTCGCGACCTCCGACCTGAACGACCTGTACCGCCGTGTGATCAACCGCAACAACCGCCTCAAGCGTCTCCTTGACCTCGGTGCCCCCGAGATCATCGTGAACAACGAGAAGCGGATGCTGCAGGAGGCCGTCGACGCGCTGTTCGACAACGGCCGCCGCGGTCGCCCGGTCACCGGTCCCGGTAACCGCCCGCTCAAGTCCCTCAGCGACATGCTGAAGGGCAAGCAGGGCCGATTCCGTCAGAACCTTCTCGGCAAGCGTGTGGACTACTCCGCGCGTTCCGTGATCGTCGTCGGCCCGCAGCTGAAGCTGCACCAGTGCGGCCTGCCCAAGGCCATGGCGCTGGAGCTCTTCAAGCCGTTCGTGATGAAGCGCCTGGTGGACCTGAACCACGCGCAGAACATCAAGTCGGCCAAGCGCATGGTCGAGCGCGGCCGCACGGTCGTGTACGACGTCCTGGAAGAGGTCATCGCCGAGCACCCGGTTCTCCTGAACCGTGCGCCGACGCTGCACCGCCTCGGCATCCAGGCCTTCGAGCCGCAGCTGGTCGAGGGCAAGGCCATCCAGATCCACCCGCTCGTCTGCACCGCGTTCAACGCGGACTTCGACGGTGACCAGATGGCCGTGCACCTGCCGCTCTCCGCGGAGGCGCAGGCCGAGGCCCGCATCCTGATGCTGTCCTCGAACAACATCCTGAAGCCGGCCGACGGTCGTCCCGTCACCATGCCTACGCAGGACATGGTGCTGGGTCTGTTCTTCCTGACCACCGACGGTGAGCTCCGTGACACCAAGGGCGAGGGCCGCGCGTTCGGCTCCACGGCCGAGGCGATCATGGCGTTCGACGCCGGCGAGCTGGCGCTCCAGTCGTCCGTCGACATCCGCTTCCCGGTGGGCACCATCCCGCCGCGTGGCTGGGTGCCGCCGGTCGCCGAGGAGGGCGAGCCCGAGTACCAGCCGGGTGACACCTTCCGGCTGCGGACGAGCCTGGGCCGCGCGCTCTTCAACGAGCTGCTGCCCGAGGACTACCCGTTCGTCGACTACTCGGTCGGCAAGAAGCAGCTCTCCGAGATCGTCAACGATCTCGCCGAGCGCTACCCCAAGGTCATCGTGGCGGCGACGCTCGACAACCTGAAGGCGGCGGGCTTCCACTGGGCGACCCGTTCCGGGGTCACCGTCTCCGTTGCCGACATCGTCGTGCCCGAGGCCAAGAAGGCCATCGTCAAGGGCTACGAGGACCAGGACGAGAAGGTCCAGAAGCAGTACGAGCGCGGTCTGATCACCAAGGACGAGCGCACGCAGGAGCTCATCGCGATCTGGACCAAGGCGACCAACGAGGTTGCCGAGGCGATGAACGCGAACTTCCCCAAGACGAACCCCATCTTCATGATGGTTGACTCGGGTGCCCGAGGAAACATGATGCAGATGCGTCAGATCGCCGGTATGCGTGGTCTGGTGTCCAACGCCAAGAACGAGACGATTCCTCGTCCCATCAAGGCGTCCTTCCGTGAGGGCCTCACCGTTCTGGAGTACTTCATCTCCACGCACGGTGCCCGTAAGGGTCTGGCGGACACCGCCCTGCGTACCGCCGACTCGGGTTACCTGACCCGTCGTCTGGTGGACGTCTCGCAGGACGTGATCATTCGCGAGGAGGACTGCGGCACCGACCGTGGCCTCAAGCTGAAGATCGCGGTCAAGGGTGCCGACGGCGTGCTCCGCAAGACGGACGACGTCGAGACCTCGGTGTACGCCCGCATGCTCGCTGAGGACGTCGTCGTCGACGGCAAGGTCATCGCGCCTGCCAACGTCGACCTCGGTGACGTCCTGATCGACGCCCTGGTGGGCGCCGGCGTCGAGGAGGTCAAGACCCGCTCGGTCCTGACCTGTGAGTCCGCGGTCGGCACCTGTGCCTTCTGCTACGGACGCTCGCTCGCCACCGGCAAGCTGGTCGACATCGGTGAGGCGGTCGGCATCATCGCCGCCCAGTCCATCGGTGAGCCCGGTACCCAGCTGACGATGCGTACCTTCCACACCGGTGGTGTGGCCGGTGACGACATCACCCAGGGTCTGCCCCGAGTCGTCGAGCTCTTCGAAGCCCGTACGCCGAAGGGTGTCGCCCCGATCTCGGAGTCCGCAGGCCGGGTCCGGATCGAGGAGACCGAGAAGACCAAGAAGCTCGTGGTCACGCCGGACGACGGCAGCGAGGAGATTCCTTTCCCGATCTCCAAGCGTGCCCGTCTGCTGGTGGGCGAGGGCGACCACGTCGAGGTGGGCCAGAAGCTCACCGTGGGTGCCACCAACCCGCACGACGTGCTGCGGATCCTCGGTCAGCGCGCGGTCCAGGTCCACCTGGTCGGCGAAGTCCAGAAGGTCTACAACTCGCAGGGCGTGTCGATCCACGACAAGCACATCGAGATCATCATCCGGCAGATGCTCCGCCGCGTGACGATCATCGAGTCCGGCGACGCGGAACTGCTGCCGGGCGAGCTCGTCGAGCGCTCGAAGTTCGAGACCGAGAACCGTCGTGTGGTCCAGGAGAGCGGTCACCCCGCCTCCGGCCGACCGCAGCTGATGGGTATCACCAAGGCCTCGCTGGCGACGGAGTCGTGGCTGTCCGCGGCTTCCTTCCAGGAGACGACCAGGGTCCTGACGGACGCGGCGATCAACGCCAAGTCCGACTCCCTGATCGGCCTCAAGGAGAACGTCATCATCGGTAAGCTCATCCCGGCCGGTACGGGTCTGTCCCGCTACCGCAACATCCGGGTCGAGCCGACCGAGGAGGCCAAGGCCGCGATGTACTCGGCCGTCGGCTACGACGACATCGACTACTCGCCGTTCGGCACGGGCTCCGGCCAGGCCGTTCCGCTGGAGGACTACGACTACGGTCCGTACAACCAGTAAGCGAGTCGCTTGATTCGACCTGAGGGCGGTCACCCCGTGCATGCGGGGTGGCCGCCCTCAGGCGTGTCCGGGTGGCATCCCGCCCGGCGGCTCTCAGCGTGGGCCCAGGCTCCACAGGGCCAGGACCGCGGTGCCGAGCGCGGTGAGGGCGCCGATACCGGCCAGCGGCCAGCGGCGGCGTTCCAGTTCGCCCAGCCGGATCTCGTGGTCGGTGAGCTGTCTGTCGCTCTGGTCGCTCCGCTGGACCAGGAGGGCGAACGCGCCGTCCACCCGGGCGAAGCCGGCCTCGGCCGTGCCCCGCAGGCGTTCCAGTTCGACGGCGAGGACCGAGGAGGTCTCCTGACGGGCCGGTCCGCTCACCGCACGGCCCCCTCGTCGTACGCGGCGGCCGTGTCAGCGCCGCGGAGGCGCGTGCCGGGCCCCGCCTGATCCGAACGAGGGGTTCGAGGCGTCTCCATGGTGTGATCACGCCCTTTCAGGAGGAGTGCGGGACCTTCAGAGCTGCCCAGGAGGCGCTGCCGGGCCAGCCGTCGGCGTCGGCGCCGCTGTATCCGAGCCTGCGCTGCCACTTCGCGTAGCCGGCCCGGTCGGCCTCGGTCCACCGCGGGCCGGGGCCGGACCTGTAGGCGGAGCAGCCCACGGCGACCAGCCGTCGTCCCATGGCGGTGACGATCGCCGATGTCGGCGACGCCTTGAACCACGCGGTGCCGGGGAACGGCTGGAGTGCGGGGCCCGCGGCGCCCCCCGAGCCAGGGTTCGACGCCAGCCGGGCCGCGATCCGGCCGCGCAGGGACGCCATCGTGAAGCCGGCCGGGTCGATCTTGGCGTCGGTCCACTCCTTGTGCCCGATCACCGAGGCGGCGCTCCAGCCGTGCGCGCGGCACAGCGCGGCGGACGCCCTGGTGATGGCGGTGAGCTGGGCCTCGGGCCAGGGGTCCTTGCCGTTGCCGAGGTTCTCGCACTCGAAGCCGTAGAAGTGGGTGTTGCCGTCGGCGGTACGCCCGTGCGGCGCGGGCAGGGCGCTCCGCTCGGCGATGACGGCTGCGAGCACGCCGGCGTCGCCGGAACCGGCGTGGTTGGCGCGGCCGTTGCCGACGAGGTGGACGGTGCCGTCCTTGGCGATGACGCCGTGGCAGAGCGGGCCGGGTAGGCCGGAGTGCCCGTTGTAGCAGAGGGCGACCGTGGCGGCGGTGCCGGAGGTGACCGTGTGATGGATCATCACTCCGTTCACCGGGCCCCAGGCGCCCTTGGTGTCGCGGTTGTGGGTGCGCCAGCCGCTGTGCTCGACGACGGTCAGGCCCTCCGACCTGAGGGTGGCGAGCAGGGCGGCGGCGGTCAGGGGTGTGGCCATGAGGGTCCTTGGGTGGTGGTCGGGCCGGGGATACGTGCGGGGCGGGGACCGTCAGCGCGCCAGGACGTCCCACAGGGTGAGGAGGGCGACGGCGAGAGCGGTGATGGCGCCGACGCTGGCCAGCGGCCAGCGCCCGCGTTCCAGCGCGTCGAGCCGGGCCTCGTGGTCGGTGAGCTGCCGGTCGGTCCGGTCGCTGCGCTGGACGAGCAGCGCCAGGGCACCGTCGACCCTGGCGAAGCCCGCTTCGAGGGTGCCGCGGAGCCGTTCCAGCTCGCGGGCGTCGGCGACCGGGTCGTGCGCGTGGGCGTCAGCCGGCGTCATGGGCGGCCCGGGTCGCGGTGCTGGTGGTCGGGTCCGGTCCGGTGGCGGGCCCGGCAGCACCGGTGGTTGCGTCGGCGTCGGCCGCGGTCCCGCCGGCCGGTGCGGTGGCCGGGTCCGTCGGGGTCGTCAGCCAGTCGGGCAGCAGGGCCTGGACGGCCGGGAGGGCCATCGTCCGGGACAGCAGGCCCGAGACGGCGAGGGCCACGCCCACCCAGGGCAGCGAGCGCGGCAGGGCCCCGCTCTCCACCAGGGCGGGCAGGGCGACGGCGATCCCGACGGCGGTCTGCAGGACCGTGCGCAGGGAGCGGGTGGTGGCATGGGACATGGAGTGCCTTTCCGTGCGGTCGTGCGGCCCCCGGGCGCGCCACACGGCGGTGAGCCGCGGGTGCGCCGCGGGAGCGGGGAGGGTCAGGCGGTGTACGGGACCTGCAGCGCGGTCCACGAGCCGGCCCCCGGCCAGCCGTCGGCGTCCGCCCCCGTGTAGCCGAGCTTCTGCTGCCACAGCGCGTACGAGGCGCGGTCGGCCTCGCTCCACTGCGGGCCCGGGCCGTCGGCGTAGGCGGAGCAGCCCTCGGCGATCAGACGGCCGCCCATCGCGGCCACGATCGTGGAGCGGGGCGCGGCGGTGAAGAAGGCGGCGCCCGGGAACGGCTGGTAGCGGGTGGCGCTCCCGCCCGGGGCGGCCGCCAGCAGCGCGGTCACCCGGGAACGCATCGACGCCATGCTGAAGCCCTTGGGGTCGATCTTCTGGTCGGTCCACTCCAGGTGGCCGATGACGGAGGCGGCGTGCCAGCCGTGCGCCCGGCAGATCGCGGCCGACACCCGGGCGACAGCCTCCAACTGCGCTTCGGGCCACGGGTCGGAGCCGTCGCCGAGGTTGACGCACTCGAAGCCGTAGAAGTGGGTGTTGCCGTCGGTGTTGTTCTGGTCCGGCGCCGGGAGCGCGGTTTCGGCGATGACGGCTGCGAGCACGTCGGCGTCGCCGGAACCGGCGTGGTTGGCGCGGCCGTTGCCGACGAGGTGGACGGTGCCGTCCTTGGTGATGACGCCGTGGCAGATCGGACCGGGCAGATCGGTGTAGCCGTCGTAGCAGAGCGCCACGGAGTCCACGGTGGCGGAGGTGACGGTGTGGTGGACGATCACGCCGTTGACCGGGCCCCAGGCGCCCTTGGTGTTGCGGTTGTGGTTGCGCCAGTCGCCGTACTCGACGATGTTCAGCCCTTCGGCGGTCAGGGCATTGACGAGGGCGTCGGCGGTGAGGGGGGTTGCCATGGTGGTGGCTCCTTCCGGAGGTTCGGGATCGCGGGACCGTGAGGTCGGGAGCTGCGGGAACGTGGGATCGCGGGGATCCGTGGGACGTGGGGGCCGGGCTGCGGGGCCGGCCGGTGCGCGCGGGTCCGGGACGGACGCGCGGATGCGCCGGACGGCCGGCCCCCGTGGGTGCGCCGGTGGGTGTCCGGTCAGGAGACGGCGGCCCAGATGGCGTTGGTGTCCGCGACGATGGTGGACGGCGTGAAGGAGGTGGGCAGCGAGGTCTGGCCGGTGGCGGCGAGCCGTGCGTGCCGCACGAAGTGGTTCGGCATCCGGGCGCTGCCGCC
The DNA here is from genome assembly GCF_019399235.1 of Streptomyces poriferorum. Lineage (GTDB taxonomy): Bacteria > Actinomycetota > Actinomycetes > Streptomycetales > Streptomycetaceae > Streptomyces > Streptomyces poriferorum. The sequence continues at coordinate 1,169 of NZ_JAELVH010000022.1, read as the reverse complement.
CGGGTTGTTGCCGACGCTGGCGCCCACCATGAAGGCGGGACCGTTGGTCTTCGGGTCCGGGCCGTTGATGAGCAGCGCCACCCAGTAGTTGCCCGCGGCCGCCACGTAAGCCGTGGTCAGCTTCAGCACGAAGGTGGCGCCCTCGGTCTTGGTGATCAGCTTGTCGAGGGTGCCGGTGAGCCCGACCCGCGCTCCCGTGCTGGTGTAGAGACCGGCGAACGAGGTGGCGGCGAGGCCGGTACCGACGAAGCCGGGCACGTAGAAGACGACGTTGGTGATGGTCGCGTCGGTGGTCAGCGGGATACCGATCAGGTAGACGGTGCCGCTGATGCAGTACTGCGGGTTGACCACGGAGGACGCCGCCGGGTCGAACGCCCAGGCCTTGAAGCCGAGGGAGGCCGGTGTCCAGGTGCCGGAGGAGGCCACGGTGTCCACGTACGAGCGGCGGACCAGCTGGTTGGCGTCGGCCGGGTCGGCCGAGACGGCGGGGGCGGTGGAGAAGGTCTTGGCTCCGTCGATGGTCTGCGCGCCGCTCAGCAGGACGGCCTGGTCGGCGGATACGGCGCCGAGGTCGCCCGACGTCAGGGTGATGGCGCCCGTCTGCCCGTTGACCGAGGTGACGGGCGCGGCGCCGATCGCCAGGTACCGGGTGTCGGCCGAGGCCGGGGTGAGCGCCCCGAGGTCGGCCGCGGCGAGGGTGACGGTGCCGGTCTGTCCGTTGACGGAGGTGACGCCCTCGCCGGTGCCGTCCGGCAGTTGGGCCTTCGGCACCTTGCCCTCGGCGTCGAGCTGGGCGACCCCGCCCGCCTGGCCGGCCGCGGAGGAGGCGACGGCGCCGACCTCGGAGGCGAGCAGGATGATGTCGCCCTCGGTGTGGCCGTTGACCGAGCGGACCGGGCCCGCCGGACCCTGCGGCCCCGGCTCGCCCTGCGGCCCGGCCGGACCCGGCACGGTCACGTACTGGGCTCCCGCCGGGTCGGCGGGAGCGATGTCGGCGAGGTCGATCTCAGGCACCGTGGCGGACAGGGCGATGCGGTAGGTGCGGTTGCGGCCGGCCCCGGCGATCCGCTCGGTGACGGTGTAGGTCCAGCCGAACGGGTTCCAGCCCTCGGCGTCGGTCGCCGGGAGCGTGACGTCGATGCGGCCCTCGGCGTCGAGGGCGGCGAGCG
>NZ_JAELVH010000229.1 GCF_019399235.1 Streptomyces poriferorum | reverse complement strand
CGAAGAGCGCCGCAGGACCGCGAAGGGGCACGACGAAGAGCGCCACAGGACGGCAGACGGGGCACGACGAAGAGCGCCGCAGGACGGCAGACGGGGCACGACGAAGAGCGCCGCAGGACCGCGAAGGTACACGGCGAAGAGCGCCGCAAGGGCGTTACGGGCAGCGCGCCCCTACGCCGGGTCGCCCGTCGCTATGCGGAGCTCGAAGTGGGCACCCGTCTCGGACACAGCGGCCCCGGGGGTGGGGAACTGGTCGATGATCTGGTCCTCCGCGTACGCGTTCCCCGGCACCTTGATCTGCTTGATCGTCCAGCCGGCCGCGTCCGCACACGCACGCGCCGAGAGGATGTCCTTGTAGAGGAAGCTCGGGGCGTCGACCTTGTTCGGGTCGTCGATGTTCTCGGTCGCGTCCGTGCAGTCCTCGGCGTCCATCGTCCGGTTCCGCTCCGGATCCTTGTGCTCGCCGCCCGGGGACTCGCTCGACGAGGCCTCGGTGCCCCCCTTGCCCGAGTCGTCGTCCTTGTTCAGCGTGATCGCCGTGATCAGGCCGCCGATCGCGATCAGGGCGACCACGATCGAGCCCACGATCACCGGCATGTTCCGCTTGGAGCCGCCGCCCGAGGACGACGTGGCGTGTGTCTGCGGCGAGACCGTGTACGGCGCCGGGGTCTGCTGCTGCATCGGCGACATCGCCGCCGGCGTCTGGTACGCCGGAGCCGACTGCGGATAGCCGTAGCTGGGCGCCGGGGTCGGTGCGCCGTAGGGGCCGGGCTGCTGCTGCGACTGGTACGGGCCCGGCTGGTACGGCGTCTGCACGTTCTGCGGCGCGGGGGTGGACTGGTCGACCGGGGGGAAGACCGCCGAACCGACACCCGAGCCGCTGTTCGCCGGTGCGCCCGCACCGCTGACGATCACGGGGGCGCCGGTCTGGCCGCTCGCGCTCAGCACGCGTGCGATCTCGTCCTGCATCGCGGCGGCGCTCGGGAAGCGCTCGTTCGGGTTCTTCTTCAGGGCGCGGGCGACGAGGGCGTCCATGGCCGGGGTGATCGACCGGTTGATCGTGGACGGGGCGATCGGCTCCTCCTGCACATGCGCGTACGCGATGGCGAGCGGGGAGTCCGCGTCGAACGGGATGCGGCCGGTCAGCAGCTGGAACAGCATGATGCCGACCGAGTACAGGTCGGAGCGGGCGTCCACGCCACGGCCCAGGGCCTGTTCGGGAGAGAGGTACTGTGGGGTGCCGACGACCATGCCGGTCTGCGTCATCGACGTGACGCCCGACTGCATGGCGCGGGCGATGCCGAAGTCCATGACCTTCACGACACCGCGCTTGGTCACCATCACGTTGCCTGGCTTGATGTCGCGGTGGACCAGCCCCATTTCGTGGCTGGTGTCCAGCGCGGCCAGCACGTCGGCCGTCACCTTGAGGGCCTTGTCGGCGGGCATCGCACCGTAGTTGCGGATGTCCGTCTGGAGGACGGAGCCGAGCGGCTGCCCCTCGACGTACTCCATGACGATGTACGGCATCAGCGCGCCGCCGAGCTCGTCCTCGCCGGTGTCGAAGACGGAGACGATGTTGGTGTGCTGCAGCTTGGCGACCGCCTGCGCCTCGCGCCGGAACCGCTCGCGGAAGGACTGCTCGCGACCGAGCTCCGTGTGGAGGGTCTTGATCGCTACCTGACGGTCGAGCGCGGAGTCGTACGCCAGATATACGGAGGCCATCCCGCCTTCGCCCAGCAGGTCACGCAGCTGGTAGCGGCCGCCGGCGACCGAACCGCCCGCGTAGCGACCCTGGGCACCGTGTGCGCCGTCCTGGCTCATGACTTGCTTCCCCCTAGGGCGCGCGACCGCGCGAAGATCCGTATTACTGGCCAAGTCTGCCCGAGGGGTACGACACGTCAAGCCAGGTGCCCGTTCCGTGACCCTACGCACTGGAAGCGTCTCGGAAGCGTTACAGGAACCGCATGGAATTTGCGCAGGGAGCGCACCAGCCGGTTTGATGGCCCGTCCCTCTCGAAAACGGTGTGTCCGACAGAGGCTGTAGCGTGACGTGGCAATGCGGCCGACAATGCGGTCGGCAACGCAGCAAGGCACCGTGAGAACCCGCGGACGCGCGGACAGAAACGACGGCGAGGACTGATGGCACCCGAACCCGAAGCAAACGGCGGCGGAGTTCCGGATGGCACCGACTCCTGGGGCGTCGGTGGTGTCGTCGGCGACGGACGCTACCGGCTGACCGGCCGCCTCGGCCGGGGCGGTATGGCCGAGGTCTTCGCGGCCGAGGACGTCCGGCTGGGACGTACCGTCGCGGTGAAACTGCTGCGCTCCGATCTTGCCGAGGACCCGGTCTCCAAGGCCCGGTTCACGCGCGAGGCGCAGTCGGTCGCCGGTCTCAACCACCATGCGGTCGTGGCGGTGTACGACTCCGGCGAGGACACCGTCGCCGGACAGACCGTCCCGTACATCGTCATGGAGCTGGTCGAGGGCCGCACCATCCGTGACCTGCTCCTCAACGCCGAAGCGCCGCCTCCCGAGCAGGCGTTGATCATCGTCTCCGGGGTGCTGGAGGCGCTCGCCTACTCGCACCAGCACGGAATCGTGCACCGGGACATCAAGCCCGCCAACGTGATCATCACGCACTCCGGCGCGGTCAAGGTGATGGACTTCGGCATCGCCCGTGCGCTGCACGGCGCGCAGTCGACGATGACCCAGACCGGCATGGTCATGGGAACGCCGCAGTACCTCTCCCCCGAGCAGGCGCTGGGCAAGGCCGTCGACCACCGCTCCGACCTGTACGCCACCGGCTGTCTGCTGTACGAACTCCTCGCGCTGCGTCCCCCGTTCACCGGCGAGACGCCGCTCTCGGTGGTGTACCAGCACGTTCAGGACATTCCGGTTCCGCCGTCGGAGGTCTCGAACGGGTCGGTGCCGCCGGAGCTCGACGGGCTCGTCATGCGCTCGCTCGCGAAGGATCCTGACGACCGGTTCCAGAGCGCCGAGGAGATGCGCGGGCTGGTCCAGTACAGCCTTCAGATGCTCCAGGTGCAGGGCGGTCACACCGGTACGTGGAACACCGGCCCGGTCGTGCTGAACGACGGCCCCGGCACTCCGCCCCGGGGGATGACCGGCTCCACCCGTGCGATGGGCTACCAGCAGCACGGGGACACCTCGCAGGGCCCGATCCTGCCGCCCATGAACCCGGACGACGGCGGCTACGACGGCGGCAGCACCCGGCAGGGCGGCGGCGGCCGCGGCAAGCTGTGGCTGTTCGTCGTGCTCGCCCTGATCGCGATCGGTGTGGGTGTCGCCTTCGCGGTCAACGCGGCGAAGGACAAGGGCGAGAAGCCCAAGGCGCCGGTCACCTCGACGTCCAGTTCGCCTTCTCCGGAGGAGACATCGGCCAAGCCGACCGAGGAGGAGACGACGCAGGACACCGAGCAGCCGGGCAGCTCCACGGGTGACCAGCAGCAACAGCCCACGTACACCCCGTCGTACACCCCGTCCTACACCCCGAGCGAGACGGCCGATCCGACGCCCACGAACACGGCGCCGACCGAGACGGCCACGTCGGGCACGAGCGAGGGCAACACGGACGAGGGCACGGACGCCGGGACGGACGCGGGAGCGGACGCGGGAGCGGACGCGGGCACCAGCACGGGGGCGGACGGCGGCACCAGCACCGGAGCGGACGCCGGCACCAGCACCGGCACGGACGCCGGAGGCGCCGCCGCCGGAACCAGCGCCGGAGCCGCCGCGGGCAACACCGGGACGACCGCCGGGTAACGCTCACTCCGTGAACGCGTCGCGCACCGCCTCGTACTCACGGGTCCACCAGACCGCCAGGGCCGACACCGCAGGGAACTGCGGGTCGGCCCTGCGGTCGTTCAGGCAGTAGCGCCAGTGCAGTATCCAGAAGTCGTTGAGCCGCTCCCACCACACCCGGTGCACCGCGGCGGCCAGCTCGTGCGCCCCGGCCCCCGCCGCCCGCCGGTAGGCGCGCGCGTACGCCCGGACCTTCCCCAGCTCCAGCTTCCCGGCCGGCTGCACGAAGAAGATCGCCGCGGCCCGTACCGCCTCCTCCGCACGCGGCTGCACCCCGAGCCGGTCCCAGTCGAGGATCGCGACCGGCTCGGCGCCCCGGTAGAGCACGTTCAGCGGGTGGAAGTCGCCGTGGACCCAGCCGGTCGCCGGCCCGTCCGGGGTGGGCGGGCGGCGGTCCGCGTGCTGTTCCAGCAGGGTGCGCCGCTCCAGGAGCCGGTGCTCGGCCAGTTCGTCGAAGGCGTCCCGGGGCCGCCGGCCACGCGCCGCGGCCAGTAACTCGTCGATCACCGCGAAGGTGGCGGCCGGATCGGGGCTCGCGTGGCCGGACCGCGCCCCGGCCACCGAGCCCTCGCCCATCACCTGCTCAAGACCTGTGTGTACGGCTCCGAGCAGCGCCCCGAGACGCAGCGACTGGGCGAGGGTGAGCTGGGCTCCGGCCCGGTGCAGTCCGTCGACCCAGGGGTGCAGGGCGTAGCAGCGGCCGCCGATCTCGGTGACGGTGTCGCCTTCGCTGTCGACGACGGGCGGTGCGACGGGCACTCCGAGCGACTGGAGCCGTTGGGTGGCCCGGTGCTGGCGGACGATCGTGGCGCGGTCGCCGGTGGAGTCGTCCAGGTGGTGCTTGAGGAAGTACGAGCCGCGCGTCGTTGACACCCGGTAGCCGTGGTTGAGTAAGCCCTGGTCAAGGGGTTCACAGGTGAGCGGATCACCGGCGTCCGGATAGCGGCGCAGCACCTCGCCGACCGGAGGAACAGGTGGGAAGGTTACAGATGAGCGCGACACCCGACAGATGTTAGATCACGCTGCGTTGACGGATCTGCGGAGTTGCGTGGAAGCCCAGAGTGTGCACAGTGACGAAGTGCGGGTCGAGCCGGAGATAGGCCGGAGCGAAGGGCTCCCCGTTGACGTCGACGGGCGCGGGGCCGAAGAGCTCGCGCTGGGCGCAGGTCGGCTCGATGATCTGCGCGGGCCCGGTGAACTGCACGGACCACAGGTCGCTGCTGCCCGCCGAGGTGGCGGCGTTGTGGTTGTCGGCTCCATACGCCACGACCGCGCCGTCGCAGGCGTCGTGGTAGCCCAGGCCGCCGTGCATGCGCAGCACGACGCGGCCGTCGGTGACGATGTGCCGGGCCACCGTCAGGATCGGGAGGGCTCGCATACTCGTCGCCAGCCGGCCGTACGGGACGCGGCCGAGCAGCTGGATCGCGTGGAGTTCCTCGGAGGACATGCCCTCCACTGTCCGCCACCTGTGTGGCCGGAATAAGAGGCCGGGGCCCCGGGTGACCGGGACCAAAGTCCCGAACCAGGGCGCCACGGGCGCGTCGCTCAGCGCTTCTCGGCCTGGAGCCGCGCCACGTACGCGGCGGCCTGCGAGCGTCGTTCCATGCCCAGCTTGGACAGCAGGCTGGAGACGTAGTTCTTGATCGTCTTCTCGGCGAGGTGGAGCCGCTCGCCGATCACCCGGTTCGTCAGACCCTCCCCGATGAGATCCAGGATCTTTCGTTCCTGTTCGGTGAGAGCGGCGAGTTTGTCGTCGTCGCGGCCCTTCTTGCCGTCGCGCAGCCGTTCCAGCACCCGCGCCGTGGCCACCGGGTCGAGCAGCGACTTCCCGGCCGCCACGTCCCGTACCGCGCTCAGCAGTTCATTGCCGCGGATCGCCTTGAGGACATATCCGGCCGCGCCCGCCATGATCGCGTCGAAGAGTGCCTCGTCGTCCGCGTACGAGGTCAGCATCAGGCAGTTGATGGACTCGTCCCGGGAGCGGATCTCGCGGCAGACCTCCACCCCGCTGCCGTCCGGCAGTCGTACGTCGAGGACGGCCACATCGGGGCGGGTCGCGGGGATCCGTACCAGCGCGTCCGCCGCCGTACCGGCCTCGCCGACCACTTCGATGTCGTCCTCGGACGAGAGCAGCTCATGGACTCCGCGGCGGACGACTTCATGGTCATCCAGCAGAAAAACAGTGATTTTTCCTTCTTTGCGCACAAACGCAGTCTCACACACTCCCCCCTTCCCTGCCGCTGTCCGGCGGGATAACGTGCCGTTGTTCCGGCGGCCTGCAAGGCTGTTACCAGTGCTGTGACCAGGGAGAGTTCCCGAATTCCTCGATTTACTTGGATATCCAAGCAAAATCGCAGGTCAGGAAGGGTTTCGCAGTTATGCGACCCACTGGGTAACGTGCATTGGACAGGGCGCTCGCCGGGGCACCTGTCACGCCTGTTCCCGGACCGAGCGGCACACACCCCGTGCACGGGTACGGACACAGGCGAGCCGCACTGGTCACCCGGCAGACCCCGGGGGCCGGACCGACGGAGGAGCACGCACGTGACCGTGGAGAGCACTGCTGCCGCGCGTAAACCGCGACGCAGCAGCAAGCGGACCAGCGCCGCGAAGACGCCCGCGAAGACGCCACAGAGTTCCGGACCCGAACTCGTACAGCTGCTGACGCCCGAGGGCGAGCGCATCGAGCACCCGGACTACTCGATCGACCTGACCGCGGAGGAGCTGCGCGGTCTGTACCGGGACATGGTCCTGACCCGTCGCTTCGACGCCGAGGCCACCGCGCTGCAGCGCCAGGGCGAGCTGGGCCTGTGGGCCTCGCTGCTGGGCCAGGAGGCCGCGCAGATCGGCTCCGGCCGGGCACTGCGCGACGACGACTACGTCTTCCCGACCTACCGCGAGCACGGTGTCGCCTGGTGCCGCGGCGTCGACCCGACCAACCTGCTCGGGATGTTCCGCGGTGTGAACCACGGCGGCTGGGACCCGAACACCAACAACTTCCACCTGTACACGATCGTCATCGGCTCGCAGACCCTGCACGCCACCGGCTACGCCATGGGCGTGGCCAAGGACGGCGCGGACTCGGCCGTGATCGCGTACTTCGGCGACGGCGCCTCCAGCCAGGGCGATGTCGCCGAGGCGTTCACCTTCTCCGCGGTCTACAACGCGCCCGTCGTGTTCTTCTGCCAGAACAACCAGTGGGCGATCTCCGAGCCCACCGAGAAGCAGACCCGGGTCCCGCTCTACCAGCGCGCCCAGGGCTTCGGCTTCCCCGGCGTCCGGGTCGACGGCAACGACGTGCTGGCCTGCCTCGCCGTCACCCGCTCCGCCCTGGAGCGCGCCCGCCGCGGCGAGGGGCCCACCCTCGTCGAGGCGTTCACCTACCGCATGGGCGCGCACACCACCTCCGACGACCCGACGAAGTACCGGGCCGACGAGGAGCGCGCCTCCTGGGAGGCCAAGGACCCGATCCTGCGCCTGCGCACCTACCTGGAGAACGAGGGCGTCGCCGACGAGGCGTACTTCACCGCCCTCGACGAGGAGAGCGAGACCCTCGGCAAGCGGGTACGCGAAGCGGTACGGTCCATGCCGCAACCGGACCGGATGGCGATCTTCGAGCACGCCTACGCCGATGGGAGCGCCCTCGTCGACGAGGAGCGCGCCCAGTTCGCCGCCTACCAGGCATCGTTCGCCGAGGAGGGCAAGTAGCCATGGCCATGGAAAAGATGTCCATCGCGAAGGCGCTCAACGAGTCGCTGCGCAAGGCCCTCGACACCGACCCCAAGACCCTGATCATGGGTGAGGACGTCGGCAAGCTGGGCGGGGTCTTCCGGATCACGGACGGACTCCAGAAGGACTTCGGCGAGGACCGGGTGATCGACACCCCGCTCGCCGAGTCCGGCATCGTCGGTACGGCGATCGGCCTGGCCCTGCGCGGCTACCGGCCCATCGTGGAGATCCAGTTCGACGGCTTCGTCTTCCCCGCGTACGACCAGATCGTCACGCAGCTCGCGAAGATGCACGCCCGCTCGCTCGGCAAGATCAAGCTGCCGGTCGTCGTGCGGATTCCGTACGGCGGCGGCATCGGCGCCGTGGAGCACCACAGCGAGTCGCCCGAGGCACTGTTCGCGCACGTCGCGGGCCTGAAGGTCGTCTCGCCCTCCAACGCGTCCGACGCGTACTGGATGATGCAGCAGGCCGTCCAGAGCGACGACCCGGTCATCTTCTTCGAGCCGAAGCGCCGCTACTGGGACAAGGGCGAGGTCGACACCGAGTCGATCCCGGGCGGGCTGCACCGGGCCTCCGTCGCCCGCACCGGCACGGACCTCACGCTCGTCGCGTACGGCCCGATGGTGAAGGTCTGCCTGGAGGCCGCCGCGGCCGCCCAGGAGGAGGGCAAGTCGATCGAGGTCGTGGACCTGCGCTCGATGTCCCCGATCGACTTCGACGCCATCCAGGCCTCGGTCGAGAAGACCCGCCGGCTGGTCGTGGTCCACGAGGCGCCGGTGTTCTACGGCTCCGGCGCGGAGATCGCCGCTCGCATCACGGAGCGGTGCTTCTACCACCTGGAGGCACCCGTGCTGAGGGTCGGCGGCTACCACGTCCCCTACCCGCCCGCGCGGCTGGAGGACGAGTACCTGCCGGGTCTCGACCGTGTGCTCGACGCCGTCGACCGCTCGCTGGCGTACTGAGGACGGGGACGTGACAACGATGACCGACACTTCCAACGCTGTTCGCTTCCGTGAGTTCAAGATGCCCGACGTGGGCGAGGGACTGACCGAGGCCGAGATCCTCAAGTGGTTCGTCCAGCCCGGCGACACCGTCACCGACGGCCAGGTCGTCTGCGAGGTCGAGACGGCCAAGGCCGCCGTGGAGCTGCCGATCCCGTTCGACGGTGTGGTGCACGAGCTGCGCTTCCCCGAGGGCACGACCGTCGACGTCGGCCAGGTGATCATCGCGGTGGACGTCGCGCCGGGTTCAGGTGACGACGCCCCCGTGGCGGCCGAGCCGGCGCCCGAGCCTGTCGCGGAGCCCGCGGAGCCGAAGGGCCGTACGCCCGTCCTGGTGGGCTACGGCGTCGCCGAGTCCTCCACCAAGCGGCGTGCCCGCAAGGGCACGGAGGCGGCCCCCGCGGCGGCCTCCGCCGCGATCCAGGGTGAGATGAACGGCCACGGCACCGGCGCGGCCGTCGCCGAGGCCCGTCCGCTTGCCAAGCCGCCGGTCCGCAAGCTGGCCAAGGACCTGGGCATCGACCTGGCCACGGTCACCCCGACCGGCGACGGCGGCGTCATCACCCGCGAGGACGTCCACGCGGCGGCGACGCCGGCGCCCGCTCCGGCGGCGCCGGTGCAAACGGAGGCCCCGGCCCCCGTTGCGGCTCCCGCACCAGTGGCGGCAGGCGCGCGCGAGACCCGTATCCCCGTCAAGGGCGTACGGAAGGCCATCGCGCAGGCGATGGTCGGCAGCGCGTTCACGGCGCCGCACGTCACGGAGTTCGTGACCGTCGACGTGACGCGCACGATGAAGCTCGTGGCGGAGCTCAAGGAGGACAAGGACATGGCCGGGGTGCGGGTCAACCCGCTCCTGATCATCGCCAAGGCCCTCCTCGTCGCGATCAAGCGGAACCCCGAGGTCAACGCCGCCTGGGACGAGGCGAACCAGGAGATCGTGCAGAAGCACTACGTCAACCTGGGCATCGCCGCCGCTACCCCGCGCGGACTCATCGTCCCGAACATCAAGGACGCGCACGACCAGACGCTGCCGCAACTGGCCGCGTCCCTGGGCGAGCTGGTCTCCACGGCCCGCGAGGGCAAGACGTCACCCGCCGCGATGGCGGGCGGCACGGTGACCATCACCAACGTCGGCGTCTTCGGCGTCGACACGGGCACGCCGATCCTTAACCCGGGCGAGTCCGCGATCCTCGCGGTCGGCGCGATCAAGCTCCAGCCCTGGGTCCACAAGGGCAAGGTGAAGCCCCGCCAGGTGACCACCCTCGCCCTCTCGTTCGACCACCGCCTGGTGGACGGCGAGCTCGGCTCCAAGGTCCTCGCGGACGTCGCCGCGATCCTCGAGCAGCCGAAGCGGCTGATCACCTGGGGGTAGTGACCCCGGTGGTACGTGTATGAGGTGGGCCCGCGAGACGTTCGCGCGGGCCCACCGTCATGTGTGCGCGCCCAGCGAGGTGAGGCGCGCCATCTCCTCCTCGGAGAGCCGCAGTGCGCCGGCCGCCACGTTCTGCGCGAGGTGGTCCGGGTCGCTCGTCCCGGGGATCGCGAGGACGTGCCGCCCCTGCTGCAAGGTCCAGGCCAGCCGGACCTGCGGGATCGAAACCCCGTGCGCGCGGGCGACGGCACACACCTCCGCCTCGTTGTCACCGACCGCAGGCCCCGCCTCCCGTCCGGGCCCGGCGATGGCGAAGAACGGGACGAACGCGATGCCGAGTTCACCGCAGTGCCGAAGGAGGGCCCGCTCCTCGCTCGGCGCCCCGATTCCGTAGGGATTCTGGACGCAGACGACCGGGGCGATGTCCCGGGCCTCGGCCAGTTGGGCTGACGTGACGTTGGAGACGCCGAGGTGGCGGATCAGCCCGGCCTCGCGCAGTTCGGCCAGCGCGCCGAAGTGCTCGCCGATCGAGCCGGTCCGACCGCTCGGCGGTACACGGAGGTTGACCACGTCGAGATGATCGCGGCCGAGTTGGCGAAGGTTCTCCTCGACCTGGGCGCGCAACTGCGCCGGCTCGGCCCACCACCACGCGCCCGAGGGGTCGCGGCCGGGCCAGACCTTGGTGGTGATGACCAGATCCTCCGGGTAGGGCGCCAGCGCCTTAGCAGTCCGCGTGGGGTTGAGACCAGAGTTGCGAGTGATGTGGGTGCTCCCCGGCCGCACGGTGAGTTCGGCGAAGACCGTCTTGCCGACGGTGCGCGGCTCGACGCCCCAGCGGTCGGCGAGCTGGGCGACGATGAGGAGCCCGCGCCCGTAGCAGTCGTCGGCGCCCGCCTCGCGCAGTCCGGGGAGTCGTTCCCCGCGGGGGTCGCTGACCTCGATGCGGAAGGTGGTGGCGGTGAGGCTGAGGTGGACCCGGAAGAGCCGGCCCCGCATGCTGCCGTGCAGTAAGGCGTTGGTCGCCAACTCGCTGACCAGGAGCGCGGCTTCACCCGCGTGGTGAGGGTGCCCCCACTCGGCGACCAGGCGGGCGGTCCGCCGGCGGGCGAGGGTCACGCTGCGGGCGGTGGGGGTGTAGTCGAGGCGGTCCTCGTGGAGCGGGGGTTGGG
>NZ_JAELVH010000228.1 GCF_019399235.1 Streptomyces poriferorum | reverse complement strand
CCTCACGATGAACCCCCTCCAGTCGGTGGCCGCCGACGCGCCCTCCCGGTCGACCACGAAGCCGACACACAGCAGCGAAGCCCTCCCGATCGCCTCGCGCACCGCGCGGACGACCGGGAACTCCCAGGACCTCGACGCCACCCCATCCGGAACCCCTCCCCTCCCAGGACTGACAGACATGTTCCGTACCGCCCTGCGCAATGTGCTCTCGCACAAGGCCAGGCTGCTGATGACCGTCCTCGCCGTGATGCTCGGCGTGGCCTTCGTCTCCGGCACCCTGGTCTTCACCGACACCCTCGGCAACGCCTTCCGCAACCAGTCGGCGAAGAGCTACGACGACATCGCCGTCGCCGTCACCACCTACGCCGACCAGCGCGACGAGAAGACCGCCGCGATCGACGCCGCCACCCTGAAGAAGATCCAGGACCTGGACGGCGTCGCCTCCGCCACCGGCCGCGTCGACGGCTTCGCCGGAGTGGCCGACCCCGACGGCAAGCTGATCGGCAACGGCTGGTCCAACACCGGGTCCAACTTCGCCCCCGGCAAGGACGGCAAGGACGCCCAGTACACCTTCACCGACGGCACCGGACCGACCGCCGCCGGCAGCGTCGCCCTGGACAAGGACACCGCGGAGAAGGGCGAGTACGAGGTCGGCGACAAGGTACGCGTCGCCACCAACGGGCCGGTGAAGGAGTACACCCTGTCCGGGGTCTTCACCACCGAGGACGGCGCGGTCAACGCCGGCGGCAGCCTGGTCCTGTTCGACACCCCCGTCGCCCAGCAGCTGTTCCTGCGGCCGGGCGAGTTCAAGGACGTCAACGTCTCGGCCGCGCCCGGCGCCTCCGACCAGCAGCTGCTGGCCGCCGTCAAGCCGCTGCTCCCCGAGGACGCCGAGGCCAAGACCGGCCAGGTCCGCGCGGACGAACAGGCCGACCAGACCGAGACCGCCCTGAGCAGCCTCAACAAGCTGCTGCTCGCCTTCGCGGGCATCGCCCTCTTCGTCGGCATCTTCCTGATCGCCAACACCTTCAGCATGCTGGTCGCCCAGCGCACCAAGGAGCTCGCGCTGCTGCGCGCCGTCGGCGCCTCCCGCCGTCAGGTCAAGCGCTCCGTGCTGCTCGAAGCGGCCGTCGTCGGCCTGATCGCGTCCGTCGTCGGCTTCGCGCTGGGCCTCGGCCTCGCCACCGGGCTGCGCTCCGCGATGAGCCTGATCGGCGGGAAGATCCCGGCCGGGCCGCTGGTCATCTCACCCACCACCGTCATCGCCGCCTTCGGCGTCGGCGTCCTGATCACCGTGCTGGCCGCCTGGCTGCCCGCCCGCCGGGCCGCGAAGATCCCGCCCGTCGCGGCGATGAACAGCCAGTACGCGGTCGCCACGGTGAAGTCCCTGGTGCTGCGCAACTCGATCGGCGCCGTCATCACCCTGCTCGGCGGGGCGGCGGTCGTGGGCGGCGCGGCACAGGCCGGGTCGAACGGCCAGCTCCTCATCGCGGGCGGCTCCTTCCTCGCCCTCATCGGCATCATCATCCTGATCCCGCTGCTGTCGCGGCCGGTGATCGCCCTGGTGCGCCCGCTGCTGCAGCGGATGTTCGGGGTCTCCGGCAAGCTGGCCGCGCAGAACGCGGTCCGCAACCCGCGGCGCACCGGCGCCACCGCGTCCGCTCTGGCGATCGGCCTCACCCTCGTCACCGGCATCTCGGTGCTCGGCGTCACCCTCGGCCAGGCGGTCGACAAGGCGACGACGGACAACATCAAGGCCGACTACATGATCTCGATGGCCAGTGGCGACGCGCTCGACGAGTCGGCGCTCACCGCCCTGGAGAAGGCCGCCGGCGTCACCGCCGTCTCGCCCCAGCAGGCGGTCTGGCTGGACATCGGCGACACCTCGCTCTCGGCGTCCGGTGTCACCCCCGGCGACGTGCAGAAGGTCCTCACCGTCGACACCGCCGCGGGCTCCCTGGACTCCCTGGGCAAGGGCGAGATCGCCGTCTCGGACAAGACCGCGAAGTCGCACGGCTGGAAGACCGGCGACAGCGTCCCGGTCACGTACGAGGACGACAAGAAGGGCAACCTGAAGGTCGGCGCCCTCTACAAGGACAACGAGTTCCTCTCGCCGGTCCTGATCCCCCGTGACGTCGTTGCCCCGCACCAGGGCCGGGCGGACATCCGCGAGATCTGGGTGAAGACAGACGGCGGCGCGAGCGCGGCCAACGAGCAGGCGCTGGTGGACTCGCTGGGTGACAACCCCGGCATGAGCGTCATGGACCGCAATGACATCCGCGACATGTTCGGCGGCTCCATCAACCTCGCGATGAACATCATGTACGGCCTGCTGGCCATGGCACTGATCATCGCGGTGCTCGGGGTCGTCAACACCCTGGCCATGTCGGTGTTCGAGCGTCAGCAGGAGATCGGCATGCTGCGGGCCATCGGCCTGGACCGGCGCAAGGTCAAGCGCATGATCCGGCTGGAGGCGGTGGTGATCTCGCTCTTCGGCGCGGTGGTCGGCATCGGGCTCGGCATGTTCCTCGGCTGGGCGATCGGGCAGACCGTGGCGTCCCAGATCCCGCAGTACGTCCTGGTCGTGCCGTGGGGCCGGATCGCGGTCTTCCTGCTGCTGGCCGGACTGGTGGGGGTGCTGGCCGCCATGTGGCCGGCCCGCAGCGCCGCGAAGCTGAACATGCTCACGGCGATCAAGACGGAGTAGTCCGGAACGGAACGGCACACGGAAGAGGGCCGGTACCCGCATTGGCGGGTACCGGCCCTCTTCCGTGTCCAGGGATCACCGGGCCACGTACGCCTCCGGAGTCGGCCGGTCGCGTACGTCTCCGGACATCGGCCGGTCGCGTACGTCTCCGGAGTCGGCCGGTCACGTACGCCTCCGAGATCAGCCGCCGGTCGCGTCGGCCTTCCAGTCGCGGGCGCGCAGCGGCATGCGGGCGCCCCCGCCCTCGGCCGGGCGGACCGCGAGGATCTGGTTCACACCGATCTTGTTGTGCTCGAAGGAGAGGGCGGAGGCGGCCATGTAGAGGCGCCAGACCCTGGCCCGGCCGGGCGAGGTCATCCTCACCGCGCGCGGCCACCCCTTCTCCAGGTTGGCGACCCAGCGGCGCAGGGTCAGGGCGTAGTGCTCGCGGAGCGACTCGACGTCGCGGGCCTCGAAACCGGCTTCTTCGAGGGTCGCGACGGTCCGGCCCACCGGGGCCAGTTCGCCGTCCGGGAAGACGTAGGCATCGATGAACTCGTCCACGTGGTACGCGGACTCGTCCTTCTCCGGGCGGCGGGCGATCTGGTGGTTGAGGAGGCGCCCGCCGGGCTTGAGGAGTGCGTAGAGGTCGTCGGCGTACTCGCGGTAGCGGACCGAGCCGACGTGTTCGGCCATGCCGATCGAGGAGATGGCGTCGTACGGGCCGTCCCTGACGTCCCGGTAGTCCTGGACCCGGATCTCGATCCGGTCGGTCAGGCCCTCCTCGGCGATGCGCTTCCTGGCGAAGGCGGCCTGCTCGACGGAGAGGGTCACTCCGGTGACGCGGGCGCCGTACTCACGGGCGGCGTGGATGGCCATGGAGCCCCAGCCGCAGCCGACGTCCAGGAGGCGGTCCCCCTCCTTCAGCGCGAGCTTGCGGCAGACCAGGTCGAGCTTGTCACGCTGGGCGTCCTCGAGGTTCCCGCCGTCCTCCCAGTAGGCGCAGGAGTAGACCATGGACGGGCCGAGGACCAGTTCGTAGAAGTCATTGCCCACGTCGTAGTGGTGGCTGATGGCCTCCTTGTCACGGCGCTTGGTGTGCAGCGTGCCGCTGCGCCGGCGTACCTCCTCGGGAGGCGGCGGGGGCGGGGGCCACGGGCCGGCCAGTTGCAGCAGCCCCTTGGCCGCGGCGCGCAGCTTCGGGTCGCGGACCGGGTGGACGCTGTCCTTCGCCTCGCCGCCGCGCTCCCAGAGCAGCCCGGCCATCACATCCAGGGCGGCGTACAGATCGCCTTCGATGTCGAGTTCCCCTGCCACCCAGGCCCGGGCGAGGCCCAGTTCGCCCGGCTTCCAGAGCAGGCGGCGCAGGGCACGGCGGTTCCTGATGACGAGGACGGGGGCGCCGGGCGGGCCGGACTCGCTGCCGTCCCAGGCCCGGATGCGGACCGGTAGGGGTTCTCCCAGCAACTCCTGGGCGAGAGCGGTCAGCCGCAATGCGGCGTCTGCCATGGCGCACACCTCCGTGATGGTGTTTCCCAACGTGCCCAGACATGCCCACGCATGCCTCGGACCACGCCCCGGCACCCTTGGCGCCACGGCGAGGTACACCCCTTCAACAGTTTCCGGCGGCCGGGCCATCCCGCTACCGCGCAATGGAACGGCAAAATGCCTGTACCGCACACGCATCCGCCGGGGTGCTGGCCCCCGCGCTCCCGCACCCGCTGCCGCGCCGACCTGCACCGATACGCCGAAGGGGCCGTCCGCACCACGGATGGCGGACGGCCCCTTCGGGCGTCGTGCGAGTGTCGTACGCGGATACGGGGATCCACGTACCAGGACGGAGGAGCCGGGGCCCTCCCGTCCGGGTGCGGGACTAGGAGGCCTTGGCCTTCTCGCCCACGGGCTTGGCGGCGGCGGGGGCCGGTGCGGGCTTGGCGGCCTCGTAGAACTCCTCGCGGGGAGTCTCCATGGCGCCGAGCGAGACGACCTCGCGCTTGAGGAACATCGCCAGGGTCCAGTCGGCGAAGATCCGGATCTTACGGTTCCAGGTCGGCATCGCCATGCCGTGGTAGCCACGGTGCATGTACCAGGCGAGACGGCCCTTGAGCTTGATCTTCACCTTGCCCATGACGATCATCGCGACGCCCTTGTGCAGGCCCAGACCGGCGACCGCACCCTTGTTGGCGTGGCTGTAGTCGCCCTGCGGGAAGCCGCGCATCCCGGAGATGACGTTGTCGCCGAGGACCTTGGCCTGACGCAGCGCGTGCTGGGCGTTCGGCGGGCACCAGGCGTTCGGGTTACCGGCCTTGCGGCCGACCATGTCCGGCACCTGGGCGTTGTCGCCCGCGGCCCAGATGTAGTCGGTGCCCTGAACCTGGAGCTTCTCGGTGGTGTCGACGTGACCACGCGGGCCGAGCGGCAGGCCGAAACGGGCCAGTGCCGGGTTCGGCTTCACACCGGCGGTCCACACGATGGTGTTGGAGTCGACCTCCAGGCCGTTCTTCAGCACCACGTGACCGTCGACGCAGGAGTCCATGGAGGTCGAGAGGAAGACCTCGACACCGCGGGACTCCAGGTGCTCCCGGCCCCAGGTGCCCAGCTTCGGGCCGACCTCGGGAAGGATCTTGTCGGCGGCGTCGACGAGGATGAAACGCATGTCCTCGCGCTTCACGTTCGTGTAGTACTTCGCCGCGTCGCGGGCCATGTCCTCGACCTCGCCGATGGTCTCCGCACCGGCGAAACCGCCGCCCACGAAGACGAACGTCAGCGCCCTGCGGCGGACGTCCTCGTCGGTCGTCGAGTCAGCCTTGTCGAGCTGCTCGAGGACGTGGTTGCGCAGGCCGATGGCCTCCTCGATGCCCTTCATACCGATGCCCTGTTCGGCCAGGCCGGGGATCGGGAAGGTGCGGGAGACAGCGCCCATCGCGATGACCAGGTAGTCGAAGGGCAGCTCGTAGGCCTCGCCGACGAGCGGCGCAACCGTGGCGACCTTGCGGTCCTGGTCGATGGTCGTGACGCGGCCGGTGAGGACCTCAGCCTTGGGCAGCACGCGTCGCAGCGGGACGACGACATGCCGAGGCGAGATGCTGCCGGCAGCAGCTTCGGGGAGGAAGGGCTGGTAGGTCATGTACGACCGGGGGTCGACGACCGTGACGGTCGCCTCGCCGTAGCGCATCTTCTTCAGAATGCGCCGAGCTGCGTACAGGCCTACGTACCCACCGCCTACTACGAGGATCCTGGGACGCTCCGTGGTGCTCATGCCATCGAGTATCCACCCCCCTCGGGGGGCACGCTCGTGAGCCCCTTCACAAGGTATGGCCCACCCTCTGCTACACTTCGCCGCCCACGTGACCCAGGTCATGGGCCGACAGGGGAACCACGACACCCTGGCGAACGTTGTTCACCGCTTGTGAGCTGGCCCTTGAGCCGCCGAGCGGGGTGAACCACCCCTCCGATTCACACGCGCGCAACACCCCCGGAACCGCCCCGCATACGGGCCGGGCGACCCCGCACACCCTCCCGCGGGCCCGTTCGGAGCAGAAGTCGGCCCCAGGGGGCCCAATTCCTTGTGAAGAAGTTCACGAACTTCGTGGCGGCGTGTCGCCGAAGGCACCCGCGGGGCCGCCCCGAGGGGCTCAAAAGTGCAGGCCGGAGTGCCGATGAGCGGGGTCCGCGACGGCCTGTGGACCTGCCCTAACGGGCCGCGTAGAAGGCGATGCCGTCAAGGATGTCGTGCTCGCTGACGACCACCTCGCGCGCCCCGGTCCGCTCCATCACGGCCAGCAGGATCAACGCCCCGGAGGTGATCACGTCGACCCTCCCCGGGTGCATCGCGCCGATCGCCGCACGCTCGGCGTGGGTCGACGCGAGGAACCACCCGGCGATCTCCCGGACCTTCTCCAGGGAGATCCGCGAGTGGTGGATCGCCTCGGAGTCGTACTCCTCGAGCCCCAGCGCGATGGCGGCCACGGTGGTGAACGTTCCCGCGAGACCGACGAGCGTGCCCGCCGAGGTGAGCGGCACGGTCTCCTCGGCCAGGTCCAGCGCCGCGGCGACATCGGCACGGATCGCGTCCGCCTGCTCCGGCGCGGGCGGGTCGCTGACCACCCCGTCCCGCGTGAGGTGGCGCTCGGTCATCCGGACGCAGCCGATGTCCACGGACCGGGCCGCCCGGACCCGGTCGTCGCCGACGACGAACTCGGTGGACCCGCCGCCGATGTCCACGACGAGGTACGGCTTCGCGAGGTCGTCCCGCCCGGCGAGCTCCTTGGTGGCCCCGTCGAACGAGAACTCGGCCTCCTGGTCACCGGTGATCACCTCGGGCTCGACGCCCAGGATGTCCAGCACGCCACGGACGAAGTCGTCCCTGTTCTCCGCGTCCCGGGAGGCGGAGGTCGCGACGAAGCGGATCTTCTCCGCGCCGTGCTCCTTGATCACCTCGGCGTACCGCCGACAGGCGGCGAAGGTCCGCTCGAGCGCCTCCGGGGCAAGCCGCCCGGTCCGGTCGACGCCCTGCCCCAGCCGGACGATCTCCATCCGCCGGTCGAGCTCGACGAGCTCACCGGTGACGGGGTCGGCGTCCGCGACGAGCAGTCGGATGGAGTTGGTACCGCAGTCAATGGCGGCTACACGCGTCATCTCTTCAGCCTCTCCGGCTCATCATGTCTTCAAGCCCCACCGACGGCACTCCAAGCCCCAGAGGCGGCAAATCAAGCCCCTGGGGGTCCCCCGGACGAAGTCTGGGGGAGATTGAGGAGCGGGGGTCCGGGGGCAGAGCCCCCGGCAGGAACCTCAGTCCTCGTCCCCGTCGGGCGCGCCGCAGGGCGACACGCACGGCCCCTTGCGCCACCACTCCGGCAGCATCGCGATGGCCTCGTCCCCGAGCGGATTCACGCCCGGCCCGGCGGCCAGCGAGTGCCCGACCAGCACGTGCAGGCACTTCACCCGGTCCGGCATGCCCCCCGCGCTCGGGAAGCCCTCCAGCACCTCGATGGCGTCACGCCGCGCGATGTAGTCCTCGTGCGCGGCCCGGTACGCCGCGGCCAGCTCGGGGTCCGTACCGAGGCGCTCGGTCATCTCCTTCATGACCCCGTTCGCCTCCAGCGTGCCGATCGCGGACGCCGCACGCGGGCACGTCAGGTAGAACGTCGTCGGGAACGGCGTACCGTCCTCCAGCCGGGGCTGCGTCTCGACCACGTCCGGGTTGCCGCACGGGCAGCGGTGCGCGATCGCGCGCAGCCCTCGCGGCGGGCGCCCCAGCTGCTGCTGGAAGGCGGCGATGTCCGCGTCGGTGGGCGCGGTGGACTCGGTCTGGGGAGGGGGCGTTTCCATGCCTGCCTAGGGGTTCTGATCGGACTGCTCGAACTGCGGTTCTGCAGATGTCAAAGGAAGTGCGGCGGCTCAGCCGCGGTCGGCGCTGTCGACGCCGTCCCACAGGTTGGAGTGCCAGGGCCTGCCGGACTCCGCCGGCGTCCCGTTGCGCTCCTTGACCGCGTCGGGGTCGACCACGGTGTAGCCGGTCTCCCCGGGAAGAAGGTAGTGCAGGTGCTGGCGGGCCAGCCGCTTGATGTACGCGTCGTCCTGGAGCCGCGCCTTCTCGTCGCGCAGCTCCTCGGTGCGGGTCTCGGCCTCCTGCGCGAGGCGCTCCTGGTCGGCGATCTCGTCGCGCTGCGACACGTACTGCCGCATCGGATACGCGAGGGCGACGATCAGCGAACAAACCACCAGGGCCAGGAAGGCGGCCCGGCCGGTGAGCCGGGAACGGCGGGCCTGACGGCGGTTCTGGGAGCGGTAGACGCGGGCTGCGGTCTGCTCACCGAGCAACCGCAGCCGGGTCGCGGTGGAGAACCGGTCCCGGTCCTTCGCGGCCATGTCTCCGCCTCCCCATTACGCACGTCCGTCCCCGCACACGGTACGGGACCGAGTGCGGGGACGGACGGAGGCCGGGGCACTTGACCCCGCCGGGCTTTTCCGGGCCTGCCGTGCGGGTCAGCCCTTGAAGCGCGGGAACGCCGAGCGGCCGGCGTACACGGCGGCGTCGTCGAGGATCTCCTCGATGCGCAGCAGCTGGTTGTACTTGGCGACGCGGTCCGAGCGGGCCGGGGCGCCGGTCTTGATCTGGCCGCAGTTCACGGCGACCGCGAGGTCGGCGATGGTGACGTCCTCGGTCTCGCCGGAACGGTGCGACATCATGCACTTGAAGCCGTTGCGCTGGGCCAGCTCGACGGCGTCCAGGGTCTCGGTCAGCGAGCCGATCTGGTTGACCTTGACGAGCAGGGCGTTGGCCGAGCCCTCCTCGATGCCACGGGAGAGCCGCTCCGGGTTGGTGACGAAGAGGTCGTCGCCGACGATCTGCACCTTGGCGCCGATCTTGTCGGTGATGACCTTCCAGCCGGCCCAGTCGTCCTCGTACAGCGGGTCCTCGATGGAGACCAGCGGGTACGCGGAGACGAGCTCCTCGTAGTACTCGGTCATCTCGGCGGCCGAGCGGGACTTGCCCTCGAACTCGTACTTGCCGTCCTTGTAGAACTCCGAGGCGGCGACGTCGAGCGCGAGCGCGATGTCCTTGCCCGGGGCGTAGCCGGCTTCCTTGATGGCCTCGACGATGAGGTCCAGGGCGGCGCGGTTCGACTCCAGGTTCGGCGCGAAGCCGCCCTCGTCACCGAGACCGGTGGACAGGCCCTTGGTCTTCAGGACCTTCTTCAGCGTGTGGTAGACCTCGGCGCCCCAGCGCAGGGCCTCGGAGAAGGACTCCGCGCCGATCGGCGCGATCATGAACTCCTGGATGTCCACGTTGGAGTCGGCGTGCGACCCACCGTTGAGGATGTTCATCATCGGGACGGGCAGCAGGTGCGCGTTCGGGCCACCGAGGTAGCGGAACAGCGGCAGGTCCGAGGCCTCGGAGGCGGCGTGGGCCACGGCGAGCGAGACGCCGAGGATGGCGTTGGCGCCGAGCGAGCCCTTGTTCTCAGTGGCGTCCAGGTCGAACATCGCCTGGTCGATCAGCCGCTGCTCGGTCGCGTCGTAGCCGACGAGCTCCGGGCCGATCTGCTCGATCACGGCGAGGACGGCCTTCTCGACGCCCTTGCCGTGGTAGCGGTTGGGGTCGCCGTCGCGAAGCTCAATGGCCTCGAACGCGCCGGTGGAGGCGCCGGACGGAACAGCAGCACGGCCCGTGCTGCCGTCGTCGAGGCCGACCTCGACCTCGACCGTGGGGTTTCCGCGGGAGTCGAGGATTTCCCTGGCTACGACGACGTCGATGGACGGCACGAGGCATCTCCTTCTGGGATGTGACGCTTGTGGTGCAGGGTCGCTTTGGCCTTGCGACAAGAGCCTAACCGGCCCGGCCGCCCCAACCGGCCGACCGCCCGTCCCCTGGGACGAAAAAGGACCCAAGGGCAGGCACAGCGGGGCAAAAGGCCAGAAATTTACTGACTAGTAACTACAACAGTTGAACGATCAACGCAGAAACCGGCGCACCCCGGACCGGAACGCACGGGGGGAAGGTGCGCACCGGGCCGGGGCGGCCGGGGTCATCAGCGAGGAGAGATCGCGACTACTTCGTCAGGTGGAGCTGCTGACCCGGGTAGATCAGGTCGGCGTCCGTGACGATGTCCTTGTTCAGCTTGAAGAGCTGCTCCCAGCCGCCCTTGACCTTGTGGTCGGCGGCGATCTTGCTCAAGGAGTCGCCGGTGACGACCTTGTACTCGCCGTCACCCTTCGCGACCTTCTTGCCGGTCGGGGTGGTGACCGTCTTCTTCGGGGCCGCGGCGCGGTCCGAGCGGTTCGTGGCGGGGGCCTCGGTGCGCTCGGCCTTCTTCGGCTCGGCCTTCTGGACCGGCGCGGACTCCTGCTTCGGGGCGGCCTCGGTCTTGGCGGCGGAGGAGCCGGTGTCGACACCCGGGTCGACACCGTCGTTGCTCAGGTTGCCGGCGCCGGCGCAGGACCAGGCGCCCGGGCCCTGCAGGTCGAGGAGCTTCTCGGCGGTGGCGATCTGCTGGGCCTTGGTGGCCAGGTCGGCGCGGGCCGCGTACTGGGTGCCGCCCGCGGCGGCCCAGCTGGACTGCGAGAACTGCAGGCCGCCGTAGTAACCGTTGCCGGTGTTGATGGACCAGTTGCCACCGGACTCGCACTGGGCGACGGCATCCCACGTGGAGACGGAGGCGGCGGAGGCGCCGGTCGCACCCATCAGGGGCACGGCGATGGCGGCACCGGTGACACCGGCGAGCGTGGCGATACGGACGGCCTTGGACGGGCGACGGTGCTTGTTGCCCTTGCTGTTGAGCAGCATCGAGACTTCTCCTCACCGACGCCTACGAGGTGAGCTGTCGGGTTCGGGCCAAGTGAGTTGCCCGGTCGCACGTCCTAGCACGCGACTCCACCCCAAGCCGTTCCCGATGCGTCGCGTTCGACGACCGGGCCCGGCGCCTACCTGGGTCCCCCGCTCCTGCCTACGGCGCTTTACGCGTCTGTTCCCTTCGACCGACGGCAGGATTCGGCGTGACGATCGACGGGGCCCGCGGTGCGAGCGGTTCCGACCGTAAACACAACCAACCCGCATATCCAAAGATGGACATACCGTATAAACAGCCCTTACTTGCACCCGAAGAAGCACTGTTTGCGCAGGTGGGAAGGGATGCGGCGGGACCTCCCGGACAAGACGCGCCAGTTCACGCGAAGAGACCCATGTCTCACTTGGTCAAAAGTGGGACATAGGCCTCTTAACTACCCCAATATTTAGGGTGTTTTCAGCTGATCATCAGACTGCGCTCATTCGGCCTTCACGCCGAGATCGAGGCTCTGGCCAGGCAGGATGAGGTCGGGGTCGGAGCCCACCTCGGCCTTGTTGGCCTCGTACAGAGCCGTCCACCCGCCGGGCAGCTTCTGTGCATCAGCAATCGCCCACAGGTTGTCGCCCGCGCGGACGGTGTACGCACCGTCAGCAGCCGGGGCGGCGGTGTCGCGTGCGCCACCGTCACCGCGCGAGGCATGCCGCCCCGCGTCCCGGTCACCGCTGCGGCCGCTCTCCCGGGTCTCCTCGGGGGCCGGCGTGCCGCGGTGCTTGCCGCCCTTCTCCTGCCCGGAGGTGCCCTTCTCGGCGCCCGAGGCGTCACCCGAGGGCGTGGCGGAGGGTGTGGCCGACGGGGACGCCGACGCGTCCGGCTTCGCGTCCTCGTCCTTCGCGTCGCCCGACGGCGTCTTCGTCTTCGTCTTCGAGGACGCGTCGTCCGACGGGGTCGCGTCCCCGGACGGGTCGGTGCTCGCGGACGGATCGGTGCTCGCGGACGGGTCCACGGCGTCCGTCGGGTCGGCGGACGGGGCGCTGCCCGGGTCCACGCCCGGCAGCCCGCTGTCCACGACGAGACCCGAGATGACCGCACAGCTCGGCCACGCCTTGGGCCCCTGGTCGTCCAGGACCTTCTCCGCCACGGCGATCTGCTGCGAGCGGCTGGCGAGGTCCGCGCGCTCGGCATACGACTCGCCGCCGTACGACTTCCAGACCTCCTGCGAGAACTGCAGGCCGCCGTAGTAGCCGTTGCCGAGGTCGGCGCTCCACATGCCGCCGCTCTCGCACTCGGCCACGCGGTCCCAGGTCGAGGCGTCGGCGGCGTGCGCGCCTGCCGCGCCGAGCAGCGGGATGGCGATGGCCGAGCCGGTCACGCCTGCGGCGACGATGATGGCGGGTGCCTGCCGAGGGCGACGGTGTCTGCCGTTCGCGGAGCCCATGGGAATGCCTTCCGTGTGACTGACGAGTGACTGGTGAGTCGAACGGTGAACCTAGCGGGACTCGAACGCATGTCACAAGTCGATGCAGCAGAGATCACGTGAAAGTCACAGAGTTGACAGAATGTCACCTTCATCGCGCACCGGTCCCGGCGTGAACTCCACCGGCAGCGTGCGCAGTCCACGCATGATGAGCCCGCCACGCCAGCGCAAATCACTGGATTCCCCCGCAAGTCGCAGGTTGGGAAGGCGCTTCAGAAGAGTGGCGAGCGCGGCCTGCCCCTCCAGCCGGGCGAGCGGCGCTCCCAGGCAGTAGTGGATTCCGTGACCGTAACCGAGGTGCTGATTGTCACGCCGCGCAAGGTCCAGCGTGTCCGGCCCCTCGAAGCGCTCCGGGTCCCGGTCCGCGGCCGCGAGGACCACCAGCACCGGGTCGCCCGCACCGATGCGCTCACCGCCGATCGTCAGCGCCTCGGTGGCGTAGCGCCAGGTCGCGAGCTCCACCGGGCCGTCATGGCGCAGGAGTTCCTCGACCCCCGTGGCCAGCAGCTCCGTCTCCCCCGCGGCCAGGGATCGCTGGAGCTGCGCGCGCTGCTCAGGGTGGCCCAACAGGGTATGGACGCTGTTGCCGATCAAATTAACGGTGGTCTCAAAACCGGCGAACAGGATGATGAAGGCCATCGCTGCGGCCTCGTTCTCCGTCAGGTGCTCACCGTGGTCGCTCGCCCGGATCAGCCCCGAGATCAGGTCGTCCCCCGGGTTCTCGCGCTTGCGGTGGATCAGTTCGAGGAGATAGCCCCGCATCTTCTTCACGGAACGGGCCACCCCACCGCGCGGGCCACCGCCGTGGCGGATCATCATGCCCGCCCATTCCCGGAAGTCGTCCTGGTCCTCGCGCGGAACGCCCAGCAGGTCGCAGATCGCGTAGATGGGGAGCGGGAAGGCGAACTCGTGGATGAGGTCCGCCTCTCCCTTCTCGATGAACCCGTCGATGAGCCGGTCGGTCAGCTCCTGCACACGCGGTGCGAACTCCGCGATGCGCCGGGGGGTGAACGCCTTGGACACGAGGCGGCGCAGCCGGGTGTGGTCGGGCGGGTCGATGTTCAGCAGATGCGTCATCAGCTCCGCCTTGCGCTCGCCCGGAATCCCCGTCTTCCCCTTGGCGTGCGCGGACTCGGCATGGTGCGCCGGGTTCTTGGACAGCCGGTTGTCGGCGAGGGCCTCCCGGGCGTCCGCGTACCGCGTCACCAGCCAGGCCTCGACCCCGCTGGGCAGCGTGGTGCGGTGCACGGGGCTGTGCTCACGCAGCCAGGCGTACGCGGGGTACGGGTCGGTGGCGAACTCCCACGTGAAGAGTTCGGGTGCGGGCGGCGTCGCGTGGGCGGGGCAGCCGGCGGGGACGTCGGCGGGTCGGTCGTTCACCCCCCGACGTTATCCGCTGTCCTCCGTCGCTAGCCGACGCCCTCCGCCGCCCTGATCGCGTCCCGGTACGCACGCCCCGCGGCCCTCAGCGCCGCCTCCGGGTCGATGCCGTCCTCCTGGGCGCGCACGGCCAGGGCGAGGAGCCGGTAGCCGATGTCGTCGCCCTGGGGGAGCGCCACGTCGAGCCCTGCCGTACGGACCCGGCTCGCGAGCTTCGCGGCGAGTGCCAGGCCGGGCTGGCCGAGCGGCACGCCGTCGGTGACGGACTCGCGCTGCTTCTCGATCGCCTTCGTCCGCAGCCAGTGCGCGTGGACGTCCTCCGGTGTCTCCGCGGTCTCGTCGCCGAAGACGTGCGGGTGGCGGTGGATCAGCTTCTCGACGAGGGTGGCCGCGACGTCGTCGACGGAGAACGGCTCGTCCTCATCCTCTTCCGCGATGCGCGCGTGGAAGACGACCTGGAGCAGTACGTCCCCGAGCTCCTCGCGGAGCTCTTCGCGGTCGCCGTCCTCGATCGCCTCGACGAGTTCGTACGCCTCCTCGATGGCGTACTTGGCGAGGCCCTTGTGGGTCTTCTGCGAGGTCCACGGGCATTCGAGGCGGATCCGGTCCATGACCTGGACGAGGTCGAGGAGCCGGGCGCCGGGAAGATCGTACGAACCCGGCAGCAGCTCCAGGTTCGGCATCCGCACCCGCCCCGAACCGGCCAGCCGGGCCAGTCCGTCGGTCAGCGGCTGGTTGCCCTCGCCGCCGGTGAGGATCACGACGGTCCGGCCGCCGGCGCACGCGTCCACAAGCTCCTGCGCGTCGGGCACGCCGAGTGTGACGGTGATGCCCGCCTCGCGGAGATAAGGCAGCTGCGGCTGCTCCGGTTCTCCGCAGTGCACCCGGTCGGCGGCGTGCAGTGTCTGCCAGGCGGGCCAGGACAGGAGTCCGGGCGCGACGCGGTGGCTGGCGGTGAGCAGGACGATGCGGCCGGGGTCTTCAGCGTTCACGATGTGAATCTACCCCGGCCGTCGGACAGTCCTCAGGCCCCGGCCTCCGCGGCCGACTGGGCCGGCTTGGTGACCTGGGTGATCCAGGGGGCCTTGTACTCGGCGAGCTGGATCTGCTGGTTGTTCCAGGTGCCGAAGCGCGGGTTGACGTCGACCTTCAGCGCCTTGGACGCCTTCGTCAGCGCGTCGCCGAGGGTCTTCGTGCCGGCCGGGGTCGTCGGGTCGGCGCCGAGTGCCTGGCCGAGCTTGGTCAGCTGGATCTGCTCGCGAAGGAAGGCGTCGATCTGGTCCGGGGCGATCCAGCGCTCCTGGAGCACCGCTGCGCGCAGCCCGGCCTCCCCCTTGTACTGGGCGACGGCCTGCTGCCGCATCTGCTGGATCTCGGCACGGGTGACGGTCACCCCAGCGTCGGCGGACGCCTTGTCCAGGACGCGGTCCAGGATCAGCCCGTGCAGCTTGGCGCGGCCGAGCTGGCCGGACTGGTTGGTGATCTGGGCGGCCTGCTTCGAGGTGTCCTGCGCCTGGCGGACCTCCTCCACCTGGCCCTGCACGGAGGCCACCGTGATCCGGTCCCCGCCCACGATGGCCGCGGCGCCGGGGTGGGCCTGGCTGCCGCATGCGGCGAGGAGTGGCGCTGCGCCGAGCAGTGCGGCGGAGACGGTGAGCGCGGTGCGACGGCGGCGGTGCAAAGGAGCCTCCCGAGGAGATTGTGCGGCGGTGCACAAGGCCTTGCGGTGATCGATGCTAGAGCATCCGGCACTTGGTGGGCGGGAAAAGGAGCGGGTCCGGGTGCGTGCAGCTGCAAGGCGGAGGATTGAGCAATGGCGGAGCCCTTGCGATTGACGACAACGCCGCAGATGCGCGTGCCCAGACCCGCGACGCCGCCCCTCAAGTGCCGGATGCTCCAGGGCAGTGGAACTGGTCCGGGCCACTGATTCGACCAACGATTCGGGAGGAGTTGGGGTTGTGGGGTGGTGGCGGCGCGGCTCAGCCGACCCGTTCGACCGGTTTCGGCGGGGTGTCGGGCCGCAGCATGATCGTGCGCGAGACGACGAAGGTGATGGGGATGGCGGCCGCTGCCGCGAGCAGCGGGGCGTACCGGCTGCTGAATCCGGCCAGGTCGACCAGGAGGTAGACGCCGCCGGTCGTGATGACGAAGTTGGCGGCGTTGGTGAGCGGGAAGAGCAGGAACTTCCGCCAGGTGGGCCGGGTGCGGTAGGTGAAGTAGGAGTTGAGGTAGAACGACCCGGTCATGCTGAGCGCGAAGGCGAGCACATGCGCGGCTATATAGGGCAGCCAGTGGAGCAGGACGAGGTAGCAGCCGTAGTACGTGCCGGTGTTCACGGCGCCCACGAGGGCGAAGCGGGCCAGTTGTGCCTTGACCGTCATCGGCGTACGAACTCCATGGGTTCCGGCTCCTGGGCCGCCCGGTGTGCCTGGGTGTTGGTGGCCTTGACCAGGAAGTGCGGGCGGCGCTTGACCTCGTAGTAGATGCGGCCGACGTACTCCCCCACCACCCCGACCATCACCATCTGGACGCCGGCGAGGGCGGTGAGGACGACGAGCAGGGTGACGTATCCGGGGGTGTCGACGCCCTTCACCAGGGCGACGCCGACGATCCAGGCCGCGTAGGCGAAGGCCAGGGACATCAGAAGCATGCCGAGGTAGAGCGCGGCGCGCAGCGGCTTGTTGTTGAAGGAGAGGAGTCCGTCGAGGCCGTAGTTCAGCAGTTTGCCGAAGGTCCAGGCGGAGCGTCCCTGTTCCCGGACGGCGTTCTCGTAGCTGAAGGTCGTGGTGGGGAAGCCGACCCAGGCGAAGAGGCCCTTGGAGAAGCGGTTGTACTCGGTGAGTTCGAGTACGGCGTCGGCGGCCCGGCGGGACAGCAGCCGGAAGTCTCCGACTCCGTCGACGAGTTCGACGTCGACGAGGCGGTTGATGAGCCAGTAGTAGGCGCGGGCGGTGAGGGTGCGGGTGACTCGGTCGCCCTTGCGGGTGCGGCGGGCGATCACCTGGTCGTAGCCCTGCGCGTGTTCCTGGAGCATGCGGCCGACGAGCTCCGGCGGGTGCTGGAGGTCGGCGTCCATGATGACGACGGCGTCGCCCTCGGCGTGCTGGAGGCCCGCCAGCATGGCGGCCTCCTTGCCGAAGTTGCGGCTGAAGGAGACGTAGCGGGCCCGGGGGTCGGCGGCCGCCAGTTCCTGGAGGATCGGCAGCGTCCGGTCGGCGCTGCCGTCGTCCACGTAGACGAGCTGGAAGGCATGGCCCAACCGGGTCATCTCATCCGTCACGCGTTCATGGAAGCGTTCGAGGATGTCTTCCTCGTTGAAGCAGGGCACCACCAGCGAGATCAGCACGAAAGTACATCAGCCGGTCAATGTGTCGGTGGCGGATGACGGGTGTGGCCTGAGAGCGACGATTGGGTGAATTGAGCTTGAGGAGGAACCGGCTTGAGCGGGGCCTGCCCTGCGCTTGGATGAGGAACTATGACCCACGACAGACTCATTCACCCCAGCCGCCGCTCCCTGCTCGCGTGGAGCGGCGCGGGCGCGCTCACCGTTGCCGGCGTCTCGGCCGGCACCGGCACGGCCTCCGCCGCAACGCACCCCACGCCGGGCTCGGCGTTGCTGGTGCCGTCGCCCCGGCTCGACCTGAACAGCGCGTCGGACAACTGGATACGCCAGAAGCCCCTGCGTGACACGACGATCCTCCAGTCGTTCGGTTACGACAACGCCAACGGCCACATCTACCTGGCCCAGGTGACACAGGGCGGCCTGAAGCTCGCGGGCGAGTCCGCCGCGGTGAGCAGTGTCGATCGCAACCGTCGCGGCGACCTGACCATCACCAAGTGGGACATGTCCGGTAACACGCTGGGCTACATGTACCTGCGCGGCTTCGGGCACGGCATGAGCATCGGCGTCGAGCCGGCCGGCAGCAAGGCCTATCTGTGGACGGAGGCCGACGGCCAGGAGGTCCCGGACCCGGTGCACCCGGATGACCCGACCAAGACCACCAGCCGCGGCAGGCGCCTGGCACGCTTCCCGTTCGTCAGCGGCCAGGTGCTCGACTCCGGTTCGGCCGGGCTCACCATGTACGCGCCGGTCGCGGGCGCCACGACGTACACCGCCTCCGTCGACCCGGTCTACGGCCGGCTCGCCATCCGCTTCCGCGACACGGACGGCGTGATGGTCTTCCAGGTCCACGACCTGGATCTGGCCCGCCTCGGCATCTGGAGCCGGCCGCTCGCGAGTGTCCGCGAACCGTCCCTCCCGGCGGTTCC
>NZ_JAELVH010000227.1 GCF_019399235.1 Streptomyces poriferorum | reverse complement strand
CGGTTACGGGAAGGGGCGGGACAGGGGAGAACGTCCGCCGCAGGCGCCACACCCGCCATACGTACCCCGCTCACTCGTCCCCCTCCAGATCGCCCTCAAGCTCCAGATACGTCGCCCGCAGCCGCTCCAGCGTCTCCGCGTCCGGCTCCGCCCACAGCCCCCGCTCGGCCGCCTCCAGCAATCGCTCCGAAATCCCGCGCAGCGCCCAGGGGTTGGACTTCTTCATGAAGTCCCGGTTGGTCTCGTCGAACACGTACTCCGCCGACAACTTCTCGTACATCCAGTCGTCCACGACCCCCGCCGTCGCGTCGTACCCGAACAGGTAGTCCACGGTCGCCGCCATCTCGAAGGCGCCCTTGTACCCGTGCCGCCGCATGGCCGACATCCAGCGCGGGTTCACCACCCGCGCCCGGAACACCCGGTGCGTCTCCTCGCCCAGCGTCCGCGTCTTCACCTGATCCGGCGTCGCCGAATCCCCCACGTACGCCTCGGGCGACTCCCCGGTCAGATGCCGCACCATGGCCACCATGCCGCCGTGGTACTGGAAGTAGTCATCCGCGTCGACGAGGTCGTGCTCCCGCGTGTCGACGTTCTTCGCCGCCACCGCGATCCGCCGGAACGCCGTCTCCATGTCCCCGCGCGCAGCCCGCCCCTCCAGCCCGCGCCCGTACGCGTAACCGCCCCAGACCGCGTACACCTCGGCCAGGTCCGCGTCGCTGCGCCAGTTGCGCGCGTCGATCAGTGGCAGCAGGCCCGCCCCGTACGCCCCCGGCTTCGAGCCGAAGATGCGTGCCGTGGCCCGTCGGCGGTCGCCGTGCTCCGCCGTGTCCTCGTCGGCGTGCGCCCGTACGTAGTTGGCGTCGGCCGGCTCGTCCAGCTCCGCCACCGCGCGTACCGCGTCGTCGATGAGGCCCACCACATGCGGGAACGCGTCCCGGAAGAACCCCGAGATGCGGACCGTCACGTCGATGCGCGGCCGGCCCAGCTCGCCCATCGGCACGACCTCGAAGCCCGTCACCCGGCGTGAGGCGTCGTCCCACACCGGGCGGCAGCCGAGCAGGGCCAGGATCTCCGCGATGTCGTCGCCCTGCGTGCGCATGGCCGAGGTGCCCCACACGGTCAGGCCGACCGACTTCGGGTAGTCGCCCGTGTCGGCGAGGTACCGGGCGATCAGCGAGTCCGCGAGCGACTGGCCGACCTCCCACGACAGCCGGGACGGAATCGCCTTCGGGTCGACGGAGTAGAAGTTGCGGCCGGTCGGCAGCACGTTGACGAGGCCGCGCGTCGGCGAACCCGAGGGGCCCGCCGGGACGAAGCCACCGTCCAGGGCGAGGAGGATGTGGTCGATCTCGTCGGTCGTCCGGGCCAGTCGCGGCACGACCTCCTCGCAGGCGAAGCCCAGGACGGCCACGGCGTCCGGGAGTTCGAAGCCCAGCACCTCCCGTACCAGACCGGCCGCCGCGGTCACGTCCCAGCCGCGCGCCTCCATGCCCTCCGCGAGCCGGCGGCACAGCTGCTCCAGCAGATCGATCGCGTCCGCGCCGGTCCGAGCGGGGCCGTCCACCAGCGCCGTCAGCTCGGCCGGCACCTTCACCGCCGCACCCGGCTCGCCCAGCAGCTCCTTCTCGCTGAGCCCGAAGTGCCCGGCGACGGCCGCCCGCAGACCAGGCAGTGCGTTCGCCGTGCCACCCCACACCTGCGAGGCGCGCAGCACCGCGAGCACCAGGTTGACGCGGGCCTCGTCGACCGGGCCGCCGCCCAGGATGTGCAGACCGTCGCGGATCTGGACGTCCTTGATCTCGCAGAGGTAGCCGTCGATGTGCATGACGAACGAGTCGAAGTCGTCGTCGCCCGGCTGCTCGTCGACATGCAGGTCGTGGTGCAGTTCCGCGGCCTTGACCAGCGTCCAGATCTGCGCCCGTACCGTGGGCGCCTTCGTCGGGTCGAGATCGCTGACCAGCGCGTACTCGTCGAGCAGCTGCTCCAGCTTCGCCAGGTCGCCGTACGTGTCCGCGCGGGCCATCGGCGGCACCAGGTGGTCCACCACCGTGGCGTGGCCGCGGCGCTTGGCCTGGGTGCCCTCGCCCGGGTCGTTGACGATGAACGGGTAGATCAGCGGCAGCTCACCGAGCACCGCGTCCGGTCCGCAGCCCGCCGACAGGCCGAGGCCCTTGCCGGGCAGCCACTCCATCGTGCCGTGCTTGCCCATGTGGACTACGGCGTCCGCGCCGAACGTGTTCTCCAGCCAGCGGTACGTCGCCAGGTAGTGGTGCGAGGGCGGCATGTCGGGGTCGTGGTAGATCGCGATCGGGTTCTCGCCGAACCCGCGCGGCGGCTGGATCAGCACCACCACGTTCCCGAACCGGAGCGAGGCGAGGACGATGTCGTCGCCGTCCACGTACAGCGAGCCCGGCGGCTCGCCCCAGTGTTCCAGCATCGAGTCGCGCAGCCCCGGCTCCAGCTTCGCGAACCACTCCCGGTAGTCGGCCAGCGGCACCCGCGCGGGCGCCGCGGCGAGCTGCTCCTCGGTCAGCCACTCCACGTCGTGGCCACCGGCGTTGATGAGGCGGTGGATCAGCTCGTCGCCGTTGTCCGGGTGTTCCGCGACCCCGTATCCGGCGTCGCGCAGGGCGTCCAGGACCCGTACCGCGGAGGCGGGCGTGTCCAGGCCGACCGCGTTGCCGACGCGGGAGTGCTTGGTGGGGTAGGCGGTGAAGACGAGGGCGAGCTTCTTCTCGGCGTTCGCCTTGTGCTTGAGGACGGCGTGACGCACGGCGATCCCGGCGACGCGGGCCGCGCGCTCGGGGTCGGCGCGGTACACCGGCACCCCGTCCGGGCCCTGCTCCTTGAAGGAGAACGGCACGGTGATGAGCCGGCCGTCGAACTCCGGGATGGCGACCTGCATCGCCGCGTCCATGGGGGAGAGCGCGGCGTCCGACGCGTCCCATGCCGCCCGCGAGGACGTCAGGCACAGCCCCTGGAGCACCGGCACGTTCAGATCGGCGAGCGCGCCGATGTCCCAGGCCTCGTCGTCGCCCCCCGCGGAGGCGTCCGACGCACGGGTGCCGCCGGCCGCGAGCACCGTGGCGACCAGGGCGTCGGCCCGGCCGAGGAGCTCGTACAGACCCGCGTCCGCGCCCCGCAGCGAACCGCAGTACACGGGAAGGGCGTTGGCGCCGCGCGCCTCGACGGCGTCGCACAGCACGTCGACGAACGAGGTGTTGCCGGAGAGGTGGTGCGCCCGGTAGAAGAGCACGCCGACGGTCGGGCGGCCCTCGGTGAACGTACGGCTGCCGTGCAGGCCCCACTCGGGCATCTTCTGCGGCTCGGCGAAGCCGTGCCCGGTCAGCAGGACGGTGTCGGAGAGGAAGCGGGCCAGCTCGACGAGGTTGCCCGGGCCGCCCTCCACCAGGTAGCGCAGCGCCTCGGCGACGACGCCCGCCGGTACGGACGACTCGGCCATCAGCTCGGCGTCCGGCACGGTCTCACCGCCGAGCAGCACGGTGGGGACGCCCGACGCCTTCAGCGCCGCGAGGCCGTCCTCCCAGGCGCGCTTGCCGCCCAGCAGGCGGACCACGGCGACGGAGCAGCCCTCGATCAGTGCGGGCAGTTCGTCCTGGACGTCGATACGGGTCGGGTTGCCGATCCTGTACGGCGCGCCCGAGGCGCGCGCGGCGAGGAGGTCGGTGTCGGCGGTCGACAACAGCAGCACGGTGCTCATCGGGGCGGTCAGTGGCGCGTTCATGCGCGTGCTCCAGGTGCTCCGGGGGCGATGAAGGGAAGTCCTGCCGGTGCGCCCGACTCGATGAGTCGCCACAGCGCATCGGTGTCCGCGTGTTCTTCGATCAGGTCGCCGAGGCGGTCGAGCTGTTCCTCCCGCAGCCCGGCGAAGCAGGTGTCGGGGGCGGGCACGAATCGGCGGCCGGCGGCCTTCGCGATCTCGGTCAGGAAGCGGCGCCGGAAGGTGTCGCTCTCCAGCGAGCCGTGCCAGTGGGTGCCCCACACGGCGCCGGACCGGCAGCCGTCGAGACGCTGTCCGCCGCCGTCGGTGAGGAAGGGTTCGCCGCCGCGCACGTCCGCGACGCCGTGGTGGATCTCGTACCCCTCGACCGGGGCGCCGAGGGCCTCCCCGGCCGGGCGGGCGAGGGTCTTCTCGCGGTCGAACCGGATGCGTACGGGCAGCAGTCCGAGCCCGTCGACCTGCCCGGCGCGCGACTCCACGTCGTCCTCGATGTGCTCGCCGAGGATCTGGTAGCCGCCGCAGATGCCGAGGACCGGGCGTCCTTCGGCGGCGCGCCGCAGCAGTGCGTCGGCGAGCCCGCGCTCGCGCAGCCAGGCGAGTGCCTTCACCGTGCCGCGGGTGCCGGGCACGATGACGAGGTCGGCGTCGTGGAGTTCCTCGGCCCGGTCCACGAACCGTACGACGACGCCCGGTTCGGCGGCCAGCGCGTCCACGTCGGTGAAGTTGGACATCAGCGGCACGGCGCACACGGCGACGCGCAGGATGTCCTCGCCGTGCGGCGGAGCGACGACGGACTCGCGTACGGTGCCGCGCAACGAGACCCGCAGCCCGTCCTCCTCGTCGATGCCGAGACCGTGGGCGAACGGCAGCACCCCGTACGTCGGCCGTCCCGTCAGACCGTGCAGCATGTCCAGACCGGGCTCCAGCAGCGAGACGTCGCCGCGGAACTTGTTGACCAGGTAGCCGGCGATCAGCGCCTGGTCCTCGGCCGAGAGCAGGGCCGTCGTACCGAAGAACGAGGCGAAGACCCCGCCGCGGTCGATGTCACCGACGACCACCACCGGGAAGCGCGCCGCCCGTGCGATGCCCATGTTCACGATGTCCGTGCGCCGCAGATTGATCTCGGCCGGACTGCCCGCCCCTTCGCAGATCACCGCGTCATACGTGCCCCGAAGCTGCTCCAGGCAGTCCACGACGGTGGACAGCAACGACTCCTGCCGGCCGCCGTGGTAGCCGCGGGCGCTCATCTCGCCGACCGGACGGCCCATCAGGACGACCTGGCTGGAGCGGTCGCTGCCGGGCTTGAGCAGCACCGGGTTCATCAGCGCGGTCGGCTCCACCCGGGCGGCCTGGGCCTGCATGGCCTGGGCGCGGCCGATCTCGGCGCCTTCGCGGGTGACGAAGGAGTTGAGCGACATGTTCTGGGCCTTGAACGGCGCCACCTTCACGCCCCGGCGCACCAGCCAGCGGCAGATGCCCGCCGTGACGACGCTCTTGCCCGCGTCCGATGTGGTCCCGGCGACCAGCAGTCCGCCGCTCATGTCGGTCTCCGTTCTGAGAGTCGGGATCCTGCGGGTCGGGATCCCGAGAGTTGAGTTCCCGCGAGTCGAGATCCTGAGAGGCCGGGTCCGTGGGTACGGGCGCCGGTGGTACGGGCGCCGGTGGTGCCGGTCCCCGCGATCCTGCGTGCCGCGAAACCCGCGCCCAGCCGGGCCGCCACGCTCACGCCGAGGGCCAGCGCGCTCACTCGGCGCGACAGCCGTACGGCCCGCTCGATGTCGGCGGACTCCACCGCGCGGCCCGTCTCCCCGTTGAGCACGGGACGGTGCTCGACCCGGCCGCCGTAGGCGAGCGTCCCGCCGAGCCGTACGCCGAGCGCGCCGGCGAACGAGGCTTCCACCGGGCCCGCGTTGGGGCTCGGGTGCTTGGCCGCGTCGGCCCGCCACGCGCGGACCGCTCCCCGTGGCCGCCCCCCGGCGGCCACGGCGAGGAGGGCCGTCAGCCGGGCGCCCGGCCAGCCCGCGAGGTCGTCGAGGCGGGCCGAGGCCCAGCCGTAACGCCGGTAGCGGGGCGACTTGTGACCGACCATCGCGTCGAGGGTGTTGGCGGCCCGGAACCCGACGAGTCCGGGGACCCCGCCCAGCGCGCCCCACACCAGGGCGCCGACCACCGCGTCCGAGGTGTTCTCGGCCACCGACTCCACGACGGCGCGGGCGATCTGGGGACCGTCCAGGGACTGGGGGTCGCGGCCGCACAGACGCGGCAGCCGTTCCCGGGCCAGTTCGAGGTCCCCGGCGGCCAGGGCGTCGCCGATGGACCGGGCCTCGCGGCCCAGCGACGTACCGCCGACGACGGACCAGGTGGCGGCCGCGGTCAGGGCGACGGACGCGGCGGGGTGGCGGCGCAGGGCGCGGGAGGCCAGCGCCGCGCCCCCGGCGGCGCCTCCGGCGCAGACCAGGGTGTGCAGGGCGCCCCACCCGCGGTGGTCGCGCCACAGACGGCGTTCGACGCCTGCCGCGGCCCGCCCGAAGGCGGCGACCGGGTGCCCCCTGCGGGGATCACCGAGCAGCAGATCGCCGATCAGACCGGCCGTGGCGCCGTACGCGAAGATGCGATCGGCACGCACGGTTCAGCCGGCCGTTGCGCCTCGAAGGACCTGGGGACCTGCTGGGGGTTGCACAGGGACGGACGCACGGCAGCCGGGCATGGCGATATGTCCTCACTCAGGGTCCGCGCCCTGGTTCGACGTGACGGCGACGAGAGTCTCCTGGCTTCCGGATCCGCAGTTCCCCCGGCCTTCCAGTCCGCTTGCGTGGACCGTGACTTCCAGTGGTGGGGGACTGCTCCCCGGTGACAGTGGCGGGACCGCGCCGGATTCGCACCGGCTTCCTCTGCTGTCGCCGTAATGGCTCCGGCAGTCCACCACGCTCTGCGAACGCCCGTCAACTTGCCGTTGACCTGCGAAGGTGCAGTGTGCTGAGACGCACATCGGGCCGGACGCACCTCAGGTGCGTCCGGCCCGATGAGAGTGGGACCGGTGGGGCTCAGGCGGTGATCAGGCGACGATCAGGTAGATGCCGTAGGCCACGGCCGCGGCACACAGGCCGAAGCAGACGTACGCGCCCGCGCGGGCCAGCATGAGCGAACCGCCCGCCGAGCCCGCCGGACCGCCCGACGAGCCGCCCTGCGCGGCCGGTTCGGGCTGCTTGGAGAGGCCGACGATGCCGAGGGTGAAGAGGCCCACCAGTGCGACGGTGGCGACGAGTGAGACGCCGAAGACGGTGCCGAGGGCTGCCCAGTCGATGTTCATGGGGATCTGTCCTTACCGGAGGCTCTTAGACCGTGGCGGGTCGGGCCGGGTCGGCGACCGGCCCGGCGGGGGCCGGGATGGTGGCCGTGAGGTC
Organism: Streptomyces poriferorum; assembly: GCF_019399235.1. Lineage (GTDB taxonomy): Bacteria > Actinomycetota > Actinomycetes > Streptomycetales > Streptomycetaceae > Streptomyces > Streptomyces poriferorum. The sequence goes on along the minus strand of NZ_JAELVH010000227.1, from coordinate 3,557 downwards.
GTGGGGCTGAGCGGCCGCGGTGGGCGGCGGGCTGACGGCCGCGATGGCCATGGTGACGACGCCCGCGGGCTCGGCGTCCGCACCGGCCGGGGCGACGTCGTCGTGGCCGACGGGCTTGCGCCGCGACAGCATCCAGATCGCACCGGAGCCGGCGACCAGCAGCGCCGCGACGACCACGACACCCCAGGTCCCCTGCTTGGTGAGCAACTCCGCGCCCGCGCCGACCAGACCGGCGGCCGGCAGGGTCAGGCCCCAGGCGACGAACATCCGGGTGGCGGTGGACCAGCGGACCACGCCGCCCTTGCGGCCGAGGCCCGCGCCCATGACCGCGCCGGAGCACGACTGGGTCGTGGAGAGGGAGAAACCGAGGTGGGAGGAGGCCAGGATGACGGTGGCCGCGCTGGTCTGGGCGGCGAAGCCCTGCGGCGGCCTCAGGTCGGTCAGGCCGCTGCCCATGGTGCGGATGATGCGCCAGCCGCCCAGGTAGGTGCCGAGTGCGATGGCGAGACCCGCGGAGACGATGACCCAGACCGGCGGGTTGGAGCCGGGGGAGAGGACGCCGCCGGTGACCAGGGCGAGCGTGATGATGCCCATGGTCTTCTGCGCGTCGTTGGTGCCGTGCGCGAGCGATACGAGCCCGGCCGAGGCGATCTGCCCGGCGCGGTACCCCTTCGCGGTGGCCTTCTCCTGGGCGCCGCCCGTGACCTTCCCGCCGATGCGGTACGTCAGCTTGGTGGCCAGCAGCGCGGCCAGACCGGCGACGACCGGTGCGGCGACCGCGGGGAGCAGCACCTTGGTGACGACGGTGCCGCCGTCGACCGACGACCAGCCCGCGGACATCACCGCGGCGCCGATCAGGCCGCCGAACAGCGCGTGGGAGGAACTGGACGGCAGGCCGACCAGCCAGGTCAGGAGATTCCACAGGATGGCGCCGACGAGCGCGGCGAAGATGACCTCGGTTCTGAGCCCGTCTTCGTTGATGATCCCGCCGGAGATCGTCTTGGCGACCTCCACCGACAGGAACGCGCCTACGAGGTTGAGAACGGCGGACATGGCCACCGCTGTCTTGGGTTTGAGTGCGCCGGTCGAGATGGTGGTGGCCATCGCGTTGGCGGTGTCGTGGAAACCGTTCGTGAAATCGAACACTAGAGCTGTCACGATCACAATCGCGAGCAGCAGCGTGATGTGTTCCATTTACCCAGGCAATCGTTCGACGTCAGTGGCACGTGGACCGTAGGCAATCTGGGTGAACGGAAGATGAACTGGGCAGGGCGTTGCGGTGACCCCAACCGGAGTGCGGTCGCCCTTTTCGTCCGCCGGGTGACGGCCGGATTCCGGTACGGGCCGGTGTGGGCCCGGAATCCGGCGTCCGAGGAGGCCGTCGTGGGAGGGGTGGCAAAGAGCCGCTCATCCGTTGAAAGGATCTTCGTATGAGCGGTGAGTGGCGCGATTCGATCGAACGGGCCTGGGACGCGGTCGTCGCCACCGCCCGCCGGACGGCCTCCGAGGGACTGGTCGTGGGCACCTCGGGCAACGTGTCGGCACGGGTCGGCGGGACCGTACTGGTCACCCCGAGCGGAGTGCCGTACGACCGGCTCCGCCCCGAGGACCTCACCGGCGTCGATCTGGAGGGCAACCAGGTCCTCGGAACCATGGCCCCCACCAGCGAACTCCCGCTCCATCTGGCGGTGTACCGGAACACCGGTGCGGCCGCCGTGGTGCACACCCACGCGGTGCACGCCACAGCCGTCTCCGCGCTGGTCGTGGAGGTGCCGTCGGTGCACTACGCGGCAGCGATGCTGGGCGGCCCCGTCCGGGTCGCCGCCTATGCCCGCTACGGCACGGACGAACTGGCCGAAAACATGCTCACGGCTCTGCGTGACCGTACCGGCTGCCTGCTGGGCAACCACGGCACGGTCACCTACGGCGCCTCCCTCGACGAGGCGTACGACCGCACCGCCCAGCTCGAATGGCTGTGCCGCCTCTGGCTCACCGCGAGCTCGGTGCCCGGCCGGACCCCGGCCCTGCTCACGCCGGAGCAGCTGAGCGACGTCGGGGAAGCGCTGAAGGGGTACGGGCAGCCGCGCGGAAACCGGTAGGGGATCCGGCCGGCGCACCGGACGGCCCCCGTCCGCTGGCAGCGTGCGGCGGCGCCCCGGACACTGAAGCGGTGCGCCCCGCTACAGCAACAGCAGCAGCCGTCACCACGATCCTCGGCGTCGGCGCGGCGGCGGTCGCCGCCGGCCGGTACGCCGGCGACGCCGCCCTCAAGGCACCGTCCGGACGCCCCCTCCCCGCCGACCGCCGGCTGACCGTGCATGCGACGGCGGCCGGGCAGGTCACCCTCACCCGGTCCTTCACCTCGCTACGGCCGGGTACCTACGGGCTGGTGGGCGACGGCGTCCACGCCGTCGTGGGCCCGGTGATCGACCAGGCCCACCAGGCGGCCGACACCGTCGTGCGCCGGCTGGAGCGCGTGAACCACGGCACCCTGCGCCCCGGCGCCAAGGTCCGCATCACGCCGGAGCTCCACAGCGGCGACCCCGCCACCGCCCTCGGCCTCGAATTCCGCGAGGTCGAGATCCCCGGGGAACTCGGCGGCCTGCCCGCCTGGTTCGTACCGGGCCCCCGCGACACCTGGGTCATCACCGCACACGGCCTCGGCACCACCCGGGAACACCCGCTGAACCTGACGGCCTTCCTGCACGGGCAGCAGTTGCCCGTGCTCGACCTGGCCTACCGCGGCGACCCCGGAGCCCCCCGCTCCCCGGACGGGCTCGCCCACCTCGGCGAGTCCGAGTGGCGGGACCTCGACGCGGCCATCCGCTTCGCCGTGCGCTACGGCGCCGAAAAGGTCGTCCTGCACGGCTGGTCCACCGGCGCCTCGATGGCCCTGCACGCCTGCGTGAACTCCGCGCTGAGAGACCGGATCTGCGGTCTCGTCCTCGATTCGCCGGTGCTGGACTGGCAGGTCACGCTGCGCGCCCTGGCCGCCGCCCACGGCGTCCCCTCCGCCCTGCTGCCCCTCGCAGTCCGCGCCGCCCAGGGGAAGACCGGGCTGCAAGGGGCCCGGCTCCTGGACACATCGCTGCCCGCGACCCTGCATGTGCCGACGCTGATCTTCCACGGGCCCGACGACACCCTGGCCCCGTGGCAGCCGTCCCGGGAGCTCGCCGCCCGCCGCCCCGACCTGATCTCGCTGCACGCCGTGCCCCAGGCTCCGCATGCGGCGATGTGGAACGCCGGCCCGGCCCACTACGAAGAGACGCTGCGACGCTTCCTCACGCCCCTGATGTAAGCGGATGTGCCGCTTCGGCCGATTGGTCCCGGCCGGTGCGGCACGGCCCCGACACCGTTGATACGGGTTCCGTTTGGGCTTTCGGGCCGTCAGAGGCAAGACTGCTCCCCGTGACGTCCCGTACCCCGCGCGACTCCAGGCTGCGACTTGTCCGCCCGAGACCCCTCGCCACAGCTCGCAAGGCCGTGACGACCCGGCGCACCAGGCCGGCGCCCCGCCCGCCCGAGGGCACCCCGCCCCGGGCGGGCGGGGCGCCGGC
>NZ_JAELVH010000226.1 GCF_019399235.1 Streptomyces poriferorum | reverse complement strand
GCTCGGCCCGCCCCGCCCCGCGCAGCAGGGCGCGCGCGACCCATCCGGTCGCGGCCAGGGCGCCCAGGGCGCACCAGAGGTTCGGCATGGCCATGGAGCCGTAGAACAGGGTCGGCCAGAGAGTGGCGAACAGGGCCCCCGCGCAGACCAGGACCCGGCCGGGCACCAGGGTGCGCCAGACCTGGAAGGCGCCGACGAGCGCGCCGGCCGAGAGGACGGCGAGGTAGATCCGCAGGACCGTCGTGGACGCGGTGAGGGCGGTGACCGGAGCGACCAGGTAGGAGATGCCGCGGGCGCGAGGGGCGCTGAAGAACGCGGCCGGGGTGTCGCCTCCGGCCTGGCTGACGTAGACGGTCTCGTCCCACCCGAGGCCCGATCCCGGCACGACGAAGGCCAGTTGCACGGCGACGCAGACGACCGCGATGGCCGCCAGCCAGGGCAGCAGCCGCGGCGAGGACCCGGGGGCCGGCTCCGTCGACACGCGCACCGGGGCAGGGCTCGGGGCTCGTAACTCGTACATGACCGCTCCTCGGCAGGGCAGCGGGGATGAGCCCTGACCGGGGCCAGCCTGCCCGATCACGCGTGCCGAGGAAGCCGGGCGCGCCGTGCCGGCACGAGGCCTTGTCCCCGGGACCTTCGGCCGGGAGAGCGCGGCCCTGCTCGCTCCTGCGCGTCCAGGGCCTCTCGTTTGGATCATGCCGGGCTCGCGGGGTCCGGCCTGATCCAAACGAAGGGCCCTAGGACGCCTTGGCCTCGTGCGTCTCGGTGGCGTGGGTGACCCAGGCGGAGCGGACTTCCTTCCAGCAGCGGTCGTCCAGCCGTACGGTCCGGCCCGCGGGGACCTCGACCGGCCTGGAGTCGGCGTCGACGTCCCACCAGCGGGCACATTCGGTGTGCAGCTGGACGCGGTCGGCGGAGGGGTACGGGTTGTGGCAGTACGCGATGACCCGGGAGCCCTTCACCGACGTACGGCATTCGGCGCCGGAGGGCTCGGGGTCGGGCACGGGAGGCGCCGCCGCGCCCGCGGCTCCGACATGCCCCGCCGCGTACAGGCCTACGGGCACCAGCAGCCCGGCAACGACGGCGGAGGCCACCAGCAGGGATCGGGTTCGGATTCGGTGACGAGTGCCGCGCACAGCGATCTCCTCCCCTCAGCCTGACCAGAAGTCCGGTTCCTCCACATTCTGCGGTGGATCGACCAGCTTTTCGACCTGAGCGCCGGGAGGCCGGGCGGGGCAAGGGAAACGGCCGCGCACCACCCCCGGAGGAGGTGGTGCGCGGCCGTGGTGCGCGAGAGGGTCAGGCACCCATCATGTGCACGCCACTGTCGACGTGGATGATCTCGCCCGTGGTCCTCGGGAAGAAGTCCGAGAGCAGCGCGACGATGCCCCGGCCCGCCGGCTCCGGGTCCTTCATGTCCCACGCCAGCGGCGCGCGGGTGTTCCACACGTCGGCGAGCTCGCCGAAGCCCGGGATGGACTTGGCCGCCATGGAACCGATCGGTCCGGCCGAGATCAGGTTGCAGCGGATGCCGTCCTTGCCCAGGTCACGGGCCAGGTAGCGGGAGGTGGCCTCCAGTGCGGCCTTGGCCGGGCCCATCCAGTCGTACTGCGGCCAGGCGTACTGGGCGTCGAAGGTGAGGCCGACGATCGAGCCGCCCTCGCTCATCAGCGGCTTGCACGCCATGGCGAGCGACTTCAGCGAGAAGGCCGAGACGTGCATCGCCGTGGCGACCGACTCGAACGGGGTGTTGAGGAAGTTGCCGCCCAGCGCGTCCTGCGGGGCGAACCCGATGGAGTGGACGACGCCGTCGAGCGAGCCGAGCTCGTCGCGCACCAGACCGGCCAGCCGGTCCAGGTGCTCGGCGTTGGTCACGTCCAGCTCGATGACCTTGGCCGGCTTGGGCAGCTTCTTGGCGATGCGCTCGGTCAGCGTGGGCCGCGGGAAGGCGGTCAGGATGATCTCCGCGCCCTGCTCCTGGGCCACCTTGGCGGTGTGGAACGCGATGGACGACTCCATCAGCACCCCGGTGATGAGGATGCGCTTGCCGTCGAGAATTCCGCTCATGGTGATCAGTGACCCATGCCCAATCCGCCGTCAACGGGGATGACGGCTCCAGTGATGTACGACGCGTCGTCGGAGGCGAGGAAGCGCACCGCGGCGGCGATCTCGTCGGGCTGCGCGTAACGGCCCAGCGGCACCTGGGACACGATGCCCTTGCGCTGCTCCTCGGTGAGCGCCTGCGTCATGTCGGTGTCGACGAAACCGGGCGCGACGACGTTGAAGGTGATGTTGCGCGAACCGAGTTCGCGCGCCAGCGACCTGGCGAAGCCGACCAGACCGGCCTTGGACGCGGCGTAGTTGGCCTGTCCGGCCGAGCCGAGGAGGCCGACGACGGAGGAGATGAGGACGACGCGGCCCTTCTTGGCGCGCAGCATGGCGCGGTTGGCGCGCTTGACGACCCGGAAGGTGCCGGTGAGGTTCGTGTCGAGTACGGAGGTGAAGTCCTCCTCGGACATCCGCATCAGCAACTGGTCCTTGGTGATACCGGCGTTGGCGACCAGTACCTCCACGCTGCCGTGCTTCTCCTCGATCTCCTTGTAGGCCTGCTCCACCTGCTCGCTGTCGGTGATGTCGCAACGGACCGCGAGAACACCGGCCTCGGTGAGCGCCGCGGGCGGCTCTCCGGAGCGGTAGGTGATCGCGACCTTGTCGCCGTTGTCGGCGAAAGCGCGGGCGATGGCGAGGCCGATGCCCCGGTTTCCTCCGGTGACGAGAACCGAGCGGCTCAACGGATCACCCTTTCGGTAGCGGTCTGGTACCTCGAAAACCTATCGGTACCGTCCGCTCCACGAGGAATCGGCCCCTGACAGCGCCTTCGGCCGGTCACTGTGGGGTTCCTACAGTGCCGCGCCCGGCCCCAACCACCGACGGCCGGACCGCCGGCCGCTGCGGGGCCCGTCCCCGCGCGGGGCCCGGAATTCGGCCGCGACGCCGCTGCGGCCGTGCTTCACTGCCTCGTAAACGATCCGAGGGTATGTGAACGCAGAGGAGAGGCCGCCCGTGCCCCATGAGGTAGATCAGTCGTTCCTGGCGCTCCCGCTGCGGCCGCTCGCCGACGCGGCGCTCGCCCGCGCGCGGGCGCTCGGGGCCGTGCACGCCGACTTCCGGTTCGAGCGGGTGCGCAGCGCCACGTGGCGGCTGCGGGACGCCCGGCCGGCCGGGTCGTCGGACACCACCGATCTCGGGTACGCGGTACGGGTGGTGCACGGCGGGGCCTGGGGGTTCGCCTCCGGGGTGGATCTGACGATGGACGCGGCGGCGAAGGTTGCCTCGCAGGCCGTCGCCATGGCGAAGCTGTCGGCGAAGGTGATCGCGGCGGCCGGATCGGACGAGCGGGTGGAGCTCGCCGACGAGCCCGTGCACGGGGAGCGGAGCTGGGTCTCGGCGTACGAGATCGACCCCTTCGGGGTACCTGCCGAGGAGAAGGCGGGGCTGCTCGCCGAGTGGAGCGGCAGGCTCCTGGGGGCGGAGGGCGTCGCGCATGTGGACGCCTCCCTGATGACCGTCCACGAGAACAAGTTCTACGCCGACTCCGCGGGCACGGTCACCACCCAGCAGCGGGTGCGGCTGCATCCGCAGTTCACCGCGGTCGCCGTGGACGCGACGACCGGCGAGTTCGACTCCATGCGCACGATCGCACCGCCGGCGGGACGCGGCTGGGAGTACCTGACCGGGACCGGCTGGGACTGGGACGCGGAGCTGGAGAGCATCCCCGGACTGCTGGCCGAGAAGATGCGGGCCCCGAGCGTCGAGGCGGGGATGTACGACCTGGTCGTCGACCCGTCCAACCTGTGGCTGACCATCCATGAGTCGATCGGCCACGCCACGGAGCTGGACCGGGCGCTGGGGTACGAGGCGGCGTACGCCGGGACCTCGTTCGCCACGTTCGACCAGCTGGGCAAGCTGGCGTACGGCTCCCCGGTGATGAACGTGACGGGCGACCGCACGGCCGAGCACGGCCTCGCGACGATCGGGTACGACGACGAGGGCGTCGAGGCGCAGTCCTGGGACCTGGTCAGGGACGGGACGCTGGTGGGCTACCAGCTGGACCGCCGGATCGCGAAGCTGACGGGTCTGGGCCGGTCCAACGGGTGCGCGTACGCGGACTCGCCGGGCCATGTCCCCGTACAGCGGATGGCGAACGTGTCGTTGCAGCCGGATCCGGGCGGGCTCTCCACGGAGGACCTGATCGGCGGGGTGGAGCGCGGGATCTATGTCGTCGGCGACCGGTCCTGGTCCATTGATATGCAGCGGTACAACTTCCAGTTCACGGGACAACGGTTCTTCCGGATCGAGAACGGGAAGCTCGCCGGACAGTTGCGCGATGTCGCCTACCAGGCGACGACGACCGACTTCTGGGGCTCCATGGAGAAGGTGGGCGGCCCGCAGACGTACGTGCTGGGCGGTGCCTTCAACTGCGGCAAGGCCCAGCCGGGCCAGGTCGCGGCTGTCTCCCACGGCTGCCCCTCCGCCCTCTTCCGGGGCGTGAACATCCTCAACACGACGCAGGAGGCCGGGCGATGAGCCGCGTGAGCAAGCCGCACGAGATCGTCGAGCGCGCGCTCGCGCTGTCCACCACCGACGGCTGTGTGGTCATCGCCGACGAGGAGTCGTCGGCCAACCTGCGCTGGGCGGGCAACGCGCTGACCACGAACGGGGTGACCCGGGGCCGCACCCTGACCGTCATCGCCACCGTCGACGGGTCCGAGGGCGCCGCCTCCGGTGTGGTGTCCCGGTCGGCCGTCACCGCGGCGGATCTGGAGCCGCTGGTGCGGGCCGCCGAGGCCGCCGCGCGCGGGGCCGGACCGGCGGAGGACGCACAGCCGCTGGTCACCGGGGTGCCGGAGTCCCCCGACTTCACGGACGCGCCCGCGGAGACGGGCTCGGACGTCTTCGCGGCGTTCGCGCCCGCGCTCGGCGACGCCTTCGCCCGGGCCCGCTCCGGGGGCCGTGAACTGTATGGATTCGCCCACCACGAGATGACCTCGACCTACGTGGGTACGTCGACGGGGCTGCGGCTGCGCCACGACCAGCCGAACGGGACGCTGGAGCTGAACGCGAAGTCGCCCGACCGGTCGCGCTCGGCGTGGGCGGGGCGCTCGACCCGTGACTTCAAGGACGTCGGCCCGGCGGAGATGGACGCCGGACTCGCGCAGCGGCTGGTCTGGGCGGAACGCCGGATCGAGCTGCCCGCCGGGCGCTACGAGACGCTGCTGCCGCCGACCGCCGTCGCCGACCTGCTGATCTACCAGCTGTGGTCGGCCACCGCCCGGGACGCCGTCGAGGGCCGGACGGTGTTCTCCAAGCCGGGCGGCGGGACCCGGCTCGGCGAGACCCTGTCCCCGCTGCCGCTGACCCTGCGCAGCGACCCGAACGCGCCGGGGCTCGAATCCGCGCCGTTCGTCATCGCGCAGTCCTCCGGGGACGGTGCGTCGGTCTTCGACAACGGGCTGCCGCTGGGCCGGACCGACTGGATCAGTGACGGCCGGCTCGACCGGCTGACGACGACGCGGCACACGGCCGGTCAGACCGGGCTGCCGGTCGCCCCGGCGATCGACAACCTGCTGCTGGAGGGCGGTGGTGAGCGGTCCCTGGAGGAGATGGTGGCCGCGACGACCGGCCGCGCACTGCTGCTGACCTGCATGTGGTACATCCGGGAGGTCGACCCGGCGACGCTGCTGCTGACCGGGCTGACCCGCGACGGGGTGTATCTCGTGGAGGACGGCGAGGTGGTGGGTGAGGTGAACAACTTCCGCTTCAACGAGTCGCCCGTGGACCTGCTGTCGCGGGCCACCGAGGCGGGCCGGACCGAGAAGACGCTGCCGCGCGAGTGGGGCGACTGGTTCACCCGGGCCGCGATGCCCGCGCTGCGCATCCCGGACTTCAACATGAGCTCGGTGAGCCGGGGCGTATGACGCGCCTAGACTGACGGTTGCCTTTCGATACACATATCGACACACGTAGCTGAGGAGACACGGAACCGTGACGGACATCGTCGACGAGCTGAAGTGGCGCGGGCTGTTCGCCCAGTCCACTGACGAGGACGCACTGCGCAAGGCTCTCGCGGACGGTCCCGTCACGTTCTATTGCGGCTACGACCCCACCGCGGCGAGTCTGCACGTCGGCCACCTGGTGCAGGTGCTCACCATGCGCCGGCTCCAGCAGGCCGGTCTGCGGCCGCTCGCCCTGGTGGGCGGGGCCACGGGCCAGATCGGTGACCCGCGGCCGACCGCCGAGCGCACGCTGAACGACCCGGAGACGATCGCCGCCTGGGTGTCGCGGCTGCGGTCCCAGATCGAGCCGTTCCTGTCCTTCGAGGGCGAGAACGCCGCGGTCATGGTGAACAACCTGGACTGGACCGCGGGCATGTCCGCGATCGAGTTCCTCCGGGACATCGGCAAGCACTTCCGGGTCAACAAGATGCTCACCAAGGAGTCCATCGCGCGGCGGCTGGAGTCCGACGAGGGCATCAGCTACACCGAGTTCAGCTACCAGCTGCTCCAGAGCATGGACTTCCTGGAGCTGTACCGGCGTCACGGTTGCACCCTCCAGCAGGGCGGCAGCGACCAGTGGGGCAACCTGACCGCGGGCCTCGACCTGATCCACCGCCTGGAGCCGGGCGCCGAGGTGCACGCGCTGGCGACCCCGCTGATGACGAAGGCGGACGGCACCAAGTTCGGCAAGTCCGAGAGCGGCGCCGTCTGGCTCGACCCGGAGATGACCACGCCGTACGCGTTCTACCAGTTCTGGCTGAACGTGGACGACCGCGACGTCTCCCGCTACATGCGCATCCTCAGCTTCCTCAGCCCCGCCGAGCTGGAGGAGCTGGAGAAGGTCACCGAGGAGCGGCCCCAGGCCCGGGCGGCGCAGCGGGCGCTGGCCGAGGAGCTGACGACGCTGGTGCACGGCGCGGACCAGTGTGCCGCGGTCATCGCCGCGTCGAAGGCGCTGTTCGGCCAGGGCGAGCTCGGCGAGCTGGACGAGGCGACACTGGGTGCCGCGCTCTCCGAGGTGCCGCACGCGCAGGTCACCGAGCTCGGTCCGCTGGTCGACCTGCTGGTCGAGGTCGGGCTGGCACCGAGCAAGTCGGGCGCGCGCCGCACCGTCAAGGAGGGCGGCGCCTACGTGAACAACGTGAAGGCCGTCGACGGCGAGGCGGCTCCGTCCCGCGAGGAGCTGTTGCACGGGCGCTGGCTGGTGCTGCGCCGGGGCAAGAAGAACCTCGCGGCGATCGAGGTCACGGCCGGCTGAGCCGTCACGACAGCACGACGGCGGGGCACGCATGATGCGTGCCCCGCCGTCGTATGTCGTGTGCGTGGCTCAGGTCTTCTGCTTGGTGCCCCGGAGCGAGGCCCACAGCATGTCGCCGACTCCGACGACGACCACGGCTCCGATCAGCTGGAGCAGATGGCGCGTCCAGTCGATGCCCTTGGTGTCGTTGACACCGATCCAGGTGGCGACAGCATTGCCGAGGATGCTGCCGATGATGCCGAAAATGGTCGTCAGCCAGAGTGGGATCTCCTGCTTGCCCGGCAGGATCGCCTTGGCGATCAGACCGAGCACGAAGCCCACGATGATTGCCCACAACCAGCTCATGCCGCCTCCTCGTGCGACGCGGTGTCGCGCATGTCCGCCCAGTCTTGGCCCTGGGCCGGTACGCCGCATGTCGGACAGGTCCGTACGTGCGACAGGGTGGTCGGGTGTACGTATGCGGCGCGCCCCGGTCTCGAACCCGGGGGAGGCCGGGCGTACCGTGGATCCGGTCCGGTCCGGGGAGCGTCCGGCGCAGGAACGGGGTCTCCCCCAGTTCGTCATGAGCTCGGGGAAGGGTGGTGGAGACGTGTTGGGGAAACAGAGCGGTGCTGAGGTCTTCCGGATCACGGGGGCGCGGCAGGGGCTCGCCGAGGATGTGCGCGGCAGGCAGCGGCGCTATGTGATCTCGATGTCCGTGCGCACGGTTTCGGTGGTCGCCGCCGCGGTCCTGTGGAACGTGGAACGCCATGTGGCGATCGTGGCGCTCGCGTTGGGTGTCCTCCTCCCCTACGTCGCGGTCGTCATCGCCAACGCGGGCCGGGAGAACAGCCCTTCCATCCCGTCGACCTTCGTGCCGGCCGCTACGCGACCCGTGCTGGAAGCCGCGCCGATGGCCGCTCCGGCGGAGCCCGGTCCGGAATCCGGACATGCTTTCCGAAGCCCGGATCCGCAGGAACACGGCTGAGACCAGGACGGGCCCAAGCTCAAGAAAAGCTCAGATCAATCATGAAGTTCCAGTGCACCGCAGCCCGGTCTGCGTGACATACTTCGTGAGCGCTCCGCATCCCCCGTCGGAGCGACGGACCGACGCCGGGCAGCTCCCCCCGTGGCTGCTCGGCGTCGCCATTTCTCCGGCGGGGATTGCCGCACGGTCTGCCGTCCGGCTCAGGCTCTAGGGTTGAGTCCGTGAACTCCCCCGAACCCGATTCCGCCGATTCCGCGTCCGCGAGTGCTGCCGTCGCGCCCGTCTGCTCGGCCAAGGGCTGCCGTGCCGATGCCGTGTGGGTGCTTGCGTGGAACAACCCGAAGCTGCACACTCCGGAGCGCCGCAAGACCTGGCTGGCCTGTGACGATCACCGGGAGCATCTCTCGTCGTTCCTGGGCGTCCGGGGCTTCCTGAAGGACGTGGTGACGCTGGCCGAATGGGAGTCGGACGAGAGGCCCTAGGGTCAGCCGCCGATCGCCGACATCGGGCGGTCGGGCTGGAGGAACGAGGGGTCGTCGAGACCGGAACCGGCCTTCTTGCCCCACATCGCGACCTTCCAGAGCCGGGCGATCTCCTCGTCCGGGGCATCGGAGCGCAGGGCGCCGCGCAGGTCGGTCTCCTCGCGGGCGAACAGGCAGGTGCGGACCTGCCCGTCGGCGGTGAGCCTGGTGCGGTCGCAGGCCCGGCAGAACGGCCGGGTTACGGAGGCGATGACGCCGACGCGGTGGGGGCCGCCGTCCACGAGCCAGCGCTCGGCGGGGGCGGAGCCGCGCTCGCCGTCCTCCTCGGCGGTGAGGTCGAAGCGGGTGCGCAGCGACTCGAGGATGTCTCCTGCGGTGATCATGCCGTCGCGCTTCCAGCCGTGCTGGGCGTCGAGCGGCATCTGCTCGATGAAGCGGAGCTCGTACGCGTTGTCCACGGCCCAGGCGAGGAGGTCGGGTGCCTCGTCGTCGTTGAGCCCTGGCATCAGGACGGTGTTGACCTTGACGGGGGTGAGCCCGGCCTCGCGGGCGGCTTCCAGTCCGGCCAGGACGTCGTGGTGGCGGTCGCGGCGGGTGAGGGTCTTGAACGCCTCGGGGCGCAGGGTGTCCAGGGAGACGTTGACCCGGTCCAGGCCTGCGGTCTTGAGCGCGGCGGCGGTCCGCTTCAGTCCGATGCCGTTGGTCGTCAGCGACATCCTGGGGCGGGGCTCCAGGGCCGCGCACTGCTCGACGATGGAGACGAGGCCGGGGCGCAGCAGCGGCTCTCCGCCGGTGAAGCGGACCTCGGTGATGCCGAGCTGGGTGACGGCGATGCGGACGAGCCGGACGATCTCGTCGTCGCTCAGCAGGTCGGGCTTGGCGAGCCACTGAAGGCCCTCTTCGGGCATGCAGTACGTGCAGCGCAGATTGCACCGGTCGGTGAGCGATACACGCAGGTCGGTGGCGACCCGGTCGAATGTGTCGATGAGCATGGTGGGCCCCCTCCCCCGGCGACTTCCCGGTTGCGGATTCTGACTCTTCCGAGACTACGCGAGACCAGTGACAACGGAGAGGCCCGTTTGACACGAGGAGCGGCGCGGCCGCGTCGTAGGACTCTACGACGCGGCCGCGGCAAGGAAGGGTCCTGGAACCGCTTCCCTGGATGAACGTGTGTGAACTCCTGCTCTCAGTGGGCTCCGATGCCGGTGAGGGACTTGACCTCCAGCTCGGCGTACTTGCCCTTGTCCGGCTCCTCCTTGGAAAGGAGGGAGCCGATCCAGCCGAGCAGGAAGCCCAGCGGGATGGAGATCAGGCCCGGGTTCTCCAGCGGGAACCAGGCGAAGTCGACGCCCTTGAACATCGACGTCTTCGCGTTCCCGGAGACGACCGGCGAGAACAGCACCAGGATCACCGAGCTGGCGAGGCCGCCGTAGATCGACCACAGCGCGCCCTGGGTGGTGAACCGCTTCCAGAAGAGGCTGTAGAGGAGCGTCGGCAGGTTGGCCGACGCGGCTACGGCGAAGGCGAGCGCCACCAGACCGGCGACGTTCATGTCGCGGGCGAAGGCGCCCAGGACGATCGCGGCGGCGCCGATGAAGACGGTGGCCCAGCGGGCGGCCCTCATCTCCTCCTTCTCGGTGGCCTTCCCCTTGCGGATGACGTTGGCGTAGATGTCGTGGGCGAAGGACGACGAGGAGGCGAGGGTGAGTCCCGCGACGACGGCGAGGATGGTGGCGAAGGCGACGGCGGAGATCACGGCGAGCATGACGGCGCCGCCGGTGGTGCCGACCCCGCCCAGGTACTCGGCGAGCTGCGGGGCCGCCGCGTTGCCCGCCGGGTTCTTCGCCTTGATCTCGTCCGGGCCGATGAGGGCCGCGGCGCCGAACCCGAGGGCGATGGTCATCAGGTAGAAGGCGCCGATGATGCCGATGGCCCAGTTGACCGACTTACGGGCGGCCTTGGCGGTCGGCACCGTGTAGAAGCGGATCAGGATGTGCGGCAGGCCGGCGGTGCCCAGCACCAGGGCGATGCCGAGGGAGAGGAAGTCCAGCTTCGAGGTGCCGGTGGCGCCGTACTTGAGTCCGGGCTCCAGGAACGACGCGCCGTGACCGCTCTTCTCGGCGGCGGTGCCCAGCAGGTCGGAGACGTTGAAGTCGAACTTCCACAGCACCATGAAGGTCATCAGGAGGGCGCCCGCGATGAGGAGCACGGCCTTGACCATCTGCACCCAGGTGGTGCCCTTCATGCCGCCGATGGTGACGTAGACGATCATCAGTACGCCGACCAGCGCAACGATGAGGATCTTTCCGGCGTCGCTCGTGATTCCGAGGAGCAGCGAGACCAGAACTCCCGCTCCTGCCATCTGTGCCAGCAGGTAGAAGATGGAGACGATGATGGTGGAGACACCCGCGGCGGTACGGACCGGGCGCTGACGCATCCGGTAGGCGAGGACGTCGCCCATCGTGTAACGGCCGGAGTTGCGCAGCGGTTCGGCGACCAGCAGCAGCGCCACCAGCCAGGCGACGAGGAAGCCGATCGAGTAGAGGAAGCCGTCGTAGCCGAAGAGGGCGATGGCTCCCGCGATGCCGAGGAACGAGGCGGCGGACATGTAGTCGCCGGAGACCGCGAGGCCGTTCTGGAAGGCGGTGAACTGGCGGCCTCCCGCGTAGAAGTCGGAGGCGCTCTTGGTCTGACGGCCGGCCCAGACGGTGATGCCCAGGGTCGCGGCGACGAAGACCGCGAAGAGGGAGATGATCAGCGGCCGGTGCTCGCTGGTGGACGAGGCGGCGAGCGTCACGACGGTGTGGGAGTGGAACGCGGCGCTCATACGTCGGCCTCCATACGGGACTTGATGGCCTCGGCCTTCGGGTCGAGCTTCGCGTTGGCGTGCCGCGAGTAGAACCAGGCGATGAGGAAGGTGGTGAGGAACTGGGCGAGGCCGAAGACGAAGGCCACGTTGAAGTTGCTGTACACCTTGGTGCCCATGAAGCCGCCGGCGTAGTTGGAGAGCAGCACGTACAGCAGGTACCAGAGGACGAAGGCAATGGTCAGCGGAAAGGCGAACGAGCGGTACGAGCGGCGGAGTTCGCCGAATTCCTGGCTCGCCTGCTCCGCGACGAACGCCTCGGTCGTGGGCTGGGCGGGGCCTGTGTCCGTACTGCCCTCGGGCGGCGGTGCATCGGTAGCCACGGAATCTCCTCGCGACGCGGGTGCGGTGGTGGTGGGGACGGTGGATTTCACTGGGGACCTCGATATCGGGGAGTGATGTGCGCCTCCCCTGACAACGGCACGCAGCGCGCGGCGAAGCGGTTCACCTCGGTTTCGGCCGTCTCCGTATCACCCCTTCGGACGCTCCGGCCGAAATCGGTTCTCTCGAACTCATTGATGAGCCGGGATGATCAGCGATAGCTTCACTCGTCATGTACGCGACTGGACACACCCCGTGTCCGTCGACTGACACGGATGAAGTGGAGACCCCATGGCTCATCTGGGATCCAGACGGAAGCGCGCGCTGACGCTGCCCGTCGGATTGGCCCTCACCGCATCGCTCGGCTTCCTGCCGACGGGCACCGCCTCCGCCGCCCCGGCGCAGGAGACGCCTTCCGCGGCGGTGTCGACGGACGGTCCGAAGCTGTCGTACGTGGTCAACACCCGCGGCGGTCACGGCACCGTCAAGCAGGTGCGCAAGGCCATCGAGCGGGCCGGCGGCACGGTGGTGATCGCCTACGACCGGATCGGGGTCATCGTCGCCCACTCGCAGAACCCGCAGTTCGCGCAGTCGATGCGCCGGGTCCGGGGTGTCGACTCGGCGGGCGCCACCCGTACCAACCCGATCGTTCCGCAGGCCACGAAGGACATCGGGGTCGGGCAGCCGCTGACCGCGCAGCAGGAGCGGGCCGCGGCGGCGCAGGCCACGGCGGGCCAGGACCCCATGGAGCCCTTGCAGTGGGACCTGCCCGCCATCAAGGCGGACCAGGCGCACAAGAGGTCGCTGGGCAGCTCGAAGGTCACGGTCGCGGTCATCGACACGGGTGTCGACGACACCCATCCGGACCTCGCCGCCAACTTCGACCGCTCCGCCTCGGCCGACTGTGTGTCCGGCGCCCCGGACACCACGGAAGGCGCCTGGCGTCCGAAGGCCGGCGAGAGCGATCACGGCACGCATGTCGCGGGCACCATCGCCGCCGCCAAGAACGGCGTCGGCGTGACCGGGGTCGCGCCGGGCGTGAAGGTCTCCGGCATCAAGGTGGGCAACCCGGACGGCTTCTTCTACACCGAGGCCGTCGTCTGCGGCTTCATGTGGGCGGCCGAGCACGGCGTGGACGTCACCAACAACAGCTATTACACCGACCCGTGGCTGTTCAACTGCAAGGACGACCCGGACCAGGGCGCACTGGTCGAGGCCGTCGCCCGGGCCACGCGGTACGCCGAGGGCAAGGGCGCGGTCAATGTCGCCGCGGCGGGCAACGCGGCCGAGGACCTTGCGGCCGACACGATCGAGGACGTGACGAGCCCCAACGACACCACGCCGGTCACCCGGACCATCGACCCGAAGGTGTGCCTCGACATCCCGACGATGCTGCCGGGGGTCGTGACGGTCTCGGCGACGGGTGCGAAGGGGCTGAAGGCCTCGTACTCGAACTACGGGAACGGCGTCATCGACGTGGCCGCGCCGGGCGGGGACTCGACGGTCTACCAGACGCCCGCGCCGCCGGCGACGAGCGGTCTGATCCTGTCCACACTGCCCGGCGGGAAGTACGGCTACAAGGCCGGTACGTCGATGGCCTCCCCGCACGTCGCGGGCGTCGTGGCCCTGATCAAGTCGACGCACCCGTACGCGTCGGCCGCCGCGGTCAAGGCGCTGCTGACGCTTGAGGCCGACGCCAAGGCGTGCGGTGAGCCGTACGACATCAACGGTGACGGCAAGATCGACGCGGTGTGCGAGGGCGGCAAGAACCGAAACGGCTTCTACGGGGCCGGAGTGGTGGACGCGCTCGACGCGGTGCGCTGGTAGGGGACGGCGTGAGGGGCCGGCACGTGCACCTTTCCGTGCCGGCCCCGGTCCTGCCCGGCCCCGGTCCGGCATCTGTTCCCCACCTGGCACTCAGTGCCATAGTGCGGGGATGACCCGCATCCCCGCCTCCGCCACCGGGCAGGCCTGGGCCGCCCTCGGCGGCGACCCCGCACTGCTCTCCCTGATCGGGACCACAGGACCGGATGGGCTGCTCCCCGCCCGACTGCCCGTGCGGGAGCTGGCCCGCGCCGCGGTCGGGGTCTGCTCCCTGGCCGCCGCCGAGCTCGCGGCCCGCCGCACCGGCGGACCCGTACCCCGTGTCCGGATCGACGACGGCGCGGTGGCCACCGCGTTCGTCAGCGAGCGCCATCTGCGCATCGACGGCCGCGCCCCGGCCAACTTCGCCCCGCTCTCCCGGTTCTGGCGCACCGCCGACGGCTGGGTCCGTACGCACGCCAACTACCCGCACCACCGAGCCCGGTTGCTGGGCACACTGGGCCTGCCAGCGGACACCGCCGACGACCTGGCCGTGGATGCCGTGGCCGCGTCCTTCGCCGGGCGGCGGGCGGCCGAGATCGAGCGGACGGTGTACGCCGCGGGCGGGCTGGCCGTGGCCGCCAGGACCCCGGAGGAATGGGCCGCCGACCCGCGCCGCGTCGCACTCTCCGGCGTGCCGCTGGTGGAGAGGGAACGGTTGGACACCGCCCCGGTGCGTCGGACCGCCGCCCTCGCCGGCACACCGCTGCGGCCCGCTGCCGGGCTGCGCGTCCTGGACCTCACTCGGGTCACCGCGGGACCGGTCGCCACCCGTACGCTCGCGCTGCTCGGCGCCGACGTCCTGCGGATCGACGCCCCGCAGCTCCCGGAGAGCCAGGACGCGCACAGCGACACGGGGTTCGGGAAGCGGTCGGTGGGCATCGACCTGGCGAGCGGCGCCAGCCGCGAGGTCTTCGACGAGCTGCTGGCCGGGGCGGACGTGGTCGTCACCGGATACCGGCCCGGTGCGCTCGACGGGTTCGGCCTCACGCCGCAGTCCCTCGCCGCGCGCAGGCCGGGTCTGGTGATCGGGCGGCTGTCGGCCTGGGGAAAGGGTCCGTGGGCCGGTCAGCGCGGTTTCGACAGCGTGGTGCAGGTCGCCACCGGCATCGCCGTGACCGAGGCCGGCCCGGGAGCGCTCGACGGTCCGCCGGGTGCGCTGCCCGCCCAGGCGCTGGACCACGGCACGGGCTACCTGCTCGCCGCGGCGGTGCTGCGGGCGCTGACCGAGCAGCACGACGAGGGCGGTTCGCGGCTGGCCACCCTCTCGCTCGCCCGTACCGCGGCCTGGCTGACCGACGAGATCCCGGCCCTGCCGGACCGTACGGCACCCGTGGACCACGACCCGCAGAAGTGGCTCACCGAGACCGACAGCCCGCTGGGACGCCTGCGCCACGCGTTGCCGCCGGTCGCCTTCGACGGGGCGCCCGCCGGCTGGTCGCGCCCGCCCGGACCGCTGGGGGCGGACGCGGCCGTCTGGCTCACGGCTTGATGAGGACCTTCAGCGCCGTGCGCTCGTCCATCGCCCTGTAGCCGGCCGGCACCTCGTCGAGGCCGACCGTCAGGTCGAAGACGGGCGACGGGTCGATGGTGCCGGACAGCACGTCGGGGAGCAGTTCCGGAATGTAGGTGCGTACGGGGGCGACGCCGCCGCGCAGGGCGATGTTCCGGTCGAACATGATGCCGAGGTCCAGTCCGGTGCCGCTGCCGTGCGGCACGCCGACGTAGCCGATGGAGCCGCCGTCGCGGGTGATGCCGACGGCGGTGCGCATCGACTGCTCGGTGCCGACGGCCTCGATGACCGCCTGGGCGCCCTCGCCGCCGAGCAGTTCCCGTACCGCCTCGACGGCCGCGTCGCCGCGCTCGGCGACGACGTCGGTGGCGCCGAAGTCGCGGGCGATGTCCGTACGTACCCGGTGGCGGCCGAGCGCGATGATCCGCTCGGCGCCGAGCCGCTTGGCGGCCATGACGCCGCACAGGCCGACTGCGCCGTCACCGACGACGGCGACCGTTGAGCCCCGCTTCACACCGGCGCCGACAGCGGCGTGGTGGCCGGTGCCGAGGACGTCGGAGAGGGCCAGGAGCGCGGTGAGCAGGTGGTCGTCGGAGGCCGCGGCGGCGGGGAGCCTGACCAGCGTGCCGTCGGCGAACGGGACGCGCACGGCCTCGCCCTGCCCGCCGTCGGAGCCGACCGAGCCCCAGAAGCCGCCCTGCGGGCAGGAGGTGGTGAGCCCTTCGGCGCAGTGGGCGCAGGTGCCGTCGGACCAGACGAAGGGTGCGACGACGAGGTCACCGACGGCGAAGCCGTTGACCTCGGAGCCCGCCTCCTCGACGATCCCCAGGAACTCGTGGCCGATGCGCTGGCCGGGCTGCCTGGCGGACTCGCCGCGGTAGGCCCACAGGTCACTGCCGCAGATGCAGGCCCGCAGGACCCGCAGCACCACGTCGGTGGGCTGCTGGATCACCGGGTCCGGGACCTCCTGCACGCGGATGTCGTGGGGGGGCGTGAATGACGGTGGCGCGCATGCGTGGGGGTCCTTGCTGATCTCAGATGCTGATACTCCGCTCACGGTACGCCCCGAGGACCGCACCGGCCCCTTTCGCCCCCGGCGCGAGCACGCCCAGGGTCAGCAGGAACTGCGCCGCGACATAGGTGAGCATGACCCAGAAGTCGGGGGCGGGCAGCTGCGGCCAGTCGGCGATGCCGGTGGCGATCAGCGCGTCGGAGAGCAGGAAGAGCGCGCCTCCGGTGGCCGCGTACCGGCCGAGGACGCCGGAACGGTAGGCCATGGCGGTCAGCAGCAGGCTGTAGCCCGCCATCGGGATCCGCAGTCCGGCCGGCAGCCCGTCCCAGATCAGGACGGTGAAGACGGTCAGGACGACCGCGTACCCGATCCCGGGAAGCAGTGCGCCGCGGGCCCGGCCGAAGAGCCGCAGGTAGCAGAGGTGTCCCGCGGCGAAGCCGCCCATCCCGATGAGGAAGGCGAGGTCGGCGTCGGCCAGCAGGAACACGTCCCCGATCCAGCCGCAGAGCAGGGCGGCGGTCAGCAGCCGGGGCCCGCGCCGGGCGGCGGCGTACGCGGCGAGGAGCGGCATCAGCAGCGGCTTGGCGACGACGTGGACGGGTCCGGTGTCGGTGAGGACCCCGACGAGGTCGGCCGCGCACGCGAGGAGGAAGGCGACGAGCAGCGGGCGTACGAGACGCTCCCGCCGGTCCGCGGACGGGCCGGCGCTCATCCGGTGCGCTCCCGCGCGGGCACGGCCGTGGGGCCGTCCACCGCGACCACCGCGGTCTCGGCGGGCTTCCAGCCGGGTCCGCGGAAGACCCGCCCGGCCCGCTCGCTCCAGCTGCCCGCCGCGCGGACGTCGCGGGCGATCGCGGCGTACTCGTGGGTGGCGACCCGCAGCGGGTTGAACGTGTCGATGTTCTTGGTGAGCCCGAACACGGGCCGCTCCGTCTCCGCGGTGAAGGACCCGAACCACCGGTCCCACACGATCAGGATGCCGCCGAAGTTCCGGTCGAGGTAGCCGCCCTGGGAGGCGTGGTGCACCCGGTGGTGGGAGGGCGTGTTCAGGACGTACTCGAAGGGCCGGGGCAGCTTGTCGACCCGCTCGGTGTGCACCCAGAACTGGTAGACGAGATTGACCGAGGAACAGAAGGCCAGCGCCGCCGGGTGGACTCCGCACGCGATCAGCGGGAGGTAGAACGGCCACACGGTCAGCGAGGTCCAGGGCTGGCGCAGCGCGGTGGAGAGGTTGAACTTCCGGCTGGAGTGGTGGACCACGTGGCAGGCCCAGAGGATCCGGATGACGTGGTGCCCGCGGTGGGACCAGTAGTAGAAGAAGTCCTGCCCCAGCAGCATCAGCGGGACGGTCCACCACAGGAGCGGGATGCTGAGCGGGGTCAGTTCGTAGACCGCGGTGTAGATGGCCACGATGGGCACTTTCCACAGGAGGTCGAAGGCCAGGCTGCCCAGCCCCATGGAGATGCTGGTGGTGGCGTCCTTCGCCTCGTAACCGGCGGCGTCCTCGTCGGGGTGGAAGTGGTGGAGCGCCATTTCCACGACGGTGAGCAGGACGAAGGCCGGTATGGACCAGAGCACTACATCGGGCAGGTTCGTCGGCATGCCTGCACCGTAGAGCCGCAGGTCGGCCCCCGACTAGACGTTGTTACCAACAAGTATGCGAGACATGATGTCAGCAGTCTTTGGCACCTTCCGACAGGAGAGGTTCAGACCCCCGCCGCCCCCAGCAGCTC
>NZ_JAELVH010000225.1 GCF_019399235.1 Streptomyces poriferorum | reverse complement strand
ATCACCGAAGCCCCGTGCCAGTGGCACGGGGCTTCGGTGATCAAGCGGAGGCGGAGGGATTTGAACCCTCGATGGGCTTTAAGACCCAAACCGCATTAGCAGTGCGGCGCCATAGACCGGACTAGGCGACGCCTCCAGCACACCCCGCGCGAGCGCGAGTGGTGCGTGCAGATGATGACACAGCTGAGCACTGCGTCACCAATCGCTGCCTACGGTACTAGGCAGTCGGCCGCGAGGGCAAAGCGCCTCCGGTTGCGCAACGCCGTGGCGTGCGGAGCGTTAGTCATGGCGGGGCGTCCGCCCTTCGTTCTTCTTCGTCGCCGGCCGGTGCCGGCGACACGTACGACCACAGGAGTCCGCAATGATGCGTCGTCTCGCCCTCACCGCCGTCGTGTCGCTGGCCGCACTGTCCGCCGCCGCCCCCGCGGCGACGGCCGTGGCCGGTCCCCTGCCGTTGCCGTTGCCGCTGCCCGTGCTGCAGAACGACGACGCCGGCACGCACCTCACCGTGGTCGTCTCCGGGTCGGGGAACCCGGAGGCCGACGGGACGTACGAGCTGGACTGCGACCCGGCCGGCGGCAGCCACCCCGTGGCGCAGCAGGCCTGCGACCGGCTGGCGCAGCTGCCGGGCGAGAGCGCTGACCCGTTCGCACCGGTGTCCCGGAACGCGATGTGCACGCAGCAGTTCGGCGGAGGGGCCACCGCACGGATCACCGGAACGTGGGAAGGGCGAAGCATCGACTCCGCGTTCGAGCGGACCAACGGGTGCGAGATCGGGCGCTGGAACAGTCTGCGGCCGGTGCTCCCCAACGTCCGGTGAGCTGCGGCTGTACCGGGTTCGGGGCGGCCTGCGGGGCACGTAATGGGCCAGAGTCGTACACCGTATGCACAGAACCTTGGTGAGAGCTCCCCCTCATCCGCCGCCCCTTGCCCCTCCCCTGCCTTTAGACTCCTTCAGTGACAGCCTGAGGCCCGAGGGGCAAGATGGGGCCCGCTGTCGGCAAGGTGCAGTAATCAGGGAGGAAGCGTCGTCGTGAGCAGCAGGCCATCTCGAGGCGCTGCTCGCCTCGCAGCCATACTCGACGCCCTGCCGGACGGGCTACTGCTCGTCAACTGCAACGGTACGGTCGTCAACGCCAACACCATCGCCCTCGAAATGTTCGAGACGCCGGGCACCGCGCTCGTCGGTCGCGGACTGCTCGATCTGCTGCCGGAGTTCGACTCCAAGCTGATCCCGGGGTCGATGCGGAGGCCGGAGGCTGCGGACGAGCGGGGCCGGACCAAGCCCACGCGGATGACCGCGCGGCGCACCGACGGCAACGAGTACCCCGTCGAGGTGACGAGCGCCAGCCTGGAGGACGGGCAGGCGGCGTACACGGACGTCCAGAGCTCCTACAGCGGCAGCTATACGGGTGACGAGCTGCTGATGCTCGTCGTGCGCGATCTGTCGGGCACCGTCGACACCGAGGCCGAGCTGGCCCGGTCGCAGCGCCAGACCGAGATGATCCTTCGGGCCGCTTCCGAGGGCGTCGTCGGCACGGACACGGACGGCCGCGTCGTGCTGGTCAATCCCGCCGCGGCACAGATCCTCGGCTTCCGCGCCACCGACCTGGGCGGCCAGGAGTTGCATCCGCTGATCCTGCACTCGCGGGCCGAGGGCGAGCCGTTCCCGTACGAGGAGTCGCCGCTGGCCGACACCCTCAAGTCGGGGCGCAAGCACCGGGTGCGCGGGCAGGTCCTGTGGTCCAAGAGCGGCGCGCAGGTGCCGGTCGACCTGACCACCGCGCCTGTGCGGGACGGCGACCAGCTCGTCGGCGCGGTCATGACGTTCACCGACCGCCGGCCGTACGAGGAGCTCGACGAGAAGCGCAGGACCGAGGTCGCCGAGCTGACCGCGAGCCACACCGCGGAGGTCACGGAACTCACCGAGCGGCACACCGCCGAGGTCACCGCGCTGACGGAACAGCACGCGGCCGAACTCGCCGACCGCACCGAGCGCTACGCCTCCGAGCTGGAGGAGCAGGCCGAACGGCTGGCCGACCTGTCCGCCCGGCACACCCAGCTGACCGCCGTGCTCGGCGAGTCGCTGCGCGGGCCGCTCCAGGAGCTGCGGGGCGAGCTGTCCACGCTCGCCGCCGACCCCGCGGGCCAGCTGTGGCCCGAGGCCAACCAGATCCTGCACCACCTGGCCGCGGGCTATGCGCGGATGACGACGCTCGTCGACAACGTGCTGAGCTACCAACGTCTGGACGGCGGCTCCGAGGCGCTCGTCAAGACGAACGTGCTGCTCGACGGTGTGGTGACGGCGGGCATCGACGCGGCGGTCGAGCTGATCGGCCCCGGCCGGGCCCAGTTCGCCGTGCACGCGCCGCCGATCGAGGCCGAGGTCGACGCGGGACGGCTCGTGACCGCGCTCGCGCATCTGGTCGCGGACGTCGCCGGAGTCGACTCCACCGGTAAGGCCCGGCTGACGCCGGGCGGCGGTTACATCGACTCGACGGTCGTCGTCGCAGCGGCTCAGCGCGGTGACGTCGTACGGATCGAGGTGCGCGGGCCGTTCGCCGGGGGAGACCCGGTGCACGAGCCGATCGTGCGCGGGATCGTGCGGGCGCACGGCGGTGTGCTCCAGACCCATGAGATGCCGGGAATGAGCGGCAGCGCGTACGTGCTCGAAGTCCCGCTCGGCGCGGGTGCCGGAACCGTGATGCCGCCGATGGCCCCCGAGGCCGCCGTGGCTCCGCCGATGGTGCCCGACCTGGCTGTGCCTCCGCCGATGGAGCCCGACGCGGCTGTGGCTCAGCCGATGGTGCCCGGCCTGGTTGCGGCTCCGCCGATGGAGCCCGACGCGGCCGTGGTTCCGCCGCTCGCACCCGAGACCGCCGTGGTTCCGCCGGTGCCCGGGGCCCCGGGCGATTCCGGGGCGTCGGGCGAGGTCGCGGTTTCCGAGGGCGGCAGGCGGGGCCGCCGGGCGCGCAGGGGGTCCACGGACGCGTTCCTGGAGAGCCCCGTGGGCGGCTCCGACGGCACGGGCGAGATCGGCTCCTCCAGCACGGGTGCGGCCGAGCCCACCGGGCGCCGGCGTGCGCGCCGGGAGGCGGGCGCGAACCCCGCCCCGGAGTCCGTCGAAGCATCCGCGAACGCGCCCGCGCCCGATGCGGCGGGCCCGCACGAACTCGTTCCGGCCCCGCAGGCAAGCGGCTCCGGCCGCAGGCGCGGCCGGCCCAGCCCGGCAGAGACCGGCACCCCGGCCGACGCCGTGCGGCAGGGCCCGGGGCAGGCACTCGCACTGCCCGCGGCCGTGGCTCCCGCGCCTTCGGAAGGGTCCGTGGTGACGGCGGCCGAGGGTGCCCAGGGGGCCGGTGGCCGTCCGCAGCGCGGTCAGACCGTCCCGCCGCAGGGTGTTCCCGCCGAGGCGCCGATGCCGGTGCCGGCGGGCGGACACCGGGCGCACCGGGGTGGCGGCGACCAACTGGCGCTTCCGGCCGCCGGCTCCACCGCGGAGGCCGGGGGGCCCGCGGGCTATCCCGGACACGACGACACCGCCCGGACGCACGGGCAGGCTCAGGGCGGGCAGGCTCAGGGCGGGCAGGCGACGCACGGGCAGGCCGCTCAAGGGCCGGCGGCTCACGGACAGCCGGCTCGCGGACAGGCGGCTGCCGAGCAGGCTCAGGGCGGGCAGCCGGCGTATGGACAGGCGCAGGCCGGACAGGCGCAGGCCGATGCTCCGGCGCAGCAGCCGACCGGGCGGCGCGCCCGTCGTGCCCTGTCGGCCGCCCAGGACCGGGCCGCCCAGGCCGAGGCGGGCCCACGCGTCCCCTTCGCGCTCCCGCCGGCGGATGCCGACCGGATCCCGCCCACCGCAGGTGAGGCGGACGCTTCACTGCCCGGGCGGGATGACGCGCTGCCCGGGCGCCATGACGCGGTATCCGGTGCGCCGGAGCACGACCACACCCCGCCGCAGGCGCACCCGCTCCCGACCGGGCGTCGCCGGGCCAGGCATGCCGAAGCGCCTCAGGTTCCGCAGGAGGAGCAGGGCGGCCGGACGGCCGGTCCCGGCCCCTCCGACCAGCCGTCGCCGCCCACGCAGCCCGGCGGCTGGGACATGGACGACTCGTCGGGTCAGGGCCCCGCCGCCCAGGACGGGCCCGGGGCCGACTCGGGCCTGCCCGCCTCCGGGCCGACCACGCACACCACCGGGACGACGACCGCCGGCAACGCCCGCGGCGCCGCTCCCGAGGGCGCTGACGGCCCTGCGGAACCGGTCGGTCCGGCAGGCCTGTCCGCCGCCCACGACGGAAGCCGGCCGCGGACGCTCTCGCCCGGCCCGGACGCGCGGCGGCAGCCGCTGCCCGCCGAGGCGCCCATGCCCCCGGGGTCGCCGGACTCGACGCAGGGGCGTGCGTTCAGCGTGCGGACACTGGGACAGGGCGTGCCTTTCGCCCAGCACATCGCCCACCAGCAGAACCAGACCCTCGGCGGTGGCGCGGGCGGGGCCGGGCGGCGCCGCAAGCTCGCCGCACCGCCCGAGGGCGACCGCAGCGAACGCGCCGCCCTGCCGCCCGCGGCCACTTCCGCGCCCCACGCCCCCGCACCGCAGCCGCCCGCCTCGCAGACCGGGCCCGGTGGCACCGCCGGCACCGGTGGCGCTGTCGGTACCGTGCAGGGCCAGGGTTCGGGGCAGTTGCTCGCCGCTCCGGCGGCCGAAGGACGCGCGTACGCGATAGGGGCGCCCGACGAGGGTGCCGTCGAGGGACCGGAGCCGCTGGA
Organism: Streptomyces poriferorum; assembly: GCF_019399235.1. Lineage (GTDB taxonomy): Bacteria > Actinomycetota > Actinomycetes > Streptomycetales > Streptomycetaceae > Streptomyces > Streptomyces poriferorum. The sequence continues at coordinate 8,855 of NZ_JAELVH010000225.1, read as the reverse complement.
CGGGCCCGGCGGCGCCGTCGAGGTCGCCAACCGCCCGTCCCCGCAGCCCGTCGACGACGAACTGCCCCCGGAGCCGCTGGACAACCCGCGCCGGCTCCTCGTCTGGCCGGCCCCCGATGTCTCCACCCAGCAGGCGCTGAGCGACCGCGGCTACCGGCCGGTGATCGTGCACTCGCGCGAGGAGGTCGACGCGCAGATCGCGGCGTTCCCCGCCGCGCTCTTCGTGGACCCGCTGACCGGCCCCATCACCCGCAAGGCCCTGCAGTCGCTCCGTCAGGCGGCGGTGGCGGCCGAGGTGCCGGTGCTGGTGACCGCCGGTCTGGGACAGGCCTCGCGGGAGGCTGCGTACGGTGCCGACCCCGCCGTACTCCTGAAGGCCCTCGCACCGCGCGACAGCGAACAGCATCCGCCGCGCGTCCTGCTGATCGAGGAGAGCGAGGAGATCTCGCTCGCGCTGACACAGACCCTGGAGCGGCGCGGCATGCAGGTCGCCTGCGCAGCTACGGACAGCGAGGCGGTCTCGCTCGCGACCCGGATGCGGCCGAACCTGGTGGTGATGGACCTGATGCAGGTACGCCGCCGCCGCGCCGGGATCGTCGACTGGCTGCGCGCCAACGGCCAGCTGAACCGCACCCCGCTGGTCGTCTACACCTCGGCCGACATGAACCGCTCGGAGCTGCCGAAGCTGAGCTCGGGCGAGACGGTCCTCTTCCTGGCCGAGCGCTCGACGAGCGACGAGGTGCAGTCCCGCATCGTCGACCTGCTCGCGAAGATCGGCACGAACTGACCGCGAACCGACCGCGAACCGACCGTGGACCGGTCGCGGACCGGCCGCGGACGGTCATCGGTACAGCGGACGAGGGCGGTACGGGATCACTCCCGTACCGCCCTCGTCGTCTTCGCGTTTCGCCGCGTCGCCCGGCTCAGAGCTGGGTGATGTCCAGCTCGCCCGCCGCGTACTGCTTGCGGATGACCTTCTTGTCGAACTTCCCGACGCTCGTCTTCGGCACGGACGCGATGACCGACCAGCGCTCCGGCAGCTGCCACCTGGCGATGCCCGACTCGGCGAGGAACGCCTTCAGCGCCTCGTAGTCGGCGGTGGCGCCCTCCTTGAGGACGACGGTCGCGAGCGGACGCTCGCCCCACTTGTCGTCGGGGACGGCCACGACCGCGGCCTCGGCGACATCCGGGTGCGCCATCAGCGCGTTCTCCAGCTCGACGCTGGAGATCCATTCGCCACCCGACTTGATGACGTCCTTGGCCCGGTCCGTGAGCGTGAGGAAACCGTCCTCGCTGATCACACCGACATCGCCGGTCTTCAGCCAGCCGTCCTCGCTGAACTTGTCCTCGGGCCGCAGCGCCACGCCGTCGGCGCCGCCGTAGTACGCGCCTGCGATCCAGGCACCGCGTACCTCCAGCTCACCGGCCGACTCGCCGTCCCACGGCAGGTGCTCGCCGGCGGGGCCGACCAGCCGCGCCTCCACACCGGCCGGGAAACGGCCCTGCGTGACGCGGTAGGGCCACTCCTCCTCCTCGGTCAGCCCGGCGGGCGGGTTGGCCATGGTGCCGAGCGGCGAGGTCTCCGTCATGCCCCAGGCGTGGCAGAGGCGGACACCGAGCTTGTCGTACGCCTCCATGAGAGCGGGCGGACAGGCGGCGCCGCCGATGGTGACGTTGGCCATCGAGGTGAGGTCGCGGGGGTTCGCGATGACCTCGGCCAGCAGGCCCTGCCAGATGGTGGGGACGGCGGCGGCGTGGCTCGGACGCTCACGCTCGATCATGTCCGCGAGCGGGGCCGGCTGAAGGAAGCGGTCCGGCATCAGCATGTTGACGCCGGACATGAACGTGGCGTGCGGCAGACCCCACGCGTTGACGTGGAACTGGGGCACGACGACCAGGCTGGTGTCCCGGTCCGTCAGCCCCATCGACTCGGACATGTTGACCTGCATGGAGTGCAGGTAGATCGAACGGTGGGAGTAGACGACGCCCTTGGGGTCCCCGGTGGTGCCCGAGGTGTAACACATGGCGGCGGCCTGGCGTTCGTCCAGCTCGGGCCAGTCGTAGGTGGTGGGACGGCCGGCGATCAGCTCCTCGTAGTCATGCACGCGTACCGCGGCGCCGTCCAGGACGGAGCGGTCACCGGGGCCCGAGACGACCACGTGCTCCAGCGACGTCAGCTGGGGGAGCAGCGGGGCGAGGAGCGGCAGCAGGGAGCCGTTGACGAGGACGACCTTGTCGTCGGCGTGCTTGACGATCCAGACCAGCTGCTCGGCGGGGAGCCGGAGGTTCAGCGTGTGGAGGACGGCGCCCATCGACGGGATGGCGAGGTACGCCTCCACGTGTTCCGAGTTGTTCCACATGAGGGTCGCGACCCGCTGGTCCCCGTCGATGCCGAGCTCGTCGTGCAGGGCGTGGGCGAGCTGGGTGGCTCGCCGGCCGATCTCGGCGAAGCTGCGCCGGTGCGGCTCGGGCTCTCCGGTCCAGGTCGTGACCTGCGACTTCCCGTGGATGGTCATCCCATGGGTCAGGATGCGGGTGACAGTCAGCGGTACGTCCTGCATGGTGCTGAGCACGGCGTCCTCCCGGTGGGCGCTACGCGGCAGTAAGGTTCCGCTGATTCTGCGCACATACCGCGCGGTATGTCACTACTCCCGAGGGAACGAATCGGTGTCGCCGGGCAATTTCACTCCAGCCGGACAGTCCGGAGGAAGCTTCTCAGCATGCTCGCGCGTGACATGCGTGTCCGCGGCACTTGATGCCTGTGACCCTCGTGCCCGTGACCCTCGTGCCCGTGACCCTCGTGCCCGTGACCCTCACGCCCGTGACCCTCACGCCCGTGACCCTCGTGCCCGTGACCCTCGCGCCTGCGACGGCCATGCCTGCGCGACGGGCCTGCGACGGCCATGCCTGCGGGACGGGCTGTGACGCCCCTGCCTGTGCCGGTCATGCCTGTGGGACAGGCCCGTGACTCCGCAACGACCCCTGCGGGGTCACCGGACGGGGGCCAGCTCCGGATCCTCGCGCAGCTTGCCGAGCGCCCGGGACACCGCGCTCTTGACCGTGCCGATGGACACCCCGAGCACCTCGGCGGTCTGGGCCTCGCTGAGGTCCTCGTAGTAGCGCAGGACGACCATGGCCCGCTGGCGGTCGGGGAGCTTCAGCACGGCACGCCACATGGCGTCGTGCAGCGTCTGCCGCTCGGCCGGGTCGGGCCCGGGCACCGTCTCCTGCTCGGGCAGCTCGTCGCACGCGAACTCGTCGACCTTGCGCTTGCGCCACTGCGAGGTACGGGTGTTCAGCAGGGCTCTGCGGACATATCCGTCGAGTGCCCGGTGGTCCTCGATCCGCTCCCAGGCGACGTACGTCTTGGTCAGCGCGGTCTGCAGCAGGTCCTCGGCATCGCTGGGGTTCGCGGTGAGCGAGCGGGCGGCTCGCAGCAGCACCGGCCCGCGGGCCTTCACGAAGGACGTGAACGACGGATACGGGACGTGCGGCGCACGCGCGCCGTACGTCGGGCGCGCGGTGGCCGGGGTGCGCGTGGCGGCGTGGGCGCGCGGGACGGCATGGCTCCGCGGGACGGCCTGGGTGGTGGCAGCGGCTCCCCTGGAGGCGCCCGTGCAGACTGGCGTGGTCATAACTCCACGCTAGGAGCGGGCGCCGCCGCGGGGATCGCCCCCAGGTCCCGAAACGGCGTCCGCCTCAGGGTGTAGGGCTGGGGCCACCTCCACCTCCTGTAGGTGGAGGTGGCGCTCCTTCTGAACTCAGGGTCGTCCCCGAGACCACCGGACCGGCCCCGGCCCTCCCACGGTGGGACAGGGCCGGCGCGCCTCACCCTGCCCGGCCCAGCACGAGGCCCGAGGTCGGCACCCCCGTGCCCGCCGTGACCAGGGAGGTGGCCGCCCCGGGTATCTGGTTCACCGACGTCCCCCGGATCTGCCGGACCGCCTCCGCGATGCCGTTCATCCCGTGCAGGTACGCCTCCCCCAGCTGACCGCCATGGGTGTTCAGGGGCAGTGCGTCGGCAGCCACGAAGTCCGCGGCTTGACCCGGTCCGCAGAAACCGAACTCCTCCAGTTGCATCAGCACGAACGGGGTGAAGTGGTCGTACAGGATCGCCACGTCGATGTCCGCGGGGGCCAGCCCCGAGTTGCGCCACAGCTGGCAGGCGACGACGCCCATCTCCGGCAGCCCCGTCAGATCGTCGCGGTAGAAGCTCGTCATCTGCTCCTGCGCCCGTCCGGCGCCCTGGGCGGCCGCGACGATCACCGCGGGCGGCTGCCGCAGGTCCCGGGCCCGTTCGGCGCTCGTGACGACGATCGCCTGCCCGCCGTCGGTCTCCTGACAGCAGTCGAGCAGCCGCAGGGGGTCGACGATCCACCGGGAGGCGGCATGGTCGGCGAGCGTGATCGGCTTCCCGTAGAAGTACGCCGCCGGGTTGTTGGCGGCATGGCGCCGGTCGGTGACCGCGACATGGCCGAAGGCCTCCGGCGTCAGCCCGTACGCGTGCAGGTAGCGCTGGGCCGCCATGGCCACCCAGGAGGCGGGCGTGAGCAGCCCGAACGGCAGGTTCCAGCCGAGCGCGGTGCCCTCGGCCGTGGGCTCCCGCTGCTGCACCCCGGACCCGAAGCGGCGTCCCGACCGCTCGTTGAACGCCCGGTAGCAGACGACCACGTCGGCCACCCCGCAGGCGACGGCGAGAGCCGCCTGCTGGACGGTGGCGCAGGCCGCCCCGCCGCCGTAGTGGATGCGCGAGAAGAACGACAGCTCCCCGATACCGGCCGCCTGGGCGACGGTGATCTCGGGGCTGGTATCCATGGTGAAGGTGACCAGTCCGTCGACATCGGCGGGCGCGAGGCCCGCGTCGTCGAGCGCGGCGTGCACCGCCTCGACGGCCAGCTTGAGTTCGCTGCGGCCCGAGTCCTTGGAGAACTCGGTCGCCCCGATCCCGGCCACCGCCGCCTTCCCGCCGAGCGAATCGGCTCTGCGCACGCTCATGCGGCCCCCTCCGGAACGGCGACGGTCACCGTGCCGGTCACATGTCTGCCGATCCCGTTGACGCCGACGATGGCCACCTCGGCCGTACCGTCGTCGCCCACGGCGGTGACCGTGCCGCTCAGCACCATGGTGTCGCCCGGGTAGTTGGGGGCGCCGAGCCTGATGGCGACCCGCCTGAGCACGGCCGAGGGCCCGAACCGGTCGGTGACGTACCGCCCGACCAGGCCGTTGGTCGTCAGGATGTTCATGAAGATGTCCGGGGACCCCTTCTCCCGTGCCAGTTCCGCGTCGTGGTGGACGTCCTGGTAGTCGCGGGAGGCGAGCGCGCCCGCCACGATGAGCGTGCGGGTCACCGCGATCTCCAGCGGCGCCAGTTCCTCACCGGCTTTCACTCCGGTCCCTCCTTCACCAGCAGTTCGCCGAGTTCCTGAAGTACCGTGCCGCTGCCGCCGAGATGGGCGTCGAGCTGACGCCCCCAGAGGAAGTGGCGGTGTACGGGATGGTCGAGGTCGGCGCCCGTGCCGCCGTGCAGATGCTGACCCGCGTGGACGACCCGCCTTCCGGCCTCGGACGCCCACCACGCGCTCGTCAGCGCCTGTTCCGCGTAGGGCAGCCCCTCGTCGTGCCGCCATGCCGCCTCGTACGCCGTGACCCGTATCGCCTCGGTGTCCATGTACGCGTCGGCGGCCCGCAGCAGCACCGCCTGGTTCGTCGAGAGCGGACGCCCGAACTGCTCCCGCGCTCCGGTGTGTTCGACCGCGCGGGCCAGCGAACCGGCGCACACCCCTGCCTGCACTCCGGCGAACGCCGTCCGGGCGCCCGCCAGCACCTCCTCGTACGCCCCCGATCCGCCCAGCCGCTCCGCGGGTGCCCCGTCCAGCACGAGCCGCCCCGCCGACCACGGGGCCGTGGTCTCCACGGATTCCGTCACCACTCCGGGGCCCGCGGTCCGCACGATCCACAGGCTCCGGTCCGCAGCCGCGACCAGGACATGGGTGGCGTCCCGCAGCCACGGAACCAGCGGGACAATGCCGTTCAGCCGCCCGCCCCCCTCGGCGTCCGGGCCTTCGTCCGCATCCGCGTGCACCGTGCCGGCGGCCGGGAACGCACCCGCCGCCACCGCCGTCCCGTCCCGGAACGACGGCAGCAGGCGCTCGCGCTGTTCGTCCGTACCGTGCTCGGCGATGGCGAGGAGCCCGTACACGCAGCTCGCCACGAAGGGCACCTGCGCGGTCGTCCGGCCCTGCTCCTCCGCCAGCAGCACCAGTCCGAGGAGCCCGGTCTCCTCGGCCGCGCCGGGCAGTCCGGCGGCGCAGATCTCCTTCCAGAGTCCGGCGTCCGTACCGCTGCCGGCCGCGACCAGACGGTCGTGCGTCGACAGATCACCGAAGATCCGGGCGGCCAGCCCCTGGGCCGCGGCCTGTTCCTCGCTCGGCGTGAAATCCATGTCAGCCCTCACTCCCCCGGAAGACCGGCAGGACCAGATCGGGGTCCGTACGAAGGAACTCCAGCCGCACCGGCATACCCACCCGCACCTTGTCGCAGGGCACCCCGATGACGTTGCTGACCATCCGGACTCCCTCAGCGAGTTCGATCAGCCCCACGGCGTACGGCCCGCCCTCGCCGTCCTCGCTGAAGGCGGGGAAGGACGGGTGGTGCATCACGACATGACTGAAGACGGTGCCCTCACCCGACGCCTCGACCGTGTCCCAGTCGGGCGAACCACAGGCGTTGCATCCGGGCAGCCAGGGGAAGCGCAGTGCGTCGCACGCGGTGCAACGCTGGATCAGCAGCCGGTGGGAGGCGACACCCTCCCAGAACCCGGCATTGTCCCGGTTGATCACCGGCCTGGAACGCAACGCGTTCCCTTTCCCCTTTCCCGTTTCCGCTCGTGTGCCCCTTCCCGTTCCCGTTTCCGTGCCCACTCCTGTGCCCGTGCCCGTTTCCGTGGCCGTTCCCATGGCCGTTCCCATGGCCGTTCCCGTGGCTTCGGTCCCGGGCTCGGGATTGGTCTTCAGCCTCGGCTTCGGCTCCGGCTCCGGCTCCGGTCTCGGCTTCGGTCTCGCGGGCCGGTATTTGAGGATGCGGAAGCGATGCGTCCCGGCGAGTTCCTCCTGCGCTCTGACGTCCATGCGCGTGGTGACGAAATAGCCCGTCCCCAGTTTTGTCGTCTTGCGCTCCGACACCGCCTCTATCACCGCGTCGAACGTGATCCTGTCCCCGGGCCGCAGGGGCCGCAGATACTCCTGTTCGCAGTCGGTCGCGACCACGGAGGTGTATCCGGCCCCGTCGAGGAGCCCGAAGAGTTCGTCGTAGGCCCCGCTCCGGTCCGTGTGCCCCGACAGTCCGCCCATCGTCCACGCCTGGAGCATCGTCGGCGGGGCGACGGCGTCGGGTCCGCCGTAAGCGGGGTGCGCGTCCCCCATCGCCTCGCACCAGTGCCTGATCATCGGCTCGTTGACCCGGTCCTTACCGAGGCCCTCGGTGGCCGCCGCCCGGCCCTCGTACGTCCTGAGCCGCTCGTACAGCTCGTCCCGAACACCCTGCCCGGCCGTCACCGCTTCCCCCTCTTCATTCCGAGGCGCATCGTCGCGACGATCTCGCGCTGCACCTCGCTCACCCCGCCACCGAAGGTGTTGATCTGCGCCGCCCTGTTCATCCGCTCCAGCTCCCCGTCGCCGAACACGCCGGGCGAACCGCTCCGGACCGATCCGGCATCGCCCGTGACCTCCTGGCACATGCGATACACCTCCACAGCGCTTTCGGTCCCCGCGAACTTCACGCCGCTCGCGTCGCCGGGCGCCAGCGCTCCCGCTCCCACGGCCCCCACCAGCCGCCAGTTGAGAAGGCGCGTCGCCGCCAGCCGGGCATGCGCCTCGGCCAGCCGTGAGCGAACCCATGGCTCGTCGGCCGGCCGCCTCCCCGTCATGGGGTCGGGAGCGCGGGCGAAGGTGAGCGCCGCTTCGTAGAAGTCCTCGGCCTGCATGCCGATCGCGGCAAGCGCCACCCGTTCATGGTTGAGCTGGTTGGTGATCAGCCCCCAGCCGCCGTTCTCCGCGCCGACCAGATTTGTCACGGGCACGCGCACGCCGTCGTAGTAGGTGGCGGTCGTGGTCAGGCCGCCCACGGTGTCGATGGGTGTCCAGCTGAAGCCGGGCGTGTCCGTGGGCACGAGGACGATCGAGATGCCCCGGTGCTTGGGCGCGTCCGGGTCCGTACGGCAGGCGAGCCATATCCAGTCCGCGTTCTGCGCGTTGCTGGTGAAGATCTTCTGCCCGTCGATGACCCAGGAGTCGCCGTCGCGTACGGCCCGGGTGCGCAGCGCGGCAAGGTCGGTACCGGCCTCCGGCTCGCTGTAGCCGATGGCGAAGACGAGCTCGCCCGCCAGGATGCGCGGCAGGAAGTACTCCTTCTGTGCCTCCGTTCCGTACTTCATGAGTGTCGGGCCGACCGTGTTCAGGGTGACCATGGAGACCGGGGCGCCGGCCCGGTATGCCTCGTCGAAGAAGACGAACTGTTCGTCCGCGCCGCGCCCCTGCCCCCCGTACTCGACGGGCCAGCCGAGACCGAGTATCCCGTCCGCCCCGATGCGACGCAGCAGCCGCCGCTGCGCGTCCGGGTCCGGGTCCAGGTCCAGGTCCGGGTCCGGGGAGGCGGGACCGGCGTGCCCGCCGCCTGCGGGCATGACTTCACGGAAGTAGGCACGGAGTTCGGCGCGCAGCTCCTGCTGGCGCTCGGTCGGGGCCAGATGCACGTCGACTGCCTCCCGGAACGGACATGAGGATCAGGGTTTCTGACTGTCCGTCAGATTCCGTTCACCTGTCAAGGCGCCGGACAGCCGGACCCGCCCCGATTCCCCG